>DASVZT010000064.1:0-6580 GCA_036391495.1 Candidatus Limnocylindrales bacterium
GCCGCACCTGCGGCGTGACGAGGCGGTGGACGAGGTCGAGCTGGCGAAGTCGTCGGCCCATCGGTGGCCTCCCTGCTTCCGGGACGTCCGCGACCGCCGGACTCGACGCCGTCGATCGGCCGCGTCCCGCTCCATCCTCCGTCGCCCGGATGACGAACGCCGGGAACCCGCATGAACGGGGCATGAAACGGGAAGGCCGGTCGGGACGAGACCGACCCGACCAGCCCCGCGTGGACCCGCTCGGCCCCCGCTCTACAGCTTTGCGACGAGCTCCCTGACCGCGTTCACCGACCTGTCGAACGCCACCTGCTCGTCCACCGTGAGCTCGATCTCGAAAACGCGCTCCATCCCGCCGCGACCGAGGACGACCGGCACACCGACGAACAGCCCGTCGACGCCGAACTCGCCGGCCAGGTATGTCGCGCACGGGAGGACGCGCTTCCGGTCGAGCAGGATCGACTCGACCATCTCGAAGGTCGACGCCGCGGGCGCGTAGAAGGCCGAGCCCGTCTTCAGCAGGGCCACGATCTCCGCGCCGCCGTTGGCCGTCCGCTCCTCGAGAGCCTTGACGCGCTCCGCCGGGAGGAGCTCGGTGATCGGCACGCCGGCGACCGTCGAGTACCGCGACAGGGGGAGCATCGTGTCGCCGTGGCCGCCGAGCACGAACGCGTGGGTGTCCTCCACCGACACGCCGAGCTCCTCGGCGATGAACGTCCGGAACCGCGCCGAGTCGAGCACACCGGCCATCCCCAGCACGCGTTCGCGCGGGAAGCCCGAGGCCGTCATAGCGACATGGCACATGACGTCGAGAGGGTTCGTGACGACGATGATGATCGCGTCGGGCGACACGGCTGCCGCCCCCTTGACGACACCGCCGACGATCCCGGCGTTCGTCGCGATGAGGTCGTCACGGCTCATCCCCGGCTTGCGGGGGATCCCCGACGTGACGACGATGATGTCCGATCCTGCCGTGTCGGCGTAGTCGTTCGACCCGACGAGCCGCGCGTCGTGGCCGACGACCGGCGCGGCTTCGGCCAGGTCGAGCGCCTTGCCCTGCGGCAGCCCCTCCACGATGTCGACGAGAACGACGTCGGCCAGTCCGGCCTCGGCGATCCGCTGGGCGGTCGTCGCGCCGACGTTCCCGGCGCCGATGACAGTGACCTGGTTGCGAGACATGGGCTGTGACTCCCCGGGCGCTCGGGCGCCCTCGCTGCGCGCGTGCCGGCGCACGCGTCGATCGACCCTCGTTCGGCGGGTCAGCCTTCGGCGCGCGGCCCCGCCGCCCGCACTCCCTCGGAGGTGCCGTCGGCGTACTTCGCGAAGTTCGCCGCGAACATCTGCGCGAGCTGGCGGGCCTGCCGGTCGTAGGCCGCCTTGTCCTGCCACGTCGTGCGCGGCTGGAGGAACTCCGGCGGGACGTCGGGGCAGGACGTGGGGACGGCCAGGCGGAAGATCGGGTCCTCGACGTAGTCGATGTCGTCGAGCAGGCCGTTGATCGCCGCCCGGACCATCGCTCGCGTGTGGTTGATGTTCATCCGTTCGCCCGTGCCGTACGGACCGCCGGTCCAGCCGGTATTGACGAACCACGCCTGTGCGCCCGTGCGCTGCAGGCGGTCGATGAGCATGTCGGCGTACTCGCCGGGATGGAGCGGCATGAACGGCGCCCCGAAGCACGCCGAGAACGTCGCCTTCGGCTCCCTGACGCCGATCTCCGTGCCGGCCAGCTTCGCGGTGTAGCCGCTGATGAAGTGGTAGGCCGCCTGGTCGTGCGTCAGGCGGCTGATCGGCGGCAGGACGCCGAACGCGTCGGCCGTCAGCAGGACGACGTTGTTCGGCTGTCCGGCCATCCCGGTCGGATCGGCGTTCCCGATGAAGTGCAGCGGGTAGGCACCGCGCGTGTTCTCGGTGAAGCGCTCCGAGGCGAGGTCCAGCTCGCGCGTCGCCGGGTCGAGATCGACGTTCTCGAGGATCGTGCCGAAGCGCTTCGTCGTCTGGAAGATGTCCGGCTCGTACATCGGGGAGAGGCGGATCGTCTTCGCGTAGCAGCCGCCCTCGAAATTGAAGAGGCCGGCGTCGCCCCAGCCATGCTCGTCGTCACCGATGAGGCTGCGGAGCGGGTCGGCGGAGAGCGTCGTCTTGCCGGTGCCGCTCAGGCCGAAGAAGACGACCGAGTCGCCCGCCGCGCCG
This sequence comes from Candidatus Limnocylindrales bacterium, assembly GCA_036391495.1. Taxonomy (GTDB): domain Bacteria; phylum Chloroflexota; class Limnocylindria; order Limnocylindrales; family CSP1-4; genus DASVZT01. Next base: position 2,188 of record DASVZT010000064.1, read on the forward strand.
ACGTTGACCGACGAGTGCATCGGCAGGACGCCCTCGTCGGGCATGAGGTAGTTCATGACGGTGAAGGCGGACTTCTTGATCTCGCCCGCGTATTCCGTGCCGACGATGAGGATCTCCATCCGCTGGAGGTGGAGGAGGATGGCCGTGCCGGTCCGCGTGCCCTCGGTGGCGGGGTCAGCCTTGAACGACGGCACGTTGATGATCGTGAAGTTCGGGGCGAAGGCGTCGAGCTGATCGCGCGTCGGGCGGCGGAACAGGTTCTTCGCGAAGATGCTCGCCCAGGCGGTCTCGGTGTAGACGCGCAGGCTGCGGCGATGCTCGGGCGCGGCACCGATGAAGACGTCCTGCGCGAAGAGGTCCTTCTCGGTCAGGTACTCCATCAGGCGCGCGCGCAGGCGGGCGTAGTGCTCCTCGGAGATGGGACGGTTGACCTCGCCCCACCAGATGCGCTCGCGGCTCGAGGGCTCATCGACGATGAACTTGTCCTGGGGCGAGCGGCCCGTGTGCTGCCCCGTCCGGACGACGAGCGGGCCCTCGGCGGCGATCAGCCCCTCGTTCGCGCGGATGGCGAGCTCGTACAGCTCCGCGGAGGAGAGATTCGCACGGACGGACCGGCCGATCCGTTCGAGATTCGGGGGGACGACGGTCTGCGACATCTGCTTCGACTCCTCGGCGCGGGCGATCACTGGATCGACCGGCCGCGCGTGGCGACGGGACGCACCCGCCGGGAGTCGGCTTCCGCAGTCGTGCTTGGGGCGGATTGTACGCCCCGCCTCCTAACCTCCGCGACCGGCTTCTCCGGTCGTTCTCATCGCAGTGTCGGCTGCGGCCGTGGCGGACGCATCGCGGTCGGGTCGACCGCCGGGCGCCCCGGGTCGATGGCGGTACAGGAGGACCACGATCGAGCCGACGATGAACGCGCCGGCCACGAGCTGGGCGGTCGGGATGCCGAAGAACGTCCAGTTGTAACCGGCGCGCATGTACTCGAGGAGGAAGCGGACGACGCCGTACCAGGTGAAGAAGACGAGCAGGAGGTCGCCCGAGCGGAGGCGCGACGCGAAGCGCCTGGCCAGCCAGATCAGGGCCAGCATCCCGAGGAGCCCGGACAGCGACTCGTACAGGAACATCGGCTGGAAATGTGCGGTCGCCGGGGTCAGCCCGAACGTTCCCGCGAGCGACGGCGCATTGCCCGGAGGACAGGCGAACTCCGCCACTCGCTTCGAGCATTCGATCGGGATGCCCCACGGGAGGCTCGTCGGTGGACCGTAGAGCTCCTGGTTGAAGAAGTTGCCCCAGCGGGCGACGAACTGCATCGCGAAGAGACCGGGGGCGATCGCGTCGGCCCAGGCGAGGATCGACTGGCGCCGCCATCGCACGTAGAGGATGCCGACGATCGTGCCGACGATGATGCCGCCATAGGCCCCGAGGCCCGTGTATGGCGGCAGGACGATCTTGAGGAGGTCGTCCTTGTAGAGCTGCCACTGGTCGATGACGTGGTAGAGCCGGCCGCCGATGACCGCCGCGACGGCGACGACGATCATGCCGTTCGGCAGCTCCTCCGTCGCCAGGCCACGCCGGGCCGCCTCGCGATTGATGACCCACCCGGCCAGGACCAGACCGAGGGCATAGCAGAGGCCGTAGAAGTAGACGTTGAGCGGGCCGATCGAGAACGCGACGGACGGGGGGGTGAAGTCGAGCATGGGGACCGAGTGTACCCGCTGGCTATACTCGCGGCGATGTCGGCACTTCCCTGCTCTCCCTCGATCGGCTGATGCTGGCCGGCTTCGACTGGTGGCTCCTCGTCGTCGGGATCGTCGCGGGCGGCGGACTCGTCTGGCTTCTGCTGGCCGACTTCCGGCGCGACGACGCCGACATGGCGGCCCGCGAGGTCGCCCGGGAGGCGGAATGGATCGCCGAGCGGGTGTCGGCAGAGCGGGCGGAGGGGTCGGAGTGGTCCGCTGGTCCCGAGCAGGCGGCCCCGATCGACCGAGCGAGTGTTGAGCGGGTGCTCGAGCTGCACCGCGCCTACCTGGGCGCCTCGGCGCCGGACCTCGATGAGCTCGACGACGACGCCTGGTACGAGGCGCACGCCGAGAGCGTGGCGGTCGAGGGAAGGACGCACCCGACGGACGAGTAGGCCGCTCGGCCTTCTGCGGCCTCGCGTCGCCTCTCCTGCGCCCTTCCGCCGCGCATCGCCTGCGTAATCTCGTCCACGACTACCCTTATGCGAGACACCGGGGTGCCCGTGGGCAGCAACCCGGGCCGCGCCAACGAATCTCGCACGGGAGGCGCCGGTCAGTGCGAATCCCGCGCGGATAGCGGGTAGGGCGCGAACTTCGCGATGCGTGCCCGGCCGTCCCCCTCCGAGCTGTCGCATAAGGGCAGCGCGGGCCGAGAATACGCACGGAAGGGACGCCTCACCCGCCCTCAGGCGCGATCGGGCACACGCCCCCTGTGCAGCGCCACCGCGCCGAGCGCCAGCCGCTTGAACCGGACGTCCACGAGGCGGGCCCGGCGCATCGTGGCCGCGAGCTCCTCCGGCCGCGGGAAGCCCTCCAGGGACGCGGGCAGGTACTCGTAGGCCCCCTTGCGCCCGAAGAGCACGGAACCGACCAGCGGCGCGAACCAGCGGAACGTCCCGTGGTACAGGCGCCCCCACCAGGCCGGACGCGGGACGGACAGCTCGAGGCAGACGACATACCCGCCGGGCCGCACCACCCGCGACAGCTCGCGGAACCCCGCCTCGAAGTCCGACAGGTTCCGCAGGCCGAACGCGATCGTCGACGCGTCGAACTCGCCGTCGCCGAAGGGGAGATCCAGCGCGTTCGCGACCTCGAAGGACAGGCCGGGCACGCCGGCATATGCCCGCCGCGCATGCTCCACCATGACCGGCGCGAGGTCGACGCCGACGACACGCCCGCGCTCACCCACCCGCTCGGCGAGAGCTCGCGAGAGCTTGCCGGTCCCGCAGGCGACGTCGACGACGCTCCCGCCCGGCTCCACCGCGGTCGCGCGCACCGCCTCACGGCGCCATCCGCCGTCGAGCCCGGCGGTCATGATCGTGTTCATCCGGTCGTAGACGGGAGCGATGTCGTCGAACATCGCGGCGACGCTCTCCTCCGGGACGGGATTCCCCGACCGGGCACGATCCGGTCCGGCGGTCACGAGACGTTGACCCCGATGAGCCGCCCGACCGCGAACGTCACCGTCGCCGCCACGACCCCGATGACCACCTGGCGAGCGCCGGAGAACAGGAAGCTGCGCCCGGTGAGCAGGCTGACCGCGCCCCCGACCGTGAACATCGCGACGAGACTCAGCACGATGCTCGCGGCGAAGACAGCCGCGCCACCGCCGAAGAGGAACGGCACGACCGGCACCGCTGCGCCCGCGCCGAACGCGAGCAGCGACCCGATCGCCGCCCGCCACGGGTTGCCCAGCTCGTCGGGGTCGAGCCCCAGCTCCTCGCGGACGAGCGTGTCGAGCGCCATCTCGGGCTTCTGGAACAGTCGGTGAGCGATCGAGCGGGCCTCGTCGGCCGTGAAGCCCTTCGTGCGGTAGATGCGCGCCAGCTCCGACTCCTCCTCCTCGGGCATCGCCTTGAGCTCCTCGCGCTCGAGATGGATCTGGCGCTCGAACAGCTCACGCTGCGACTGCATCGAGATGTACTCGCCGGCGGCCATGCTGAACGAGCCCGCGAGCAGGCCGGCGATGCCGGCGAGAAGGATGAACTTGGGGTCGCCCGACGCAGCGCCGGCGACACCCATGACGAGGGAGGTGTTCGACACCAGGCCGTCCGACACGCCGAAGATGACGGCGCGCAGCGTCCCCGACTGGCCCGCCCGGTGCCATGGCTCGACCGTCCCCTCCTCCAGGTCGAACCCCTGCGCCGCCGGGGCAGCCGCCGCCTCGTGGACGGCCTTCATGTCCTGGGCGTCGCGGGGAGCGATGGAGCCGAAGCGGCTCGCGCGCCCGGCGTCGAGCTCTCGCCAGATCTCGGCGTGCTCGCGCTCGTCCGCGGCGATCGACTCGACCTCCGGGCTCGTCTCCTGGCCCGTGTAGATCTCCTCCTCGTCGCCCTCGAGCGCCTGGACGAGGTCCGATACCGCGTGAGTCCCGAAGACGCGCGCGAGCGCGACGATCGCGCGGATGCGCATCCGCGGGGGACCCGGCGGTGGGACGTCGACGCCGAGCTCGCGCAGCTTGCCCGCCCAGATGTCGGCGTGGCGGCGCTCGTTCCCGGCGATCCGGTGGAACGCGGCCGCGCGGCGCTGCTCCTTCTCGATCTCGGCGAGAGCGTCGTACAGGACGATCGCGTCGCGCTCGAGCTTGAGGTTCTCGAGACTCTGGCGTGGGTCGTCGATAGCGGTCATCAGCCCTCCGTGGCTCCCCCACA
>DASVZT010000065.1:0-1893 GCA_036391495.1 Candidatus Limnocylindrales bacterium
GCGCTCGAGGCCCTCATGGACGGCTACGAGGTCAAGACGGTCGGCCAGGCCGCTCCCTGGGGCGAGATCTTCATCACCGCGACCGGCAACCTCAACGTCTTCCGCCGCGAGCATTTCGAGGCCATGCGGGACGGCGCGATCATGGCCAACAGCGGCCACTTCGACGCCGAGCTCGACCTCAAGGCACTGCGCGAGATGGCCGAGGGCCACGTCCGCGAGGTGCGCGACAACGTCCAGGAGTTCGAGGTCGGCGGCAAGAAGCTCCACCTCGTCGCGGAGGGCCGGTTGGTCAACCTCGGGGCGGCGGAGGGCCACCCCGCGGCCGTCATGGACATGAGCTTCGCGAACCAGGCGCTCTCGGCCGAGTACGTCGTCGCCCACCACGCCGAGCTCGAGAACCGCGTCTACGTCGTCCCCGAGGCGATCGACGCCGAGGTCGCGCGTCTCAAGCTCGCCGCGCTCGGCATCGTCCTCGACCAGCTGACGGCCGAGCAGGCGGAGTACGTCGCCTCGTGGCGCCACGGGACGTAGTCCCGGTTCGCGACGTGACGTCCGAGGCGGGACGTCGAGTCGACACGGACGGTAGCGCGCACATCCCGCGGTATCCTCTTCCCGCCGGGCCAGGCGGTCCCGGCGTCGTCACGTCGAGGTAGGGATGTCGCTGTCCAGCCGCGTCGAGCGCGCGCAACAGCAGCAGGGCCAGGTCGAGGGCGCGGCTCCGGCGGGGGTGCCGTCGAGCCCCGACAGTCCGCTCGTCCCGACCGTCCCGCCCCCGCCAGCCCCTCAGCGCGCCCTGCGCCGGACCCCGACGGCCGCGACCGCGGCTCGCAAGGATCTCCTCCGCGACATCCGGCGCCGTCTCCAGGACGAGGTCGTCAACGCGTTCAACGCGCAGTTCGACACCTCGGACCCCGACGTCCGTGACCGTGTCGGCGCGATCGTCGACCGGGTCATGGCCCAGTACGGCTTCGCTCTGACACGCGACGAGCGGCTCACGCTCATCGGCGAGGTCGTCGACGACCTGATCGGCTTCGGCCCGCTCGAGCCTTTCCTGCGCGACGAGTCGGTGACCGAGATCATGGTCAACGGCTCGCGCCAGGTCTACATCGAGCGCGGCGGGAAGATCGTCCCGGTCGAGAGCCAGTTCCTGGGCGACGAACACGTCATGCGGATCATCGACCGCATCATCACGCCGATGGGCCGGCGGATCGACGAGTCGAGCCCGCGCGTCGACGCCCGCCTCCCCGACGGATCGCGCGTCAACGCGATCATCCCCCCGCTGTCGCTCGTCGGGCCCGTCATCACCGTCCGCAAGTTCGCCGCCAAGCCGTTCACCGTGCAGGACCTCGTCCGTTTCGGGACGGCGACCCCCGAGATGTTCGACTTCCTGCGGGCCTGCGTCGAGGCGAAGCTGAACGTCTTCGTGTCGGGCGGGACGGGCTCGGGCAAGACGACGACGCTGAACGTCCTCTCGTCATTCATCCCGAACGACGAGCGCATCGTGACGATCGAGGACGCCGCGGAGCTCCAGCTCCGCCAGGAGCACGTCGTCACGCTCGAGGCCAGGCCGCCGAACCTCGAGGGCGAGGGCGAGATCACGATCCGCAGCCTCCTGCGGCACGCGCTCCACATGCGCCCCGACCGCATCATCGTCGGCGAGTGCCGGTCGGGGGAGGCGCTCGACATGCTCGGCGCCATGACCACCGGCCACGACGGCTCCCTCTCGACCGGCCACGCGAACACGCCCGCCGACATGCTCCGCCGCCTCGAGACGATGGTCCTCATGACCGGCTACGAGATGCCGCTGCGGGCGATCCGCGAGCAGATCTCGTCGGCCGTCGACCTCATCGTCCACCAGGCGCGCCTGCAGGACGGCTCGCGCAAGATCGTCAA
>DASVZT010000066.1:0-2374 GCA_036391495.1 Candidatus Limnocylindrales bacterium
CGATCGGTGCATCGGCTGCCGCTACTGCATGATCGCCTGCCCGTACGGTGTGCGCGTCTTCAACTGGGGTGTCGCGGACCGGCCGAACGGTCTCGAAACCGGCATGGTGGCTCCCAGGCCCATCGGGACGGTCGAGAAGTGCCTCCTGTGCGTCCATCGCATCACCGACGGCCAGGTGCCCTCGTGCGTCTGGTCCTGTCCGGCGGGGGCGCGCATCTTCGGCGACCTCAACGACCCGTCGAGCCGCATCTCGACCGTCGCCCGTGAGCGGGAGGCGACGCGGCTCCTCGAGGATCGCGGCACGGAGCCCAAGGTGATGTACGTCGCACCGCGACGAAGGAGGCCGCTGTGAACGCCGGCACCGGGACTCACGTGGCGGGCGCGTCGGCGGGCGCGGCGGGGGTCGCGGGCGCGGCGGGGGTCGCGGGCGCCGGGGGCCGCACGGGCCGGCGCGTCTCGCTCGGGCTCGTCGCCTGGATCGGGTGTCTTCTCGTCGTCCTGGTGATGGGTCTGGCTGCCTGGCTCTACCAGATGGCCAACGGCCTCTCGGTGACGAACCTGAACAACGTCGTCATGTGGGGCCAGTACATCCTGTTCTTCATGTTCTTCGTCGGGCTCTCCGCCGGCGGTCTCATCGTCGCCTCGGCCGGGCGGCTGTTCGGGGTCGCCCGCTTCAGGCCGATCGTCCGGCTCGCCGTGCTCGAGGCGACGGTGGCCATCATGCTGGCCGCCCTCTTCCTCCTGCCCGACATCGGCCGGCCGGAACGCATCTGGCATCTCGTCGCGTACGCGAACCCGACGTCGCCGATGATCTGGGACATCGCGATCGTCACGGTCTACTTCACGCTGTCGGCCGTGTACACGTGGCTCTACACGCGACAGGACCTGGCCCGGGCCGGGTCGCCGCTCGCGTTCGGGACGAAGGCATCGGAGGCGGGGGCGGCACGGGACGATGCGGTGAAGGGGGCCCTCGCGTGGGTGGCGCTCCCCGCCGCGGTGCTGCTCCACTCGATCACGGCGTGGATCTTCGGGCTGCAGATCTCGCGCGGCTTCTGGTACTCGGCGATCATGGCGCCGCTCTTCGTGTCGTCCGCGCTCGTGTCCGGGCTGGCGCTCGTCATCCTCCTGGCTCTCACCCTGCGACGGTTGCGACGCCTCGACTTCCCGGCCGAGCTCGTCGGCTACCTGGGCGGACTGCTCGGGGTCTTCATCGCGGTCGAGGCGTTCTTCGTGTTCTGCGAGACGTTGACGGCGGCCTACCCGGGTGCGGCATTCGAATCCGAGCCGGCGCGCCGCCTCCTGACCGGTCCCTACGCGGGGTTCTTCGCGTTCGAGGTCGTGGTCGGGCTGCTCATCCCGTTCCTGATCCTCGCCTGGCGCTCGACGCGCCTCCGGACCTGGGGCGTCGCAGCGGCGTCGACCCTGGCCATCGCCGGGATCTACGTCCATCGGCTGAACATCGTCCTGAACGGACTCAGCTATCCCTTGATCGGGGACCCGCCTGGAGTGGCGACCGGCGACGTAGCATCCCGGCTCCAGAGGTTCTCGCTGAGCTACTTCTACGTGCCGTCGCTTGTCGAGTGGTTGATCGTGGCCGGGGTGCTGGCGTTCGGGGCGCTCGTGTTCACGCTGGCGACGCTGGTCCTGCCGCTACGGGAGGGAGAGGCGCACTAGCTCGGCGGGGCGGTCGTGGGGCGGTGCACGTCGGCCGCGTCAGTCAGTGTTGGTCGAGGGCCCGCCTGCGTCCGTCGGCGAGTCGGCCCAGTCGACGGCGATGTCGGTGAGGCTGACATTCCCCCGGGTAAGGAGGCGATAGAGGCAGGCCTGCGCGACCGCTGGCCGCGCGGCCGTGCTCGAAGGCCCGAGATCCCCGCTCAAGACCGGGGTGGAGCACCGGGTGAGGTTGCCTAGTCGGCCGACTTACGCTGGAAGTGTCGCTGTGGCCGACATCGGCGCGGGCAAGACCGCGGGGCCTGCCGGAGCCGGCGGGGCTTGCTGGGTTCGCCATGCGCCGCGGCCGAACCGCCGGGTGCGCCGCGGCCGAACCGCCGGGCGCGCCGCGCCGAACCGTCGGCGCTACGCCGAACCGCCGCCGGCACTCTCGTTCTCGCCGCCTTCGCCTCCACCCTGAGCCTGACCCGCGCCTGACGGCGCGAGCGGGCCGGCTGATGGCGCTGCGTGGTGACCCACGCTGCCCGAGCCGTCGGTCGAGGTCAGGGTGATCGACCCGGTGATCGATCGTCGCGAGAGCTGCGACACGGCGAGCGTCACGACCCAGCTGCCGTTCGCATCCGCGCAGACCGAGGTCAGGCCGTTGCCGGTCAGCGTGACGGTGCCCTGGCAGGTCGAGCCGTCGCCGGTCTGGATCATCAGC
>DASVZT010000067.1:0-6431 GCA_036391495.1 Candidatus Limnocylindrales bacterium
TAAAACTCCACCCGTTTCGCTCGGGGTCCCACTCGGGTGGCCACTACGCTCAGGCAGCCAGGCTCCGGAGGCCGACGCTCTATCCGCTCGAGCTACAGGCGCGCGGACCGCGATCATACCGGTTCACGCTCGGAGGGAGAGCTTCGGCTTCCGGTTTGAGTGTCTTTCCACCGGCGCCTGGTCGATTCGGCAGAGGGTGGTCGTCCAGCGGTCTGGCCATCCGCTAGGCAGCTACTCTAAAAGCCTCAGAGTGCCTACGAACCCTCAACCTTCGCGCGCCAGTACCCCAGTGGGTCTTTAGGCGACGTGCGGATCGCCTCGATCAGGCCCACCTCCTCGAGTCGGTGGAGGTAGTTCAGGGCAGTCGGCCTCGAGACCCCGAGCAGCTGGATCGCCTGACTCGTCGTCACGCGGCCAGTGCGGTTCAAGTGCTCCACGAACCGCTCGGACCCGGGCGGAAGCGCAGCCAGGATCCGGGCGGAGAGTGGGTCCGCCAGGAAGGTCACCCGAAGAGAGGCGGGGGTCTGAACGAACACGGGTTCAGGCAGGCCGGCCTCGGGGATCGTGCCGGTCAGCCTAAGGCGCCGGCGCCCGGCCAGGCTCGGTCGCTTGACGACCACCGCCCATAGTCTAAGATCGCTTAGACTAAGACGGCTTAGACAGAGGAGTATGGGTGGCGCAGTCGTTCGTCGACCGACACCGGGAGCGCGCGGATCTCGAGGACGCATGGGCCTCCGGGCGCCCCGAGCTCATCGTCGTCCACGGGCGTCGCCGGGTGGGCAAGTCGGCCCTCCTCACACGGTTCGCGTCGGGCAAGCCGATCTCGTTCTACGTCGCGGCCGAGCAGCTGGAGCGTGACCAGCTCGCGGACCTGGGGCGCGTCCTCGGCCCGATGTCCGTCGGGTTCCGCCGCGGGCGCCCGCCGCGGCTCGCGATCCGCGACTGGGACGAGGCGCTGTCGATTGTCGCCGCGGCCGCCGCCACGCGACGGGTCGGGCTGATCCTCGACGAGTTTCCCTACCTCGTCGAGGCTAACCGTGCCCTGCCGTCACTCCTTCAGCGCTGGTGGGACGCCGAAGGGTCACGGTCCAACGTCGTCGTCGTCCTCTCCGGATCCCAGCAGTCGATGATGCGCTCGCTCGTGTCAACCGAGGGTGCGCTCTACGGCCGCCCGACACGCGCGCACCACCTTCGGCCGTTCGACTACTACTATGCCGGCCGCTTCGCCTCCGGCTGGCCGCCCGAGGACCGCGTCCGCCTCTACGCCGTTGCCGGCGGCGTCCCCGACTACCTCGAGGAGTTCGACGCCACCCGACCGTTCCGTGACGAGCTGCTGCGCGTCGCGTACTCGCCGGGCGGCCGGCTGTTCCGCGAGGCGCCGGACCTGCTGCGCGCCGAGTTCACCGAGCCGCGCACGTACGAGACGGTCCTTCGCGCGATCGCCAACGGCTACCTGACGCCGGGCGAGATCGCGACCCAGGCCGGCCTGGGCGGCGCGAACCGCGTGACTCCCTACCTGGACCGGCTCATCGAGCTCGGCTTCGTCGAGCGGACCGTGCCGCCGCCCGAGGTGGGCCTGCCGCGCTCGCGCAACAGCCGGTACGTGATCGCCGATCCATACCTGCGGTTCTACTTCGCCCTGGTGGACCCATGGCGCAGCGCGATCGAGCTCGGGCAGGGCGCAGCCGTGCTCGACGAGCTGTGCGGAGAGGAGTTCGACCGCTTCGTCAGCCGGACGTTCGAGGCCGTCGCGCGCCAGCACCTCCAGCGGCTCTCCGGGACGGGAGCGATCGGCCCATTCACCACGGTGGGGTTCTGGTGGTTCAGCGGTGGCGACATCGACGCTGCGGCCATGGCGGGCCCCCGCCTCGCCGCTGCCGGATCCGCGAAGTGGACCCGCGAGCAGGTCAAGCCCGGGGACGCGGCCGACCTCCGAAGGGACGTCGGGATCGTCGCGCCGGGGGATCGGCCTCGGCTCTTCCTCTACAGCCGCTCGGGGTTCGACCGGAACATCGCGGCCGAGGCCGACGTGACGCCGGTCACGGTGCGTGACCTATACGCGGCCGATCTGGAATACGAGCGGGCGACCGCCCGGCCCGCACGGACCGGTCGGGCGCGCGGGTCTCGTCGATGACCTCCTTCACCGAGTCGATCGTCGAGGAGGCGGCTCTCGCCGTCCTGGGCAGCTCGACTGCAGGGCTCACAACTGCGAAGGGTTGATCGAGGATCGGCATGAGCACTCGACTTGCTGGCTCACTCTGGATCATGGCCGGCGTGGTCTGCGCCGGCCTGCTGTCGTTCGTCCTGGTCGGTGAGCACGTCAACGACCTCGGGTTCCTGCTCGCGAATCTCGCGTTGCCCGCGCGAGTGCTCGGTGGCGCGCTCCTGGCGTTCGTGAACGGCAGCCTGCTGCTCGTCCGTCCTGGGCCGAACGTGGTCCGCTGGTCCAGCCTCGCCGGCATCGCCTGGCTGTTCGCGTTCGGGCCGTTGGTCGTGACGGCGGTCGCGGCGGCGCTCGGCGGCTATGAGGTTGGTCCCGTGATCTCGAGCAGCCTGATCACCGGCCTCGGCATCGCGGGCGCGGTCGTCGGCCATTTGTCCCCCACGACGAGGCGATCCCTCCGATAGCGACCGCGCATCCGCAACGGCCCGGGCGGTGGGCCGCAAAGCGCCGGTCGCCGGCAGAACGGTCGAAGTGGGCGTTCGGCGCTCGGTCGGAGTCAGCTCGGTCGCGCGGCGATCGAGGCGTCGATCTCGCTCAGCAACCCCGTCTTCCGCCCCTCGGGCAGGAAGCTGGCCCTCCATGTCTCGCAGTCCCCTGTCATCTCGTGCATCCCCGACGCCGAGGGGATGCTCGCCCTGCCCGGGCGGTCGCCATCGTCATCGATCCGCGGTCTGGAACGGGTACGCGACGGCGGGAAGCCCGTCAGCTACCCTGACGTCCCTGGAGTCCCCACGCCCCCTCTTCCTCGCACCGCCACGGCCCTCTTGGGCCTGGCGATCCAGGTGTAGCCATCCGGAGGGACGTTCATGCCCGTGCGAGTCGACCTCAACATCTCGCTCGACGGTTTCGCCACCACGACGGACCAGACGCCCGAGGACCCGATGGGGCGGGACTGGGGCCGGCTCGTCGGCGCGTATGTCGCGACCCGGACATTCCGGACCCGGGTTCTGCACGACACGTCCGGCGAGGGCACGACCGGCGTCGACGACGAGTACGCCAAGGCGTACTTCGACGGCATCGGGGCGGAGATCATGGGTGCCGGGATGTTCGGGCTGCACAACTTCCCGGACGATCCCGACTGGCGTGGCTGGTGGGGCGACGAGCCGCCCTTCCGGACACCCGTGTTCGTCCTGACCCACGCGCAGCGCCCTGACATCGCAATGGCGGGCGGAACGACCTTCCATTTCCTCACGGCGACACCCGAGGAGGCGCTCGTCCGGGCGCTCGACGCCGCGGGCGGCAAGGACGTGCGGATTGGCGGTGGCATCTCTGTCGTCCGCGCCTACCTTGAGGCCGGACTCGTCGACCGGCTGCACGTCGCGATCGCGCCGATCCTGCTCGGCCGTGGCTCCCGGCTCTGGGACGGCCTGCGCGGGCTCGAGTCCGGGTACACGGTGAAGGCGGAGACCGCGCCGAGCGGCACCATCCACCTCACCTTCCGCCGCTGACGTTCCTCGCTCACAAACGCGGACGGGAGGAACCGCATGGCCCCTATTCGGCGATTCGACCACGTGGGCATCACGGTGGCGAACCTCGACGCCGTGACGGCATTCTTCGTCGGCTTGGGTCTCGAGGTCGAGGGCAGGATGCCGATCGAGGGCGAGTTCGTCGACACGGTCATCGGGATCCCCGACTCCCGCAGCGAGATCGTGATGCTGCGGCCACCGGGCGGAGGAACCGGGCTCGAGCTGTCGAGCTTCACCCGGCCCGAGCATGTGCCGGGCTCGCCCGGCGCGATGTCGAACGAGCTCGGATTGCGCAACGTCGCCTTCGAGGTGGACGACCTCGAGGCGGTCCTCGACCGGCTGGCCGCAGACGGCTACGGACTCGTCGGGGGCGTCGGGCAGTACGAGCACATCTGGCGCATGGCGTACGTCCGCGGACCCGAGGGGATCATCGTGTCCCTGGCTCAGCGAATCGGCTGAGACTGCCGGTCGACACCAACCGGGCGGGCGGTCGGCGACCCGGCCGGGGTCGGCCAGTCAATCCGGCCGCGGGCCTCGGTCACCGCTCGACGAGCCGGCGGCCTATGCGCGACGCCCCTCGCCGGCATCGTTCTTGCGCAATCTCGGCCACAGCCCCCCTTGTGCGACTGGCCGCCCGGCCCGACCCCCGCCACGCCGGCCGAGGATGCGATTCTCGTGGTTAAGGTGTGTCTCCACCGCGGGATTCGTTCCGAATGGGGCCTCACGCCCAGGGCGAGGGCCGCCGGGCAGGGCTCGCATCGCATAAGGACCGCGCGGCCCGAGATTACGCAAAGAAGACGGACCGGGGGATACGGCGGCCGCGACCAGGACCGGGCCCAAGCTGTACTCTCGCTCTGTCCGACCGACAGGCGTCCCGCGGAGCTCGCACATGCAGGACACTCGCGCCCAGGACGCGCCCGAAACGCGGGAGATCGTCGGCTTCGGCGGCCTCGGCGCCAAGCTGAACTGGCTGAGGGCCGCCGTCCTCGGGGCCAACGATGGCGTCGTCTCCGGCGCCGGCATCACGATCGGTGTCGCCGCCGCGGACCCGGCGAACATCAACGCCATCATGCTCGCCGGCATTGCCGGGCTGCTCGCAGGCGCGTCGGCCATGGCGATGGGCGAGTACGTGTCCGTGTCGAGCCAGCGCGACACGGAGGAGGCGCTCATCAGGAAGGAGCGCCACGACCTCACGCACACGCCGGAGGACGAGTTCGAGGAGCTCGTGATCGTCTACCAAGGACAGGGGCTGTCGGAGAGCACGGCCCGACTGGTCGTCGGCGAGCTGACCGCGCACAACCCTCTTGCCGCCCACCTCCGCGCCGAGTATGGCGTCCACCAGGACGAGCTGACGACCCCGTGGCACGCCGCCATCGCCTCCGCGATCTCGTTCACCACCGGCTTCCTGCTGCCGCTCCTCTCGATGCTCCTCGCGCCGACTGCGGCGAGGATCCCGATCACGGTCGCCGTCGGGCTCGTCGGGCTTTTCCTGACCGGCTGGACGAGCGCGGTCATCTCGGGATTCCCGCTGTCGCGGCCGGTCCTGCGCAACGTCGTCGGCGGTTCGGTCGCGATGGCGCTGACGTGGGGGATCAGCCACCTCTTCGGGGTGAGCACGAGCTGACAGCCGGTCCGGCCAGCGCCGGCATTCCCAGGCGACCGCTCCGGCACCAACGCGACACACGACTGGCACGCTCGGCGCCCATGCGGGTCTTCGGGCGCGTACGCCGGGAGGGACACGATCTGCCCGTGCGAACCCTCGCAGCGGTGTGCGCGATCCTGGCCTTCGCCGTCCTGCTCGTCGGGGCGCTCCCGGCCAGTCCCCCGGCGGCCCTCGGCGGAGCCCTCGTCGCGGGCTGGATCGTCCTCGACCTTGGCTCGCCGGCGAGGTCGGCCCGGCCCCTGGCTCTCCGCGAGCGCGTGGCGACCGGGATCATCGCGCTGGTCGCGGTCGCTCTCGTCTCGGTCGACGCCGGGCGGTACCTGCTCCCGGCCGGTCTCGGCTCGGTCGTTCGAGAGTTCTTGCCGTCCGCGAGGGCCTCGCAAGGCGAGGATGCCACTGGCATGTCGTGAACGTCAGCAGGCGAAACGCATCGTTGCGTCGGGAAGGGACCCTGGAAGGAGTAGAGAACGCATGGGAATCCTGAGCTGGATCATCCTGGGCTTGCTCGCCGGCGTCATCGCGAGCTTCATCATGGGAAGCCGCGAGGGCATCATCGGCTCGATCATCCTCGGGATCATCGGGGCGATCGTCGGCGGGTTCGTGGCGTCGGCGCTCGGCATCGGCGACGTCACCGGGGTGAACGTCGGCAGCCTGGTGATCGCCGTCATCGGCGCGATCATCGTCATCGCCATCTGGCGGGCGATCGAGGGCCGACGGTCGTTCACGTAGACCCCACCCGGGCCTTTGCCCAACCGGGTGTCAGCAGCTCACCCTGGTCTTCGACGGCGGCATCGGGATCGTCCCGGCGCCGCCGTCCAGTTCTGCGCCGACCTCATGAGACCGCGGGCTCGCCGTCGAGCCGCTCGACACGAGCACGCAGACGGTCCGACAGGACGCCCGTGGACCCATGGCGCTGGCGAATGAGGCAGCCGAACGCCGCTTCATCGCTCCACGCCGCCACGGCCAGCTCGGCACCGAGCGTGGCGGAGGCGACGTACTCGAGAACATAGCGGCGCGGGCCCACCGGCGGGACGCCGACCAGGTTCGCGATCCCCTCGTCCACCCAGTCGACCCAGAC
>DASVZT010000068.1:0-9031 GCA_036391495.1 Candidatus Limnocylindrales bacterium
CCGTCGAGGATCGCGACACGGGAGCCGCGGACACTCTTCCGATCGACGACCCGCGCGACGTAGACGCCGGCCGGGCCGACGAGGAAGCGACCGGGCTCCAGGACGAGGCGAAGGTCGCGGGTCGCCCTCGACCCGGCGGCCGACTCGAGAAGGGATGCCAGCCCTCGGCCGAGGGCGACGACGTCCAGCGCGGGCTCCCCGTCGGCATACGGGATTCCGAGGCCGCCCCCGACGTCCACGATGCGAACGGGCCGATCGACCGACCCCAGGATCTCCGCGGCGAGCTGGACGGCGATCTCCGCCGCCTGGACGAGACGGCGCCAATCGGTCACGTTCGAGGCCCCGAATCGATGCAGCCCGAGGAGCTCGAGGTGGGGCGAGGCCGCGGCCAGCCGGGCCGCCACTCGGAGGTCGGCGTCGTCCATGCCGAACTTCCCCGCGCCCGAGTCGCCGATGATCCGGACATCCTCCGCCGACTCCTCGCTTGCGCTCGCGCGCAGCAGGATGGGCGTGACGCGGCCGGCCGCGGCGGAGGCCCGCTCGAGCCGCTCGAGCTCGCCGGGCGACTCGACCGTGACGACGGCACCGGCGTCGACCGCGGCGAGATGTTCCTCCCGTCGCTTGCCCGGCCCCGTCATGACCAGACGCCCTGCTTCGAACCCGGCGCGCAGCGCGGTCCGGAGCTCCGCCGCCGACGCGACGTCTGCGCCGAGGCCGAGGGAAGCCAGGTGTGCCAGCACGGCGAGCGACGGGTTCGCCTTGACCGCATAGGCGAGTGAGACGCCCGGGGGAAGCGCCGCGCGCAGCCCGGCGACGCGACGCGTGACGACGTCGAGGTCGTAGAGGTAGAGCGGCGTGTCGTACGCCTCGGCCAGGGCGGGGATGTCGAGGCGGCCCGGGTCGAAGGCGAGGCGAGGCGCTCCGTCAAGGCCCGTGTCGGTCCCGGGTCCCGCACCGTCCATTGCCAGCCTCGCCGTGGTCACCGCAACGCCTCCTCGAGCGCCACGCGGGCCTGCGTCCCGGCGTCCCGCATCTTGACCAGCACCGCGGTGGCGATGGCGAGACCGTGCCGCTGCGCGAAGTCACCGGACGCCGGTCGGGTCCCGGGCACGACGACGGCGCCGGGCGGGACGGCGAGGGGGACGTCGGCCGTTCCGCAGAGCACCCGGCCCTCGACGAGGTCGTAGAGGCGCGACGTGCCGGTGAGGACGACGCCGGCGCCAAGCACCGCGCCGCGCCCGACGAGGACGCCCTCGAGGAGCAGCGATCCGGCGCCGACGAACGCATCGTCCTCGACCACGACCGGACGGGCGCCCGCCGGTTCGAGGACGCCGCCGACCTGGACGGCGGCGGAGAGGTGGACGCGGGCGCCGATCTGCGCGCATGAGCCGACCAGGACGTGCGAGTCGACCATCGTGTCCGCGCCGATCCAGGTGCCGACGTTGACGAACGCGGGCGGCATGATGACGACACCCGGCTCGAGGTGGACGCCGGCCCGCACGCTCGTCCCGCCGGGGACGACGCGGTGCGGACGGCCCGCCTCGATCGCCTCGATCGCGTCGGGTGCGGACGCCCAATCGCGCGGCGGCACCCCGAGGCGGTCGCGGAACACCAGCGGTCCGGCCTCCCAGATCGCCGTCGTCCGGTCGGCGAAGCAGCCGAGGATGGCCTCCTTGACGCCCGTGTCGACGCGCCAACCGCCTGGTGCGGCCTCGTCGGGCCAGGCCGCGCGGCGCGTCCCGGCCTCGAGCTCGGCCAGGATCGTCACGCCGCGCCCTCCGCCAGGACGCCGCCGTCGAGCGACTCGTCGGACGCGGTCGCCCCCAGGTCGGCCAGGCCCATCGCACGGAGCAGCGTCAGGAGCGCCTCGCGTGGCGCGACGTCGAGCGGCAGCAGCGGCGCGCGGACCGTGTCGTGCTCGAGGAGGCCCATCAGGACGAGGGCGGCCTTGGCGGGCACCGGGTTCGGGGCGCCCCGGAAGTTCGCCAGGAAGAGCGGCAGCCAGCGCTCGTGCGTCCGTCGCGCGTGCTCCCAGTCGCCTGCGAACGCGGCGGCACACAGCGCCGCCATCTCGCCCGGGATCTCGTTCGACGCGACGGAGATGACCCCATCGCCCCCCATCGCGAGCATGGGGAGCGTCCAGGCATCGTCCCCGGCGAGGACCGCGACGTCGCGCGGCCGGTCCCGGCAGATCCGCGCGATCTGCTCGAGATTCCCGGACGCTTCTTTGACGGCCACGACCCGCGGATGCGCCGCGAGCCGCAGGAACGTATCGGCCTCGACGTTGGCACCCGTCCGTGACGGGACGTTGTAGACGACGACCGGGAGCGCGCCATCGTCGGCGACCGCCCGGAAGTGGGCCTCCAGCATCCGCTGGTCCGGGCGGTTGTAGTACGGAGCGACCACGAGGGCGGCATCCGCGCCGATCTCGGCGGCCCGGCGCGTCGCCCGGATCGTCGCCGCGGTGTCGTTCGTGCCGGTGCCGGCGACGATGGCGACGCGCTCGCGCCACGGGCGCTCTGCCGCGACCTCCACGGCGATGGCGATGAGGCGTTCGCGCTCGGCAGCGGAGAGGGTCGGACTCTCGCCGGTCGTCCCGCACGGGACGAGGCCGTCGATCCCGGACAGCAGCTGCCACGTGACGAGACGGCGAAAGGCCGCCTCGTCCACCTCGCCGTCGCGAGTGAAGGGCGTGACGAGTGCCGTCAGTGCGCCACGCAGGGCGGGCCGGTGGGAGTCGGGGTGGCGGGCGGGGAGCGTCATCGCGCGGGTCCTTTCGTCGGGTGGCTGGAGGCGGACGTCGTTCGTCGTGGCCGGCGGTCGGTCGGTCGGTGGTCGGTCGGTCGGTGGTCGGTGGTCGGTGGTCGGTGGTCGGTCCTGGTCAGTCGGGCGCTGTCGCGGTCGCGTCAGCTCGCCATCGCGATCCCGGGCGTCGAGTCGGCGAGGAGCAGGTCGTCGACGATCTCGTCGAACGTGTGCAGGCCTGGGGCGCGCCTGGCGGCGCGGAGCCAGTCGGCGGCGGCGAGGGCCCCGGCCGCGTAGGCCGTCCGGTCGCGCGCCGTGCAGCGCAGCTCGATCGACTCGCCCGGCGCATCGAACCCGACGAGGTGGCTGCCGGGATTCGCGCCGGCGCGGACACCGATGACCTCGAGCGTGTCCGGGGCGGACGGGCCCGACGTCGAGTCGGCGACCCGCGTCACCCGCGGGTGGGCATCGACGATGCGCGCCGCGAGGGCGCGGGCCGTGCCGGACGGCCGATCGGCCTTGCCACGGCGGTGCCATTCCACGACGTACGGGTCGAACGCCGCGAGGCCGCCGTACAGCGCGACGGCGGCGTCGACGAGACGGCCGAACAGCGCCATCCCCAGGCTCAGGTTCGGCGCTGCCACGGCCGCGGCGCCCCGGCGGACCAGCACATCCTGGACACGCGCCCGGTCCGCGTCCCAGGCGGTCGTCCCGATGACGATCCGGCGCACGCCGGCCTCGACGAGCGAGGCGACGTTCCGGGCCACCGCGTCGCCCCGGCTCACCTCGAACGCGACGTCTGCGCCGGCCAGTCCGACGGGGTCGTGGGACGTCCCGGCCGGCCGGCCGACCAGTCGCGCACGGTCGCCACGCTCGCTCGCGGCCGCGGCGATCGCCCAGCCGAGCGGCCCGTCGCCGAGGATCACGCTGTCCATGTCTGCATCCCTCGCTTCGCCATGAGAAGGTCGGCGTGGGCCTGCGGGTGGAGGTCGGCTTGTCGGTCCCGTCCGCCGTCGCGCACGTCGCCGGACAAACGAAAAGGCCGCGATCACCGGCTGGTGTCGCGGCCCCCGGAGCCTCCGGTCCCTGGAGGCTCTCGTCGGTCGTGCGCCGTCAGAGCCCCAGGGCCCGTGCCTCCCGGCAGGGCCGCCAGAGCTTCTTCTTCGCCTCGACGGAGAAGATGCGGCGGTTCATGCCCGCGATGCTAGCCGACGGAGCTTCGGGTATGCAAGGCGCGATTTTCTATGCAACGTGGATATTCAAGCTGCATGAGAGGACTGCATACGCGTGGGACACCGGTGCCACGGTGGCTGCATCCGCGCCGACGCTGCTGTGGCAGGAAGGGTCGAGCGCCCGGCGTAACCCCACGCCGGGCGCTCGCCATGGAACAGGCCGGTGGACGGACGGCGTCCACCCGGCCTACGGATACAGGCCGCGGAGGCGGGTCGCGTCGGCGACTCGCTCGACGGCGAGCGCGTGCGCGGCGAGCCTGGACCCGACCCGGTCCGCCGCGGCCCGAGACCACACCGCGTCGGCCGCCGCGAGGATCTGGCGCTCGAGACGCGCGTTCACCTCGTCGAGGGTCCAGGCGAGCGCCGCCTTGTTCTGCGCCCACTCGAAGTAGCTGACGACGACGCCACCGGCGTTGCACAGGATGTCGGGGATGACCGTGACGCCGTTCGCCTCGAGGATCGGGTCGGCCGACGGCGAGGTCGGGCCGTTCGCGCCCTCGGCCAGGATCCGCGCGCGGATGCGGCCGGCGTTCTCCGACGTCACCTGGTTCTCGAGTGCGCACAGGGCGAGGATGTCGACCTCGAGCGCGAAGAGCGCGTCGTTGTCGATCGGGCTCGCGCCGGGAAACCCGGTGACGCTGCCGGTCGCGCGGACGTGCTCGCGGAGCGCCGGGACGTCGATGCCCGCGGGGTTCGAGATGCCCCCGTAGACGTCGGTCACGGCGACGATCCGCACGCCCTCGCCGGCGAGCAGGCGCACGCTCGCCTCCCCGACGTTCCCGTAGCCCTGGACGGCGGCGGTGGCGCCGGCGAGCGGGAGGCCGATGCGGGCCGCCGCGTCACGGACCGTGTAGACGAGGCCCTGTCCGGTCGCGTCCGCCCGTCCGAGCGAGCCGCCGATCGACAGCGGCTTGCCGGTCACGACGCCGGGCACCGAGTAGCCCCGGTGCATCGAGACGGTATCCATGATCCACGCCATCACCGACGCGTTCGTTCCGACGTCCGGCGCCGGGATATCCGAATCCGGTCCGATGACGCCCTCGAGCTCGGTCGCGAAGCGACGCGTCAGGGCCTCCAGCTCCTTGCGGCTGAGAGTCGTCGGATCGCAGGTGACGCCACCCTTCGCGCCCCCGAACGGGACGTCGACCAGGGCGCACTTCCAGGTCATCCACATGGCAAGCGCACGGACGTCGTCGATGTCGGTCTGCGGATGGAAGCGGAGGCCTCCCTTGGCCGGGCCACGCGACACGTTGTGCTGGACGCGATAGCCGGAGAAGACACGCACGCTGCCGTCATCCATCCGGACCGGGAAGTTGACCGTCCACTCGCGCTGCGGGACGCCCAGCACCGCCCGCAGATCCGGCTCGAGTCCGAGGTGATCCGCGGCGCGGCCGAACTGCTCGAGCGCCGCACCGAGGGCGCGCGCGCCCTGCGACTGCCCGGCTGATCGGACGTTCGGTGACTGTGTCTGCATTGAGTGCTCCGTTCGTGAGGCGATGGACCCAGCCTCGCGCAGGCGCAGGAAGGAACGGATGGACGAGCGTGAACGGAACATGAAAAGTGCACCCGTTCACGGAGCGTTCATGTGCGTTCCTCCAGGAGTTCACCCGTGGGGCATACGGTCGAGGCCGGCGAGCGGGACAGGCTCGTCGACGTGAGCGCCGCGGGCCCCTCGCCCGCGGCGCTCGCCACGGAGGTCCTCCATGTCGTCACAACACCGACCATTCACCTGCACG
Source organism: Candidatus Limnocylindrales bacterium (assembly GCA_036391495.1). Classification (GTDB taxonomy): domain Bacteria; phylum Chloroflexota; class Limnocylindria; order Limnocylindrales; family CSP1-4; genus DASVZT01. The sequence continues at coordinate 5,714 of DASVZT010000068.1, forward strand.
TCGTGCGCGATCGCGATCGACTGGGCACCCGTCTTCCACGTCGGCCTCGCCTTCTGCTGCGCGGGCTGCGTGGCGGGCGGGCCGTGCACCTGCTCGTACGACGAGCGGTCCGCGGAATCACGACCGACCCCGCCGGCGACGCCGAGGGAGATCGAACCCCAGCAGACCGTCGCCCGAGAGCAGACCGTCGCCCGCGAGCAGACCGTCGCCCGCGAGCTGAGCGCAGCGAGGGCGTCCGTACGCTGATCGCCGTCGCCGTCGAGCCGCCCCGCGCCGCGGGCGCGGCGATTCGATCGTCGCGGCTCTATCCTCGTTCCATGGCCCTCGAACGACCGCCGTCCGAGCTCGGCCTCGCGTCGCTCGCGCTGCTCGGCCCGGGCGCGAGCGAGAGGGAGCTGGAAGCGCGCTTCGCCGAGCGCGGTGCGTCGCTCGACCCCGGCGTGGCCGCCGGACTGCTCGAAGAGCTCGGCTCTCTCGGCCTGGCGCGCGTCTCGGGCGCCAATGGCAGCGCGCGTCGCTGGGTCCCGACAAGCCTCGGGCAGCGCCTGCGCGACGCAGATCCCCTGTCGCACGATGCCGACGCCCTCGGCGAGCTGGAGCGGCTGCGCTCCGACCTGCTGGCGACGATCTCGCACGAGTTCCGCACGCCGCTGACCGCGCTCCGGACGGGCATCGGTCTCCTCCTCGACCCGACGCTCGAGCCGAGCCCCGAGCAGCGCCGGTCGCTCCTCGAGACGATCGAGCGCAACACCGAGCGCATGCAGCGCCTCGTCGGCGACATCCTCGATCTCGCCCGCTTCCGGGCGGGCGGCCTGCCGCTCCAGCTGCGGCGCGTCGATCCCGTCGAGATCGCCGAGGCGACCCGGGCGTCGATCGCCCCGCTCGTCCGGCTGCACGCTCAGGACATCGCCCTCGTCGTCGAGGTCGAGCCCGTGCCGCAGGTCTACGGCGATCGGCGGCGGCTCGAGCAGGCCCTTCTCAACCTCGTCGCGAACGCCCAGAAGTTCACTCCCGACGGCGGCCGGATCGAGGTGCGACTGTCGACCCGCGACTCGACGGTCCGCTGGTCCGTGAGCGACGAGGGTCCCGGGATCCCGCTCGAGGACCAGCCGCGCCTCTTCGAGCGCTTCTTCGTCGGCGAGCAGGACCGTCCCGGGCGCGGTGGCGTCGGCCTCGGACTTCCGACTGCACTGGCGATCGCGCAGGCGCACGGCGGCACCATCGAGGTCGACAGCGCGCCGGGGCGGGGCAGCCGGTTCACCCTCGCCGTTCCGCTCGACGGTCCAGGGGAGCCTGAGCCGTGAGGATCCTCGTCGTCGACGACGCACAGGACGTCGTCGAGTCGCTGCGTCTCGGTTTCGACCTCCAGTGGCGCGAAGTGGAAGTCCTCGGCGCCGGCACGGGACGGTCCGCGCTCGACCTCGTGGAGCGCGAGCATCCTGACATCGTCCTGCTCGACGTCGGGCTGCCCGATATCGACGGGTTCTCGGTGCTGAAGGAGATCCGCGCCTTCTCGGATGTCCCGGTCGTGATGCTCACGGCACGGGACGACGCGATGGACAAGGTGAAGGGCCTCGAGCTCGGGGCCGACGACTACGTGACCAAGCCCTTCAACCACCTCGAGGTCATGGCGCGCGTCCGGGCCGTCCTCCGCCGCCACGCCCTGCCCGCCCCGACGTCGCGGGCGCCATCCTTCCGCTCGGGCGAGCTCGAGGTCGACTTCGGCCGCCAGGAGGCCCGCTTCCGCGGCGAGCGGCTCGAGCTGACGCCGACGGAGTACAAGCTCCTCTACCACCTCGTGCGCAACGCCGGGCACGTCCTCCAGCACGCGACCCTGCTGGCGAAGGTCTGGGGACGGGAGTATGTCGACGAGGTCGACTATCTGCGCGTGTACGTCCGGCGGCTCCGGGACAAGCTCGACGACGATCCGGAGGCGCCGACCTACATCCGCACCGAGCGCGGCCTCGGGTACCGGTTCATCGGGCCTGCGGAGCGCTCCGGATAGCTGCGCCCGACGATGTCGACGCCCTGGGCCCGGCGATTCTCCTTGGGCCCGGCGATTCTCCTGGCAGGGCTGGATCCGGGGCATCCCGTGGCATAGGACGGCGCCGGACGGGGGCAGAGCGGTGCCCGACTGGCCGGCCGAACGTCGCTCGTGCACGGGACGCCGGTCCGGAGCTCGGCTGGAAGGGCTGGGCGATCACCCTGACCGCCCTATTGGGCTCCCTACCCCCGAAATAGCCCTGGGAGGGCAACGGCCATCGACAGGACGAGCGGGATGCGGGCGCACGGCCCGCGCGGGCCGTGCGGCCGTCCAGCTCGTGGGCGTCAGCCCGCCTCGAACGCCCGCTTCGAAAGACCCCACCAGAATCCCTCGATCGTCGTCTTCGGGGCGTTGTCGGGCCTGGCGGAGGCACCGAGCGTGACGAAGAGCGGGGCCAGGTGCTCCACGGTCGGATGGGCGTAGGGCATGCCGGGGGCCTTCTCGCGGAACGCGAACAGCGAGTCGAGATCGCCCCGCGCGAGCGCCTCGGCCGCCCATCGATCGAAGTCGACGGACCACGCCGGGGCGATCCCCGTGTGGCCCATGTACTCGTGGATGAAGGGCAGGCCGTGCGTCATGAAGCCCGAGCCGACGATGAGCGTCCCGTCGTCGCGCAACGGCGCCAGCCGCCGGCCGACCTCGAAGAGATGGGCCGGGTCGAGATCGGGCATCGAGAGTTGCAGGACCGGGATGTCCGCGTCCGGGTACATCGCCTTGAGGGGGACCCACGCGCCGTGGTCGAGGCCGCGCGTCTCGCGCTCGAGGACCGGCTCGCTCGCCGGCATGAGCGCCTTGACGTCCGTCGCCAGGTCGGGCGCACCGGGCGCGTCGTACGTCATCTCGTAGTAGTGACGCGGGAATCCGTAGAAGTCATAGACGAGCGGGACACGATGTGTCGCCGAGAGGGCCATCGGGGCCGTCTGCCAGTGCGCCGACACGATGAGGATCCGCCTCGGGCGCGGCATGGCCCCCGCCCAGCCCGACAGCTGTGCGACCCACTCGGGATCCTCGAGGAGCGGCGGTGCGCCGTGTCCGAGGTAGAGGGCGGGCAGCCGGACGGCCGCATCGCCTGCGGACACGGCCTCGTCGCCTGCGGACACGGCCGCATCGCCGGCGGCGTTCTGGTTCATCGCCGCACTGTACCCCGCCTTGGTTGCGTCGGCAACTACCTGCGCCGGCAACTAGCTGCGCCGGCGCGTACTCGGCCGGCAGGTACTCGGCCGGCAGGTACTCCGCCCGCGGGTACCACGCCGGGCCGTGGCGGCGACAACATC
>DASVZT010000069.1:0-5671 GCA_036391495.1 Candidatus Limnocylindrales bacterium
GCGGCGCCTCGCCGAGGTACTGGCGCACATTCTCGCCGGCCTTGGTCGAATCGATGACTGCGACCACCGTGTCGCGCCCGTAGCGCAGGACGCCCATCGCCGTCTTGCCGTGGTGGAAGCCGAAGTTGCCCTCGGCGAGGATGACGAGACGGCGCTCGGGAGAGGGTCGCATCGGGGTCGGGCTCCGTGTGGGGACGGCCTGGGTTCCCGGCCTTGGAGCGCCGGGCATGCATAGGATGCCCGATAAGGATGCCCGAAAAGAGAACGCCCCCGGGGCGCGGTCCGGGGGCGTCGAGGTGTGCTCTGGTACCGCATACCGGATTCGAACCGGTGATCTCCGCCTTGAGAGGGCGGTGTCCTGGGCCTCTAGACGAATGCGGCGAGGCGGCGAGGCGGCGCTCCCGTCAGCCGCTGTCGACGCGGAGAACGGCGGCCCCTCGGCCGGACGGGATGATACCAGCGGCCGGAAGGAGACGCCACGGGCCAGGCGACCGACGCGCCCGAAGGCGATCGACGCGACCGGGACGCCCGAGGCGCCGAGGCGACCCGCCTACAGCCGATGCGCCTCCAGGAACACCCGGATCGCGTCCGCCACCTGGACGTACCCCTGCTCACCCAGGACGAGCCCGTAATGAGAGTGGGCACCGAACGGCTCGTAGTCGGCGGCGAGCCATGACGCCACGCGCTCGCTCGAGGCCTCCGGGACATAGCGGTCGAGGCCAGCCCCGATGACCAGCATCGGCAGGCCGTCGAGGGCGGCGCGGTCGACCCCGATCCCCTGGAGCACCTGCCGTCGAGCCGTCCCCGACTCACGTGGCTTCTGCCCGAGGAGGTGCTGGACGCGCAGGACATCCGCCAGCGTCAGGTCGCGATGGTCCCGCAGCAGCTTCTCGGGGAGCGTCTCCCAGCCGATGACCGACTTGCCGTAGGCCTCGGGGATGGCGCGCACCTGGTGCAGGCGCGCCGGCGGCCGGAGGTCCCGCGGCGGCTCCGGGCTCAGGAGGATCATCCCGGCCAGGCGGTGTCGTTCCGCGGCCTTCATCGCCAGCAGCCCGCCCATGCCATGCCCGATCAGGACGGAGCTGTCGCCGTAGCGGTCGAGGACGGCGAGGACGTCATCGACGTAGGTGTCGAACGACAGCGTCGACGGGTCGGCTGACTGCGACCAGTAGTGGTTGCGCAGGTTGACGGCGTGGCCCTCCCAGCCGCGGCCGGCAAAGTACCCCAGGAAACGCTCCCAGACCCAGGAGCCGGCCAGCTCGCCGTGGACGAAGACGAGCGGCCGACGCCGCGAGCGGCGCTCCGGCAGCCACGATTCGACGTGCACGCCGCGATCGACGAGATCCGTCTCGTCCTTGCGGATGGGACGCGTGCCCAGCGGCGTCGCGACCGCGCCGATCGGGCGGTCGGTGGTCAGGTCGGTCATGGACTCCCTCGGGTCCGCCACGGGCGCCGCGACCGCCGCGCGGGGCGGCCGGCACCATGTGCGGCAGGTACGTCGCGCATGGTACGACAGCGCGGATCGGGCGGGTCGCGACGAGCCCTGATAGCCTCAGGCCGTGCTCATCCCGCGCCGTCGGTTCGCTCTCGCCGCCGTCATCCTGGTGGCCGCGACCACGCTCGGCGGCTGCAGGCTCGCCGAGGCGGAGCCGTCGCCCACTCCCGCCGACTTCGCCGGGATCACCCGTGTCCTCGGGCCGCGCGGCATCAACGTCGATTCGACCGTGTCGGGCGACGCCGGGTGCGCCGACCGCGAGCTCGCGCGGACGGCGATCTCCTTCCAGGCAGCCGGTCTCGACCAGCCCAGCCCCGTGCCGGTCCACCTGTACCGGTTCAACGACGATGCCGCTCTCCAGCGGAACATCGGCGCGATCGGGACCTGCGCCAGGTCCTACGTCGCCGATTCCTCCCAGTTCGTCGAGATCGTCGCCTCGCCCTACGTCGTCGTGGGACAGGGACCGTGGGGCGCGACGTTCACCCGGACGCTGACCGACGGCCTCAAGACGGCCGCCTCGTCCGGGGGCTGAACATGCACGAGGCGCGGAGCGGCCGCGGACGGGCGGACGACTGGCCGATCTTCGGACGGGACGTCGCGGACGCGGCCTGGAGACCCACCCCCGAGCTGCTCGCCGACAGCCGTCTCGCGCGATTCATCCGGGCAACCGACGAGCCCTCGCTCGAGGCGCTCCAGGCGCATGCCGTGCGCGACGCGGCCTGGTTCTGGGGAGCCGCCGCGGACGACATCGGCATCGCCTGGCAACGGCGCCCGAGCTCCGTCCTCGACGAATCGGCCGGTGTCGAGTTCGCGCGCTGGTGGACGGGAGGGGCGTTCGACTACGCGACCGCCGCGGTCGAGCCGCGGGCGACGACCGATCCCGACGGGCTCGCGATCGCCTGGGAGGGCGAGGACGGCGAGCTCCGCCGCCTGACGAACCGCGAACTCGCCGAGGCTGTCGACGCCGCCGCCCGCATGCTGTCGGCCCAGGGGGTGCGCGAGGGCGACCGCGTCGGGATCTTCCTGCCGATGCTCGTCGAGACCGTCGTCACGGTCCTCGCGCTCGGCCGCCTGCGAGCGATCTACACGCCGATCTTCTCCGGCTACGGCCACGGCGCGGTGGCCGCCCGCCTCGTCGACTGCGGTGCGACCGTCCTCATCACGGCCGACGGGTTCCTCCGCCGGGGCGGTGTCGTCCGGCTGAAGGACGTCGCGGACGCCGCCGTCGCGGAGGCCCCGACGGTCCGCCGCGTCGTCGTCGTGCGCAGGCTCGGCGGCCGCTTCGGCGAGCGCAGCGGGGACATCCCGTGGAACCCGGCCCGCGACCGCTGGTGGGACGAGGCGCTGGCGGAGACCGCCGGCCGCCGTGACCTGCCGGCCCGGGCACCCGGTCCCACGGACCCCGAGACCCCGTACATGCTCATCTACACGTCCGGGACGACCGGCCGCCCGAAGGGCACGGTCCACGTCCACGGCGGCTTCCCGATCAAGGGCGCGCAGGACCTCGCCCATGGCTTCGACCTCGGCCGGGGCGACACCCTCTTCTGGTACACCGATCTCGGCTGGATGATGGGCCCGTGGGCCATCTCCGGGGCGCTCCTCCTGGGCTCCGCCATCGTCCTGTACGAGGGGACGCCCGATCACCCGGGCCCCGATCGGCTGTGGTCGATCGTCGAGCGGCATCGCGTGACACACCTCGGCGTCTCGCCGACGGTCGTCCGTGCGCTGATGGCGCACGGCGTCGAACCCGTCCGTGCCCATGACCTGCGCTCGCTGCGCGTCCTCGGCTCCACCGGCGAGCCCTGGAACCCGGAGCCGTGGTGGTGGTATTTCCGGGAGGTCGGCGGCGGACGCTGCCCGATCGTCAACTACAGCGGCGGCACGGAGATCAGCGGCGGGATCCTGTGCTGCAACGTCCTGCGCCCGATCAAGCCGACCTCGTTCAACGGCCCGAACGTCGGGATGGCCGCCGACGTCGTCGGCCCGGACGGCGTCCCTGTCCGCGGGGTCGTGGGCGAGCTCGTCCTGCGGACACCGTGGCCCGGGATGACGCGGAGCTTCTGGGGCGACCGCGAGCGCTACCTGGACGCGTACTGGCGGCGGCTGCCCGGGACGTGGATGCACGGCGACTGGGCGGAGATCGACGCAGACGGCTACTGGTACATCCATGGCCGATCGGACGACACGCTCAAGGTGGCCGGCAAGCGCGTCGGGCCCGCCGAGGTCGAGAGCGCGGCCTGCGGTCACCGCGCCGTCCTGGAGGCGGCCGCCATCGGCGTCCCGCACGAGGTCAAGGGCGAGGCGATCGTCGTCGTCTGCGTGCTGCGCCCGGGCGTGGCCGGCGATCCCGACGTGCGGCGCGAGATCGCCTCGGTCGTTGCCGACGCGCTGGGCAAGGCACTGCGCCCCGAGACCGTCGCCGTCGTCCCCGCGCTGCCGAAGACGCGGAGCGGAAAGGTGATGCGGCGCGTGGCCCGCGCGGCCTGGCTCGGGCTCGACCCGGGGGATCTTTCAGCCCTCGAGAACCCGGCCGCCGTGGAAGCGATCGCCAGGCTCGGCGTGGAGTCGCGCTGACCGTTCGACCGTTCGACCGTCGGCCGTGCGACCGTCGGCCGCTCAGACGACGCGCAGACCGAGGATCCTGCGGGCGATGACGAGTCGCTGGATCTGGCTCGTCCCCTCGCCGATCTCGGTCAGCTTGGCGTCGCGCAGGTAGCGCTCGACCGGGTACTCGGTGACGTAGCCGTACCCGCCGTGGATCTGCAGGGCGGCGTTCGTCGCCCGCGACGACACCTCCGACGCGTAGAGCTTCGCCTGCGCGGCAGCCAGCCCGTAGTCGCGGCCCCGGTCCTTCAGCCACGCCGCGCGGTAGACGAGCGACCGGGCCGCCTCGATCTCGGTCGCCATGTCGGCGACCATGAACGCGACCCCCTCGAAGGTCCCGATCGGGCGGCCGAACTGCTCGCGGGTCTGCGCGTACGGCACGGCGGCGTCGAGCGCGGCCTGGGCGAGGCCGAGTGCGAGCGCGGCGATGCTGATGCGGCCGCCGTCGAGGACCTTGAGGAACGTGCGGAAGCCGTGCCCGGGCTCGCCGAGCATGTTGGCGGCGGGGACGCGCACCGCGTCGAGGGTCAGCTCGCCCGTCGGTGATGCGTGAAGACCCATCTTCTCCTCGTACCGGGAGACGGCGAACCCCGGCGTGTCGGCGGGCACGATGAACGCGCTGATCTCGGCCGACCCGTCGCCCTTCGAGCCCGTGCGGGCGGTGAGAATGTACGTGCCGGCGACGCCGGCGTTCGTGATGAACCGCTTGCCGCCGTCGATGACCCACGTCCCGCCGTCGGGACCGTCCTCGTGGCGGGCGGTCGTCCGCGTCCCACCCGAGTCGCTTCCGGCGCCCGGCTCCGTCAGCCCGTAGGCGCCGACCACCTGGCCGGAGGCCAGCGGGACGAGGAACCGCTGCCGCTGCTCGGGGGTGCCCGCGATGACCAGCGGCCCGCAGCCCAGGCTCGTGTGTGCCGCGACGATCAGCCCGAGCGATCCCCAGACGCGGCCGATCTCCTCCACCGCGATGGCGTAGGCGAGGCTGTCGAGGCCGGCTCCCCCGTCCTCCTCCGGGATCGGGATCCCGAGCCAGCCGAGCTCGGCGATTCGTCCGACGATCTCGCGGGGAAAGCGCCGTTCCCGCTCGTGCTCGTCGATGACCGGCGCGACCTCGGTCGTCATGAACTCGCGCACGGTCCGCCGCAGCAGCTCGTGCTCGGGCGACAGGTCGAGATCCACGCGCACCTCCTCCGGGGACGTCCGCTCCCGGGCACGAGACGGACGGTTCGAGCGTAACACCCGCGCCGGGCACGTCCCGAGCAGACTCGAAGAGCATGGACGTCCCGGCGGCCCGCCGCAGTCTCGGCGGCAGTGTCGGCGACCTTTTGCTAGCCTCTGCCCGATGCCCGAGCTCGATCCGGCCGGCCCCACCGTCGCCGGCCCCGCACACGCCAACGGCGTCGCGGCCCCGGGGAACGGCCACGACTCGTCCCTCGCCTCGGGTCTGCGGCGCGAGCTGCTGACCGAGCTGCGCCGCGGTGGGCCGGCGTCGCCGGACCAGCTGGCGCTGCGCCTCGGCGCGAGTCGCACGGGAGTGGTCCAGCAGCTCCGGGCGCTCGAGGCGGCCGCGCT
>DASVZT010000070.1:0-26870 GCA_036391495.1 Candidatus Limnocylindrales bacterium
CGATCTGGCGATCCTCCGTGGAGAGGCGGTCGACGACAGCGCCGCCTCGGTGTAGAGGCCATGGTCCGCGATATAGGCGATCACCGCATCCGGGACGAGATAGCGGATCGATCGCCCGAGCGCGACGCGCCGGCGGATGGCGGTGCCCGAGACGGCAAGGTCGGGCCCATCGAGGAAGACCGCGCGTGCCCGCGGAAACCGCTCCGACAGCCAGCCCGGACCTTCCGCACCACGCCCGGCGCGCGGGACGACGGCCAGGCGGCACGCATCCAGCAGGCGTTCCGGGTCGTGCCATGTCTCGAGTCCGGCGAGCGCCTCGGTCGACAGGATGAACGTCAGGTCGGGCTCACGTCCTTCGGCACGCTCGTGCGCCGCGAGCACCTCCACGGTATCGGCGGCGAACGACGGCCCCGGGCGATCGAGCTCGACGGGGGACGCCTCGAACGCCGGGTTGCCGCGGATCGCGAGCCTGACCATCGCGGCGCGATCCTCGGCGGGCGCCAGCGGCACGCCCGGCTTGTGGGGCGGTCGCGGCGCTGGGACGAACAGGACGCGCGCGAGCCCCAGCGCCTCGCGGACCTCCTCGGCGATGGCGAGGTGGCCGACGTGGATCGGATCGAACGTTCCGCCGAGGATCCCGATCGAGCCGGCGACGATGGCACGAGGCGCCTCGATCTCGCCTGTCACTCGTCCCATGGCAGGGGCTCCCATTCGAGCTCGGCCGAGGCGATGCGGACCGTGTCCCCGGGCGCCACACCCGCACGCCGCAGCTCGGCGTCGACGCCCAGCCGCGCCAGGTCGCGCTGGAAGCGCGCCGCCGACTCCTCGTTGTCGAAGTCGGTCTGGTTCGCGATCCGCTCGATCCGCCGGCCGTGGACGGCGAACAGGCCCTCCTCGATCCGCTCGACCGAGAAGCCGTCCCCCAGCGTGTCGATCCGATGAACGACGACGCCAGCAGGCTCGGGGGGCTCCGCGAGCTCGTCGCCACTCGGCAGGAGGTCGGCAAGCCTGGCGCGCAGCTCCTGGAGTCCGTCTCCCCGATCGGCCGAGATCGCCACGGCCGCCAGTCCCTCCGCCGCGCGCGCCGCCTGGAACGACGGCCACGCGGCCGCCGCCGCGGGCAGATCGACCTTGTTGAAGGCGACGACGATCGGCTTCTCGAGCAGCACGGGATCGTGGGCGCGCAGCTCCTCGCGGATCACCTCGTAGTCCCACTCCGGGTCGCGGTCGGAGCCGTCGACGACGTGGACGAGCGCGCGCGTCCGCTCGACGTGCCGGAGGAAGGCGTGGCCGAGCCCGGCGCCCTGGCTGGCACCCTCGATGAGCCCCGGCACGTCGGCGATCGTGGGCCGCCGCGGGTCGTCCGGATCGAGCTCGAGGACCCCGAGGTTCGGCTCGAGCGTCGTGAACGGGTAGTCGGCGATCTTGGGGCGGGCGGCCGTCACTGCCGCGAGCAGCGTCGACTTCCCGGCGTTGGGCAGCCCGACGAGCCCGACGTCCGCGATCAGGCGCAGGTCGAGGCGGATCCAGCGCTCCTCACCCGGCTCGCCCTTCTGCGCGTGCTTCGGCGTGCGGTGAACGGCGGTCGCGAAGTGGACGTTCCCGAGGCCGCCGCGTCCTCCGCGCGCGGCGAGCGCGTTCTGTTCGGTCGCGACGAGGTCGGCGATCAGGTCGCCGGACGCGTCGTCGTAGACCGCGGTCCCGGGAGGGACGGCGAGGACGAGGTCGTCGCCGGCCTTGCCGTGGCGCTTCGCTCCCGATCCGCGGCCGCCCGGCGTCGCCTTGAAGTGATGCGCGTACCGATAGTCGCGCAGCGTCGTCTCCCCCGGGTCGACCCGCAGGTAGACGGAACCGCCGCGGCCGCCGTCGCCGCCATCCGGGCCACCCCGCGGGACGTGCGCCTCGCGCCGGAAGGACGCCGCGCCGTCCCCGCCGTCGCCGGCACGGACCCAGATCTTGACGCGGTCCAGGAACATCCGGGGGATTGTCTCACGCGCCCCACGGGCCGCCGCCGCAGTCGGATCCGCGGCGGGCCTGCCCGGCGAGGCAGCCGTCCTAGAGGTAGTTGAGCGGGTTCATCCGCTGGCCGCCGTCCCAGACGGGGCCGATCCACACCTCGAAGTGGCAGTGCGGGCCTGTCGCGTCCCCGGTCATCCCGACGCCGCCGAGGCGCTGACCGCGACCCACCTGCTGTCCCGCACCGACCGAGACGAACGACATGTGGTTGTAGGTCGTGTAGAGGTTCGAGCCGTGGCTGATCCAGACCTGGTAGCCGCCGCCGTTGCTCCGCCAGCCGGCGAAGATGACGGTCCCAGCCGCGGCCGCCAGGATCGGCGTCCCGGGATCGGCGGCGATGTCGATCGCCCAATGGCCGTAGTGGTAGCCCTGGCTCAGGTAGCCGCCCGGCACCGGCCACATGAGGCGGCCGCCCACGTAGGTCGACGTCTGGCTCGGCGCGCTCTGACCGCTGCGAACGGTCACGCTCGACCCGCCCGAGGCGCTCCCTCCGGCACGAACGAGCTGCGGGGCGGGCGTCGCCGCCGGAAGCGGATCGCCCTTGCCGCCCGGGATGACGAGGATCTGGCCGATCGTGACGCTCGGGTCGGAGAGCTTGTTGTAGGCCACGATCGCGTCCGCGGAGACTCCGTAGTCGCGCGCGATGGAGGCGAGCGTGTCCGTGTCGCCGACCTTGATCACCGCCCCGTTGACGGGCGGCAGGACGAGCTTCTGGCCGACGTGGAGGTCGACCGAGGTGAGGCCATTCGACCAGACCAGGGTCATGACCGAGAGCCCGTTGCTCGAAGCGATGCCGCTGAGCGTGTCGCCCTGGCGAACGACATACGTCTTGAGCAGGCCGCTGCCGTCCGAGACGGTCGTGTCCGGCGCGACGGGCTTGAGGAGGGTCGCGTCGAGTCCGAACGGACCGGCCGCCTGGGTCGCTGCCGGGACCGGGTCGAACGAGGCCGACTGCGGCGGCGTCACGAGGGCACCAGCGGCATTCTCGTAGGGTTCGACGCTCGCGGCGGGGCCGTTGTCGCCGCCGATCGCCAGGCGCGGGGCGCCGCCCGAGCCGAACGTGTCGCCTGTCGCCCAGCCGGCCGCGGTGGCCGGGACAGGCTGAACGCCGGCCGCCGGCACGACGCTGACGACGGACGCGGCGAGGACGAGGATCGCGACCGCGATCGGAAGAGCGCGCTCGGCGCCGCCCGCATGCGCGACGGCTGACCGGAGGTGGTCCACGACGACGGACGGGGACTCGGGGAGCGCCAGGCGTCGCGCACGTCGCGCGTGCGGAGCTGCGAGTCGACCGTTTGCGTGACGGCGAGCGGGCGCCGCTTCGAGCGGAGCGGTCACCGCGTCGAGACGGGCGGACGACGCGACCGATGGCTGGATCCCGGGCTCGAGCTCCTCGACGACGTCAAGGCGTGCCCGATCGGCCCGCGGGATACGCCAATCGTGGTCATGGCCCAGGCGCGACAGGATGCGCCGGATGACCACCGTCGCGTCGAGCAATACGGTCTCCTCCTGGAGCGGACGGTCAGGCGCGGGAGGGAGTGAGGCGCGGCGGCGGGCACCGCGAGGGAAATGGACCGTCCGGGGTCGCGATATGCGAGTTGGGTCTCGTGCGGTCTGGTGGGGTGTCCGCGGGATCGGCGGTCACCGTTATATCGGCGGGAGACTACCAGACGGCACTGCAATCCAGCAAACGGTCCAAGATAACCGCCCGAGCAGGCCGAAGGTCCCGAACCTCCCGAATCTGCAAACCGGCCGCCGTCACTGGTCCAGGCTCTTCGTCAGCGTTGCCAGGAACTGCGCGTTGTTCTCGGTCTTCGAGATCCGGTTGAGCAGCAGCTCGATCCCCTCGTTCGTCCCGACCGCGGACAGCATCCGGCGCATCGTCCAGACCATCTTGAGCGTCCCCTCCTCGAGGAGGAGCTCCTCGCGCCGGGTGCCGGAGCGCTGGACGTCGATGGCGGGGAAGATCCGCTTCTCGGCGAGCTTGCGGTCGAGGATGAGTTCGCTGTTGCCGGTGCCCTTGAACTCCTCGTAGATGACGTCATCCATCCGCGAGCCGGTGTCGACGAGACAGGTCGCGATGATCGTCAGCGAGCCGCCGTACTCGATGTTCCGCGCGGCCCCGAAGAAGCGCTTGGGTGGGTAGAGGGCGATCGGATCGATGCCGCCGGAGAGCGTCCGACCGGAGGGCGGCAGCGCCAAGTTGTACGCGCGCGCGAGGCGAGTGATCGAGTCGAGGAGGATGACGACGTCGCGCCCCGTCTCGACCTGGCGCTTGGCGATCTCGAGCGCCATCTCGGCGACATGGGTGTGGTTCTCGGTCGGCTCGTCGAACGTCGAGCTGATGACCTCGCCCTTGACCGACCGGCGCATGTCGGTGACCTCCTCCGGGCGCTCACCGATGAGGGCGACCATGAGGAGGACGTCGGGATAGTTCGCCGTGATGCCGTTGGCGATGTTCTTGAGCAGCATCGTCTTGCCGGCCTTCGGCGGGCTGACGATGAGCGCGCGCTGGCCCTTGCCGAGCGGGTTGACGAGGTTGACCAGCCGCTGGCTCAGGTTCTTCGGGTCCGACTCGAGGTTGATGAGCTCGTCCGGGTGGACCGGGGTGAGGTCCCCGAAGTGCGGACGGTGACCGGCGGTCTCGATGTCGACGCCGTTGACGGAGTCGACGCGCAGGAGGCCCCAGTACTTCTCTCCCTCGCGCGGCGCCCGGACCGCCCCCGAGATCCGGTCGCCGATGCGGAGGCCGAAGCGCCGCACCTGGCTCGAGCTGACGTAGACGTCATCGGCGCTCGGCAGCAGACCGTGACGGCGCATGAAGCCGAAGCCCTCGTCGACGACGTCGAGGATGCCGGTGGCGTAGGCATGGCCGGCGCGCTCCGTCTGGCGCTGCAGGATGCGGTCGACGAGATCGTCCTTGCGATCCGCCGGCGCGGTGTCGAGGTCCAGGTCGCGTCCGATCGCGCGCAGCTCGGTGACGCTCATCTCGCGCAGGTCGGACACGTCGAGATCGTTGCGCTCGCGGGCGGCCTCGACCTCGGCGATCTCGTCGTATTCGGTGACGGGCGCACGAAGGCCACCCTGCGGTCGACGGCGCGGCCGCCGGTTGCGTGAACGCTGGTCGGGACCGGTTCCGGGCATCGGGGGAGATCACCTTGGGGGTGTCATCGGCCAGACGGTCGCGCGGAATCGGGTCCGCAGCGCAGGCCGATGTGGGGATGGGCGAAGGATATTGGTCTGCCCGGCGTTCGTCAATGACGTGAGCTGGTTCGGTACGTCCGTTGCACTGACGCCGAGGCTGGCTCGGCGGCCGTCGCGGGGCCGTCGGGGAGCCGTCGGGGAGCCGTCAGGGGGTCGTCGGTGAGTGGTCGGTCCGCCTGCCCTGCCTAATCTCGGTTGGGGCGACCCTTATGCGAGTCGCCTCCCTTGCCGACGTGGCGCGGGACGCCCTTCGCGACGAATCCCGCAGCGAAACGGCGGTGGATCGACGAAGGTCGAATCTGCAGGCGCCCTATCGCGGGTGGCCCCCGGCGGTCAGTCGCATAAGAGTGGCACCAACCGAGATAGCGCAAGAAGCGCCCCACCTGGGGCTCAGTGCCCGGGCAGAACCGCCCGACCCGGGGGACCGACCGGCGGCACGGCCGCCGCGTCAGTTACGTCCCCAGCTCGCCCGGCACGGCAGGCAGCGAGCGCGCCGCGAAGCTCGCGCCCACGCTCGCGGCCACGACCAGGCCGATCGCGACGATCTCTGCCGCATCGAGCCGCTGCGCAAGGAGCGCGAAGCCGACGAGGACCGCGATGGCCGGCTCGAGGCTCGTCAGGACGCCGTAGGTCATCGGCCCGAGTCGGCTCATCGCCGCGAGCTCGAAGCTCCAGGGAAGCGCGCTGCTGAAGACGGCGACGAAGAACGCGATGCCGAGGTCCGCCGGGCGGGCGACCACTGCGCCGAGGTCGCCGACGGAGGCGGCGATCGGGATCGCGACGGCCGCACCGACGACGAGCGCCGCGGTCAGGCCGCGACCATCCGGCCAATCGCGGGCGACACGCGTGCCGACGGCGATGAAGAGGAACCAGCCGAGCCCGGCACCGAACGCGGCCGCGACGCCGAGTGCGTCGCTGGCCTCGAGGCGTCCCCCGGCGAGGACCCACACCCCGGCGGCCGCCAGAGCAACCCAGGCGAGATCCCGTCGCCGATGCGAGCCCAGGACAGCGGCCGCCAGCGGGCCGACGAACTCGATCGTCACCGCGACCCCGAGCGGGATGCGGCTGATCGCGAGGTAGAACGCCGAGTTCATCCCGACGAAGACGAGGCCGAGGAGGAAGGCGCTGCGCCACGCGTGACCCGGGGTCGACCGGATGCGCGGCGGCCGGAGGAGAAGAAGGATCGCGGCGCTGAAGAGCAGGCGGAGCGCCACGACGCTGACCGGGGCGTACCCGGCAAGCAGGCCGACCGCGAGGCTGGCACCGACCTGGACGGACAGCGCCGCGCCGACGATGAGCGCCTCGGCCGGCACGTCGCGCGCGCCGGTGAATGCACCTGCCACACCGGCGAATGCACCTGCGACATGGGATCGCGCAGCGGCAATCCCCTCCCTCGGACCCATCGTCGCCGACGCCCGGCCTGTGCCGGGCCTCCTCAGCCGGCGGAGGCGGACGTCTTGGAGGACGCGGCGGCGGCCGACCGCGCCTTGTCCCAGTCGGCCCGGAACTGGACGATGCCCTTGTCGGTCAGCGGGTGATGGACCATCTGCTGCAGGACCTTGAACGGCAGCGTCGCGATGTTCGCGCCGGCGAGCGCCGCCTGGGTCACGTGCAGCGGGTTGCGGATCGAGGCGGCAAGGACTTCGGCCTCGATCTCGTGGAGGGCGAACATCTCGGCGAGCTCGCGGATGACGATCATGCCGTCCTGGTTGATGTCGTCGAGCCGGCCGACGAACGGGCTGATCAGGCTGGCGCCGGCCTTGGCCGCGAGCAGGCCCTGGTTCGACGAGAAGATCAGCGTGCAGTTCGTCTTGATCCCCTCGTCGGCGAAGCGGCTGATCGCCTCGAGGCCTTCCTCGCTCATCGGCACTTTGACGACGATGTTCGGGGCGAGCTTGGCGAACCGCCGGCCCTCCTCGAGCATGCCCTCGACCTCGGAGGCAACGACCTCGGCCGAGACGGGACCGGAGGTGATCGCGCAGACCTCCTTGAGGATGTCCTCGTAGGATCCGCCGACCTTGGCGTAGAGGGACGGGTTGGTCGTCACGCCGTCGAGGACGCCCCAGCGTGCGGCAACGCGGATCTCCTCGATGTCCGCGGTGTCAAGGAAGATCTTCATGTGGTCGCGCCTCCATCGGCTGCGTCTGCCGGCCCGAGGTCACTGCTCGCATGCCGGTCGATCGTTCGTCGGGTCATCCATATCGTACCCGTGATCCCCGACCGGCTCCCGGCACCCGCTACGCCTGGAGCGCGCTACCCCTGGGAGGTGATCGAGTCCTCCTCGGTCACGACGTCGACCGGGCGAAGTCCCCGGCCATCAACGCCGCGGGCCCCCAGGACGGGCTCGCGCCCCTCACGCACGGCGAGCGCTGCGGTGACGAAGCCGTCGAACAGCGGATGCGGCCGTTCCGGGCGGCTCTTGAACTCCGGGTGGAACTGGCTCGCGACGAACCACGGGTGGTCGCGCAGCTCGACGATCTCGACGAGACGACCGTCGGGCGACTGGCCCGAGAGCATCATGCCGGCGCCCTCGAGGACCGTGCGGTAGCGGTTGTTCACCTCGAAGCGGTGCCGATGGCGCTCGTAGATGATCTCCGAGCCGTAGACCGCGGCCGCCTTCGAGCCGGGCGTCAGCCGGGCGGGATACAGGCCGAGGCGCATCGTCCCGCCCTTCTCCTCCATGTCTCGCTGGTCGGGCATGAAGTCGATGACCGGGTGCTCGGTGAACATGTCGAACTCGGTCGAGTTGGCGTCGCCCGTGCCGATGACCTCCCGCGCGAACTCGATGACCGCGCACTGCAGCCCCAGGCAGAGACCCAGGTACGGCACCCCGTGGTCGCGCGCGTGATGCGCGGCGAGGACCTTGCCCTCGATGCCACGATGGCCGAAGCCGCCGGGCACGAGGATGCCGGCGACGCCCGCCAGCGCCTCGCCGACGTTCTCCGCGGTGAGTGTCTCCGAGTTGACCCAGCGCACCTTCGCGTCGACGCCGTTCGCCCAGGCGGCGTGGCGCAGGGCTTCGGTCACCGACAGGTAGGCGTCGGGGAGCTCGATGTACTTGCCGACGAGAGCGATCTCGAGCGTCGGCTTGGGACGCTTGATCCGCTCGACCATGGCCCGCCAGGACGACAGGTCGGGGCGACGCACCTCGTCGAGACCGAGCTCACGGACGATGAGGTCGCCGAGCCCGGCCTCCTCGAACAGCAGCGGCACCTCGTAGATGGTGTCCGCGGTCTCCGCCGGGATGACCGCCTCTGTCGGGACGTCGGTGAAGAGGGCGATCTTGTCGCGCACCTCGTCGGGCATCGGGCGATCCGAGCGGAGGACGATGATGTCCGGCTGGATACCGATCCCCCGCAGCTCCTTGACCGAATGCTGGGTCGGCTTCGTCTTGAGCTCGCCCGTGGCGGCCAGCTCGGGGAGCAGCGTGACGTGGACGTACAGGACGTTCGTCCGCCCGACGTCCTTGCGCATCTGGCGGATCGCCTCGAGGAAGGGCAGGGACTCGATGTCTCCCACGGTCCCCCCGACCTCGACGACGACGACGTCCGGGTCGCCCGCGCGCGCCACCCGCGTGATGCGCTCCTTGATCTCGTTCGTGATGTGCGGGATGACCTGGACCGTGCCCCCGAGGTAGTCGCCGCGGCGCTCCTTGGCGATGACAGCCTGGTAGATGCGGCCGGTCGTGACGTTCGAGAGCTGGGTCAGGTTCTCGTCGATGAAGCGCTCGTAGTGGCCGAGGTCGAGGTCGGTCTCGGCGCCGTCGTCGGTGACGAAGACCTCGCCGTGCTGGTAGGGCGACATCGTCCCGGGATCGACGTTGATGTACGGGTCCAGCTTCAGGATCGAGACGGAGAGACCACGGGCCTTCAGGATCCGCCCGATGCTGGCGGCGGTGATGCCTTTGCCGAGCGAGGAGGTCACGCCTCCGGTCACAAAGACATACTTCGCCATGGGTCACGATCCTCCGGGGTTTTTCCGATGATACCGGACCGACCCCGGCCGGACAACAGCCGTGGGTGGCAGCGGGGCCGCGTCGCGGCGGCAGTCGCCGCGTCGCGTGGCCGCAGTCGCCGCGTCGCGTGTCGGCAGTCGCCGCGTCGCGGCACTCGCGTCGCCATTGGCGTTTGTGTGGCGGCAGCCGCAACCAAGCGAGCCCCCGACGCCGCGGCCCGGCCTGTCGCTGGCTGATGACGCCCTGCGCCGCTCCGTCCAGGACTCTCGGCAGGTATTCAGCCGGCCCGGACGGCCGCCGACGTCGTGGATCGCCGGCCCGATGCTCTTGAAACGACCATCCGCGCCTGGAACGGGGCCGCCGACCGCGCGCCGGGTCGCCGCGCTGCGGGTTCTCCTGGGGCAGGGCTCTCACGGTTGCGTTTGCCGCCACAGCCCCACGCGGCAGCGCCTCCAGTCGGTGGCGCGGCCTCAGCCGCTCGCCACAGCCCCACGCGGCAGCGCCTCCAGTCGGTGGCGCGGCCTCAGCCGCTGGCCGCGGCCTCAGTCGCCCGCTCGCCCGACGGCGGACGGCAGAAGTCCGATCGACGTCGGCCAGCGTTCGCCCGGCTCGCCACGCCGGCCCGGGCCCCAGACCTCGGCGCCGCAGATGAACGGTCGCGAGCGGGGCGGCTCGATGGCGGAGGCGTCCGACGCCCAGGCCCGCAGCGTCTCCTCCAGCCACCGGTCGACCTCCTCGAACCGGTCGAACGGCGTGAACGCGATGCCCTCGGCGGCGCAGATCGTGCGGAGATGCCGCTTGGCGAAGACACGATCCGCGTACGCCGCCGCGTACCGGTCGCTGACCCCGTCGCCGACGAACACCACCTGGCGTCCGGCGGCCTGGTGCGCCAGAACGCGATTCCGCTTGCAGGTCCCGCAGACGAGGCAGTCCGGGTCGCCGTTCGGGAACTCCATCGTCGAGCCGCTGGGGCTGAGCGTGGTGCGGGACGAGGCGACGGGCACCTCCGGCACGCCGAGCCGCCGGAGCGCGGGCTCGATGAAGAACCCGAAGCCGTCGCTGACGACCTCGACCGGCACGCGCGCGGCGAGGGCGCGACGGACGAACGGCACGAACCCGGGATCGTGCGGCTGACGTGCGGCCGATGCCAGGAGGGCCTCTGGCTCGGCGGCCAGCCGTCGCGCCTGGCGCTGCATCAGCCAGCGCGAGCCCACCAGTCCGTCGTCGTACAGGAGGTCGAGGTCTTCCCACGCGTTGGGGAAGTGCTCGGCCAGGACCTCGTCGGTCACGTCGGTCAGCGCGATCGTGCCGTCGTAGTCGACGAGAAAGGCGAGTGGCGGCGCGTCCGGGGCGAGTGGCGGGACCGGAAGGGTCACGGGTTCGATGGGCCTCGACTGCCCTGGCTGGCTGTCACGCGGGTTCGACCAGCTCCGCCTCGGGGACGGGAGCGGCGTCGCGGCGCGCGATGAAGATACCGGCGACGATCGTCGCCCCGCCGAGAACCTGGACGAGTTGGATCGGCTCGCCGAGGACGATCGCGGCCAGGAGGACGGCCATCGCCGGGATGAGGAACTGCAGGTTGGCGATGCGCGTCGGGCCGAGCAGCTGGACGCCGCGGAAGACGACGACGTTCGAGATCGCGGCGGCGATGAGGCCCGAGTAGATGACGGCGAGGACGGCCCCGAACCCGACGGCCGACAGGTTTGTCCCGGCCAGCTGCCACGCCCCGAACGGCGTCAGCACGACCGTACCCGCGGCGATTGCCCAGGCCGTCGTCCTCAGCGGGGAGTGGCGGCGCAGGAACGGCGCACCGAGCGCGATGTACGTCGCCCACAGGAGAGCGGCGAGCAGCGTCATGAGCTCGCCGACGAGCCGAGTGTCGACGGCCAGGCCGGTGCCGGCCGCGATGACGACGGCGACGCCGCAGAACGAGACGGCCGCCCCGATCGCCTTCCAGCGCGACAGCGTGTCCGAGCCGATCGCCGCCGCGATGAGCATCGTGAAGATCGGCGTCGAGGCGATGATCAGCGACGAGGTGCCGGCGGTCGTGTGCTGCAGCGCGGTCGTCCAGAGCATCTGGTAGACGCCGAAGCCGAGTGCTCCGAGAGCGGCGATGGGGGCGAGATCGCGGAGCGGCATCCCGACGCTCCCCTCGCGGATGCGCGTGAAGGCGAGCAGGACAACGCCGCCGAGCGCAAAGCGGAGCAGGGTGTAGCCGATCGGCGGGAGAACGGCGATCGCCGCCTTGACGACGATGAAGTTGCCGGCCCAGATGGCCATGATCCCGACCACCGCCAGCTCGGCGAGCCGGTGGTCGGCGAGCCGGTGGTCGGCGAGCCCCGCGTCGGTGAGCCCCGTGTCGGCGGCCACGCCGACGCTGACGGCGTCGGGCAGGGTGCGGGTGGAGACCCCTCCGTTGGTCGGTTCGGCAGGGAGGGCGCGCGCGCTCAGGCGGGTTCCTGGTCGAGCTCGAGGGCCTCCTCGTCGGACTCCTCGGTCAGCTTGAGCCAGACGAACAGGCCGGCGAGCACGACGAGGGGGATGACGATCAGCGCCGCAAGGGTGATCCCCAGTGCAACGGCGACGGCCTTGAGTGCGTTCATGGTCACCTCCGGCCCGGCAAGCGGGCGGTCCCGGGGCTGCCCCGGGATGTCATGGCTGCGGTTGCGCTCCATTCGTGCGGGCGACTCGGCCCGTCTGCGGCTCTCGGAGGGACGGCCCCTGCGCGACCCGCTGTTCGACGTCGTCCTTCGTGAACTCGACGATGGCGTGACGGTCGCCCGCCTGGTGCGCCAGGAGCAGCCGGAGCACGAACGCGCCGTCCTGCTCGAGGAGGAACACGTCGCGCGGCGATTGCTCGTCGATGTATCGGCCGATCACCCGGAGGGCACGCTCATAGTAGCCCGGCGTGCCGTCGGTCCTCCCGGGACCGGACCCGCGCCGCGCCAGCCCGTCGTCCATGAAGCGGCTGAGCTCGTCGTCGCCGATCCGGAGCGTCTCCTTGGCCTGGCGTCCCATCGCGTCGCGCCAGGCGCCCTCCGAGGCCTGGACCTGAAGGCCCTGGAGGATGAAACCGTCGGGGATCTCGAGGATGAGGATCTCTCGCATCCCGGCGTCGTCGGCGTAGGCACCCATCGAGCGCAAAACTTCCTCGAAGTCCTGGCGGGGACTCCCCTCGTAGATGCGCATCGCGACCTCCACCGAGAGGCCCGCTCGCGGCGGGCATGGCCCGGACGCCGTTCACGGCCTTGCGCCGTTCAGGGCCTTGCGCCGTTCAGGGCCTTGCGCCGTTCGGGCACGACCTCCGGTCGAGTGTAGCCACGCCCCTCGGCCGGGACAAGGGTCCGGGGAACTAGCCGCGGGTCGCCAGGAGTCCGGCGAGCTGTCCCGCCACGCGGGCGTTGTTGACGATCAGCGCCACGTTCGCGGCGACCGAACGCCCCTCGGTGATCTCGGCGACACGGGCAAGGAGCCACGGCGTCACGGCCGGCCCCTCGATCCGCTCCTGGGCCGCATCGGCGATGGCCTGGGCGATGGCCGCTCGGGCATCGGCCAGGGGATAGGCGTCGGCCTCAGGGACCGGGACGCAGACGAGGATGCCCGACCCGAGCCCGAGCCCGAAATGGGTCGCGACGACGTCGGCCGCCTCCGCGACACCAGGCACCGAGGCGGGCGCCGGGACGCCGCTCTGGCGCGACCAGAAGCCGGGGATCTCGTCCGTCCCGACGGCCACGACGGGCACGCCGCGGGTCTCGAGGTACTCGAGGGTCAGGGGAACGTCGAGGATGGCCTTCGGACCCGCGCACACGACTGCCACCGGCGTGCGGGCGAGCTCTTCGAGGTCCGACGAGATGTCGAGCGTGGGCGCGGTCGCCCAGCCGGGCGCGCCGTGGGCGGCGCGGGTTGTGGGGGTGGCGGGGGTGGCGGGCGTGCCGGGGACGGCGGGGGTGCCGAGGGCACCAGGGGTGCCGAGGGCACCAGGGGTGCCGAATGCGCCGCGGTGAACACCGCCGATCCCACCGGTCGCGAAGACCCGGATCCCGGCAGCTTCGGCGGCGATCATCGTCGCCGACACCGTCGTGGCAGCCCAGCCACCACCCGCAAGGGCGACCGACAGGGTCGGGCGGGCCGCCTTCATGACCCCGCCTGTCGTCGCGAGGGTGACGAGCTGTGCCTCGTCGAGGCCCACCAGGATGCGGCCGCCCTCGATGGCCACGGTCGCCGGGACGGCCCCGGCCTCGCGAACGGCCCGCTCGGAGGCGCTCGCCACCTCGACGCTGCGCGGGAAGGGCAGGCCATGGCTGATGAGGGTCGACTCGAGGGCGACGACGGGACGGCCATCGGCGAGGGCGTCGGCGACGTCGCGCGCGACGACGAGCCGATCTCGGAGGCGGGCGGGCGGCGTGTGCATGGAACGGATGGTACGAGCGCCGGACATGTCGTGCCGTGACGCCGGCGGGCGCCCCGTCCCCAGCCGTCGGGGGCCGCCGCGGCCGACCCGGCCCGCCCCGGTCCCCGGCCCTCGGCCGGGCCGTGGTCGGAGCATGCGCCCTAACGGGCTCTCCGCGCGGAGAAGGGCCTGCCGGGTTGCCGGCCAAGCGGCGTGCCGGGGGCCGTATCGGGACTCACGGTCGGATCGTGCGCCCTCGAGCCCCGCAAGGGCCCACCCGGCCCTCCCATCCAAGCCGCGCTGCGCGGGCCGTCCGACGCTAGCGCGCCCGTAGACGCCCTCAGGGTGCATGGCCCGACCAGGCGACGGGCCTGACGGGCCTGCCGGGCGGGGGGAGCAGGGGCCGGCCTGGCGGTCGGCGCCCTGGCGGTCGGCGGTCTGGCGGCCGACGAGACGAGCTGCCGGCACGGCGGCCATGGGTTTGAGATGACCGTGAAAGAGGCGTCGCCGCGCGACCGGCGCGATGCCGCCGACGCCCCGCGCAGGCTGGTCGGACGACGATGAAGCCTGTTCAACCAAGGCGGCGCGGTCGTCGCCGACGACGGACTGCCGACACGGGCAGCCGGCGACGAACAGCCGGCGACGAACGGGCACTGCCCATGAACGACCAGCGAGATCACGGAGGTAGGGATGGCCGGCACCCTCACGGCACCGAATGCGACGCGCGACGAGCGCCACTGGCTCGAGCGACACCGGTCGACGCTGTCCCCGACCACACTGCGCGCGAAATGGATCCACGAGCCGGGCGATCGCCCGGACAGGAACGGCCAGACACTGGCGACGCGCTCACGCGATGTCATTCGGCACTGGGCGGAAGAGCGTCGCGGCGCGCCGGTGGCGGCGACGCGCGGGGATTCGAACGGGCGGCCGCGGGTGCTGTGGCTCGACTTCCCGGGCGCCTCCAGCGGCGTCCGGCTGCAGGCGGTCTCCTGGGACGAATGGTTCGGGGTTTTCGACGAGCGCAACCTCGTGTTCCTCTTCCAGGAGCGGCTGCGCAACGGCGACCAGAGCACCTTCTTCCGGCTCGACAGTCCCGATCGCGAGCGAGGCTGAGCGGGACGCATGACCGACGATCCGCAGCGCCTCGTCGACCAGGGGCAGCTACCGGGAACCGAGGACCGCTCCGTGCCCGGCGAGGACCTGGAGCTCGTCCGTCCGGACGACGAGCGCCCCGAAGGGGTGCCGGCCGCGGGCGAGGTGCCCGCGATCGGTGACGTCTTCGAAGCTGATGACGTGACCGACACCGAGGTCTACGAGGGCGACCTCGCGTCCCGCGGCGCGGAGGCGGATGGCGACAGAATCCGGGACCCGCTCCTCTCGCTCGAGCTGCAGTCCGGCGAGACAGACGACCCGAACGTGGCGGCGGAAGAGGGCTTGACGTACGTCGCCCCGATGGACCCGCCGATCTCCGGCACCCAGGCAGACGGCGACCCGATGGTCGCCGCGGGGTTCGCCTCGAGCGCGCTGGACGAGCCCTACGACGAGAGCCACCACTCCGACTATGACGGGGATGAGGGCGAGATGGCCCAGCGAGTCCGCGACGCCCTCCGCGCGGACGCCGAGACGACTGGACTGGCCGACTCGATCGCGATCTCGGTTGTCGGCGACCGCGTCATCCTGACCGGTCTCGTCGACGACATCGACGATGCCGACGCTGCGGTCGCCGTCGCCGCACGGGCGAGCGGCGTCTCCGACGTGATCGACCGTCTCGAGGTCGTCAGCGTCGACTCCGAGGGGCTGGATCCGCGCGGCCGCAGCGATGAACCGGCAAACTAGAGCCACCCGAGAAGCACCGACCACCAACGATCCGCCCGCTGCAGAAGCTGCCGACCCGAACCCGAGGAGGCGCCGCATGCTCGAACTCGTCTCGGTTCCCCCGCTGTCGCTCGATGACTACCGAGAGCCCGCCGGCGAGGACGTGGTCGAGCGGATCCGGCAGCTCGCCGAGCCGCTTCGCGGGGCTCGGGTCCTGCATGTCAACGCCACGCGCTTCGGAGGCGGCGTCGCGGAGATCCTGCCGACGCTCACCGCGCTCATGCGCGACGCCGGTCTCGACGCCGAGTGGCGGATCATCCCGGGCGACGAGGCCTTCTTCGACATCACGAAGCGCATCCACAACGGGCTCCAGGGGATGCCGGTCGCGCTCGACGACATGGCGCGACAACGCTTCACCGAGGCGGGCGGCCGGCTCGCCGCACTGTACGAGGGCGACTACGACTTCGTGGTCATCCACGACCCGCAGCCGGCCCCGATGCGCACGTTCCTGCCCGACGAACCCGGCCACTGGATCTGGCGCTGCCACATCGACCTCACCGGTGCCGACCTGCCGACGTGGGACTTCATCCGGCCGTTCGTCGACCGCTACGAGGCCGCGATCTTCACGATGCGCAGCTACGCCAAGAGCGATCTCGGCGTCCCGAACGTCGCGGTGATCCCGCCGTCGATCGACCCGCTCTCCCCGAAGAACCTGCCGCTCGACCCGAGCCTGTCACGCGACGTCGTCCACCGCTTCGGCCTCGACGCCGACCGGCCACTCATCCTCCAGGTCTCGCGCTTCGACCCCTGGAAGGACCCCATCGGCGTCATCGACACGTACCGGGCGGTGAAGCGCGAGATCCCCGGGGTTCAGCTCGCGCTGCTCGGCTCGATGGCCACGGACGATCCCGAGGGCTGGGTGATCTACAAGCAGGTGCTGCGCTACGCGGGCATGGACGAGGACGTCCTCATCGCGACGAACCTCGACGGGGTCGGCGCCCTCGAGATCAACGCCTTCCAGGCCACCGCGGACGTCGTCCTCCAGAAGTCGAAGCGCGAAGGGTTCGGCCTGACCGTCAGCGAGGCGCTCTGGAAGCGCGTGCCGGTCGTCGCCGGGCGCGTGGGCGGGATCCCGATGCAGATCGACGAGGACGGGGGCCGGCTCGTGACAACGACCCAGGAGGCCGTCGACGCCTGCCTCGAGCTTCTCGGCGACCCGGACCTGCGGACGCGCATGGGCGATGCGGGGCACGAGCGAGTCCGGCGGCTGTTCCTCTCGACGCGCAGCGTGATCGACTACCTGCGGTTGTTCACGGCCCTCCGCGACGGCGACAGGTCGCTCATCCCGGATGGGTCGGAGTTCGAGACGGCTCCGACCGGGGCGACGGCGGCCGGATAGGGGTTCGGGCGGGGCGCCGCCGCCGGGCGGCAGGCGGGGCGCGCCGCGTGCGGGCGCGTTGGGTGCGCGGCCGGTTCGGGCGCGTTGGGCGCGCGGGCGGGCGGCGTGTGGCGCTCGATGTCGGCGCCACTGACATCTTCGCGACTGGGCGACCGCCAAGGCCTCTTCGCGGCACGGCGGCCCAGCCGCTCGGACCCTCCGGCGCCCGCCGCAAGCACGAAATGAGCGGCCGACGCGCTACCGGCCGGGCCCGACGCTCTCTCCGGCTGCCGGATCGGCGCTAATGGCGCGCCTTGCGCTGCGGCTGTCAGTGTCAGCGACATAGCGGGCCAGAGAGCGCTCGAGCCGCTCGAGCACACGCCGGCCGCTCAGGCCGCTCGGGCAAGCGCCGCTGCTAGTCGACCAAGCGCATCGACACCGTGTAGAGCCCGCGGCGCGACGACAGGCCGAGCCGAAGGACGAGCGCCCACGACATGTCCACGACGCGGGCGTAGCTCGTCCCGACGTAACAGTCGCAGTAGTCGACGACGGGGACGGTCGCGCATCGGCCGGCGACGCAGACCTCGACGTGCTGCCGCGCGGTCCCTCGGGGGCGATACCAGCTGCCCGGGAGGGCGACGGCCGGGACACCCCAGTAGCCGCGCGTCGAGGGGTACCAGCTGCCGCGACCGACGATCGACATCCCGAGCTTCAGGCGGGCCCACAGGCCACGGATCCATGCCGAGCGCGAGATCGCCCCGGTCCACGCCGACCAGTGCGGGAGCGTCGGCTTCGGCGGGACGGACGAGACGATCGATGTGAGTGCGATCCCGGCCGACGCGTCCGTACCGGCGGTCGTGTCGGTGCCGGTCGTGGCATCCGTCCCAACGCTGACGCCGGTGGTGACGTCCGTGGTCGAGGTGGAGGTGGTGGTCGGGGTCGTCGAAAAGTCGGCGGCGATGGCAGCGGCAGGCAGGCTGAACAGGATCAGGATGGCGAGCGCCGCTGCACCGCGCGCTCCCGCGCGATGGCTGCGATCCAAGTTGGTGGCCTCTTGCGGCGCGCCCGCTCGCGTGGGGGGCGCGGTGCTTGGACGACGTCCTCGGCCTGAGGGGCGTCGCTCCCGGGGATCTCCCGGGCGTGCTCCCGGGGCTCTGCCGGGAGGTCGAACGTCCAGCGTTCGGGTGCTGAGGCCGCCGAGAATGACGGGTCCCGAGCGCGGCTGTCAAGCGTCGCGCCTCCGTCGCGCTCCCGTCGCGCTTCCGTCGCGCTTCCGTCGCGCTTCCGTCGCGCTCCGGCAGGGCGCGCCCCGAAGCCATGCTCCTGGCCGGCACGAGAGCAGCCCGACGACCGGACGACCCCCTCCGACCCCTTGCCTGCGCCATGCGAGGGCGCGGCCGTCCACCCGGTCTAGAGTGCCGGCAGGCTCGAGGGCGGCTCCGGATCAGCGACAGCCGATTCGCGCGACCCAGCGCCATGCTCGCCCTCCGCCCGACGCCTCGGCCTCCAGGGACCCGCCTGCACCGACTCGGACTCCCTGGCCGGCCGGGACGCCGAACGAGGGAGGAGGACCCCCAATGCCGCTGCGCCACCGAAGCCCCGCGCGCCTCGCGCCCGCCGTTCTCGCCGCCGCGCTCGCCGGAGGCACGGTGCTCTCAGCCGGAGCCGCACTCTCGACCCCGCCGTCGGTGGCGGCCGCGAGCTCGTTCTACGTCTCCGGCAGCGGTTCGGACGCGAACCCCGGCACCCTTGCCGCCCCGTGGCGGACACTCCAGCACGCAGCCGACGCAGTCCCGGCCGGCTCAACCGTCTACCTGCGTGCCGGCACGTACGCCGGCGCGACGATCTCACGCTCCGGGGCGAGCGGTATCCCGACGACCTACGCCGCGTATCCCGGGGAGCATCCGACGATCAGGGGCGACGCCGCGCACACCAGGGTCGTCCGCATCACCGGCGCGAGCGACGTCACGCTCACGGGGCTGACCATCGCCGGCGCTCCCGCCCAGTGGGGCGCCGGTCTCTGGATCGACGGGAGCTCGCGGATCACGGCGATCGGGCTGACCCTGCGTGACAATCACAGCTTCGGCGCGAAGGTGGTCGGGAGCTCCGACGTCCACCTCGTTCGCCTCGACGTGTTCGGCAACGACACGGGCGTGGAAGCCTCGGGCGCGATCGGCGGCTTCCGGCTCGTCGACTCGACGATCCACGACCAGGACACGATGGTCACGGACGGGTCGGGCAGTGCGCGCGGCGCGAACGCGACGAACTTCTTCCATACGACGGGGTCCGCGCTCGTGGCGCGCAACCGCATCTGGAACGAACGAGCGCGCAGCGCCACCTACGGTGCGGACGGCGGCGCGTTCGAGGTCTACGGGAGCTCGGGCATCACGTACGCCGAGAACGTCGTCTGGGACGGCCAGAACGTCATGGAGCTCGGGACCGACGGACCGGTCAACTCGGTCACGTTCGTCCGCAACGTCGCCTATCGGCCGTCCGCGAGCACGGCGACGGTTTCCGGTCGATCTCAGGGCATCCTCGTCCGCGCCTGCCACGACTGCCTCTTCGCGAACAACACGTTCATCGACCTCGACGACTGGACGTTCCTCGTCGTCACGTCGAACTTCACCGCCGGCGTCGCCAACGAGCGCGTCCGCTTTGCCAACAACCTCGTGCGGCAAGCCAACGGGAAGGCGCTGTCGGCCGGCAGCTGGAGCGGCGTGACGATCGACCACGACCGCTTCTGGCTGGTCGGCGGGACCGTCGGCCGCGCGTTCGACTCGACGAGCAGCGTCGGCGACCCTCGCGTCGCGGGCGCCTCGTTCCGCCCGGCGTCGGGATCACCGCTCGTCGACGCCGGCGCGGTGATCGCCGGGGTGACCAACGGCTACACCGGGGCCGCGCCCGACATCGGTCGCTGGGAGCTCGGAGCAGCCGAGGGGATGAGCCTGTCGTCACTCGCGGCAGGAGCGGGGGCCCTCCCCGCGGGAAGCAGCGCAACTGCCGGCACGAGCCCGACCTCCTCGTCCTCCACGACCATCGTCGACGACACGAGCGCCCGGATCGGCTGGCGCGGCACCTGGGGCTTCCTCCGCGCGACCGCCTACCTGGGAGGCACGGCCCGCTGGTCACGGATCGCGGGCTCCAGCGCGACGCTCGCGTTCGTCGGCCGCTCGGTCACGATCGTCGGCCCGACGGGACCGGCCCGTGGCCGCATGGCGGTCTACATCGACGGCCGGCTCTCACGGATCGTGGACCTCTCCCGCTCGACCGTCACCTCGCGGGCGGCCCTCTTCGGTCACCGCTGGACGGGATCCGGCCGGCACGTCCTCCGCGTCGTCGTCCTGGCCGCGTCGGGCCGGACAGTCGCTCTCGACCGCTTCGTCATCCGCTCGTAGCCATCGGCCGGGATCGAGCCCGGGCGACACCTGCCTGCAACGGGCCGCGCCGACCGGCGCCCCGCGTTTGTCGCGTGCTCGCCCCTACGGTGACGGAACGCGCGTGTCCCCACGAACGCGGATCCGGAAACCGGCGACGCCCGGGAGCCCAGATACCCGGGTAGCCCCAGTCTGTCGAACTCCGGATGACGCCCTTCGCCGCCGACAGGAGAAGCCCGGTGCCATCCGACAGCGATCTCAACCGCGAGGCTCGACGGCGCCTCGCTCCCGCACCCAACCCACGCCGTGGGCGGTCATCGGTCCGCCCCGGCGAGCATGAGCGCGCCCTGACGGGCTCACCCGTTCGAAGCGGCGCTTCGGACCGGACGCCGCGACGGCCGGCGAACCCGGCGAACCCGGCGAACGCCTCGGATGCGGCGCCACAGGCGCTCCCACAGGCGCTCCCACAGGCGCTCCGACAGGCGCTCGATGCACCGCATCGGCCGATCGACGCCCGGATCGCCTGGGACGACGCGACGGCAACGGCGGTCGCCGAGCTCGCAAGGACCCACCGCAACCTCCCGGTGGGGATCCGCCAGCACACCGTGACCGTCGTCATCCCGACGTACAACGAGGCCCGCAACATCGGTTGGGTCCTCCGCCGGCTGCCCGTCGTCGACGAGGTCGTCCTCGTCGACGGCCGCTCGACGGATGCGACGGTCGCCGTCGCACGGGCCATCCGCCCGGACGTCAAGGTCGTCTTCGAGCGGACGCCCGGCAAGGGCGCGGCGCTGCGTGCCGGGTTCGCCGCGGCCACCAGCGATCTCGTGATCATGATCGATGCCGACGGGAGCATGAATCCCGCCGAGATCGAAAGCTTCATCCAGCTCCTGTCGGCCGGTCACCAGTTCGTGAAGGGATCGCGCTTCCTGCCCGGCGGCGGCACGACCGACATGACCCCGCTCCGCCGTCTCGGCAACCACAGCCTGATGATGGTCGCGAACGTGCTCTTCGGTCGCCGCTTCAGCGACCTGTGCTACGGCTACTGCGGCTTCCACCGCCCGAGCCTCCTCGCCCTCGGGCTCGACGCGGACGGGTTCGAAATCGAGACCCAGATCTGTGTCCGGGCGGCCAAGGCCGGTCTGCTGACCGCCGAGGTGCCGAGCTTCGAATCGCCACGAATGAACGGCGTCTCCAACCTCAACACGTTCCGGGACGGCTGGCGCGTGCTGATGACGATCCTGCGCGAGCGCATCGTGGGGCTGCCGGTCCCCGACGACAGCCTCGATCCGTCATCTCGCATGCGCCCCATCCGGATCCTCCCCGACGAGGAGTGACCTCGCTCCGTCGCGCAACGGAGACCCGGCGCGCGACCGTCGTCATCTGCGCCTACACGCTCGATCGCCTCGACGAGACGCTCGAGAGCGTGCGCTCCGCGCTGGCCCAGGAACCGCCAGCGGACCGCGTCGTCGTCGTCGTCGACCACAACGACGAGCTGCTCGTCCTCCTGCGCGACCGGCTCGCCCAGGGCGCCGGGCTCCCGGCGACGACGGCCGTCGAGGTCGTCGCGAGCAGCGGCACGCGCGGACTGTCGGGGGCCCGCAACACCGGCATCGCCCATGCGACAGGCGCGGTGACGGCCTTCCTCGACGACGATGCGACGGCCGAGCCTGGCTGGCTCGCGGGACTGCTCGCCGCGTTCGAGGACCCTCTCGTCCTCTGCGCCGGAGGCGAGGCGATCCCGGCGTGGGACGGCGGCCCCCAACCCGGCTGGTTCCCCGATGCGTATCGCTGGGTGGTCGGTTGCTCATACGAGGGCATGACCACCTCCGGTCCGGTCCGCAACGTCCTCGGCTGCAACATGGCCTTCCGCACAGACCTCCTCGAGGAGCTCGGCGGCTTCGATCCGGCGGTCGGTCGGCTCGGGACGCTCCCGCTCGGCTGCGAGGAGACAGAGCTCTGCATCCGGGCACGGCGGCTTCATCCCGACGGGACCGTCGTGGCCGTGCGGGGTGCGACGGTGATCCATCACGTGGCCGCGCTCCGGCGGTCACCCGTCTACTTCCTGCGGCGCTGCTTCTACGAGGGGATCTCGAAGGCGGTCCTCCTCCGGCTCTCGGACGGCGAGGCCGTCGCGAGCGAGCGTGCGTACACGCTGCGGACGTTGCCGCGGGCCATCGGGGCGGCTGCCCGGGACGCCGTCCTGCTGCGCGAGACGGCCGCGGCCCTGGGCCGCCTGGCCGCCATCCTCGGCGGCCTGGCGGCGGCAATGGTGGGCTTCGGTGTCGGGCTCGTCCTCGATCGGAGGCGCCGGACGACCGACGTCCTGCCGGCGGAGGTTTCGCGGTGAGCGGGGCCCGCTGGAGCGAGACGCAGACTGTCGGGCCCACCCGAGGTGTCGGCGCGTCCCGGGCTGGCGGCGCGACTCAGGCTGTCGGGCCCACCCGGGCTGTCGGCGCGACCCGGGCGGCAGCGCCGCCCCGCGTCGGCGATCGCGGCCTGTCCCTCGTGCGCAGCGGTGAGTTCCCGGAGGTCGCGTCCGTCGCCCTGACGATCCTCGGCACGCTGCTGCTCGCAGTCTCGCTCGCGTTCGCCCACCTGCGGCTCGACGGCTTCGGGCTCGTCGGCAGCCTGCCGCTCACGTACTACGTCGGGCTTGCCTGCCTGCCCCTCGCGTCCTCGCTGCTCTGGACCCGGCAGCGCGGCGCAGCCATCCTGGTCGCCGGTCTGCTGATCTTCGTCCTGTTCGTCTGGCTGACGCCCCTCGTCCTCGAGGGCGAGCCCCGCTTCCGCACGAGCTACCTCTCGTACGGCTATGTCGATCCGATCGTCCGCGGCCAGGGCCTGCAACCGGATCGGTTCTTCTACCACAACTGGCCGCTGTTCCCGCTCCTCTTCGGCGGCATCGTCTCCGCCGTCCACCTCCAGCCGCTCGTGCTCATGGGCTGGTTCCCGGCCGTGATCATGCTGCTCTACCTCGCGCCGCTCGCCGGCCTGCTGCGACTCACGACAGGCCCGATCCGCGAGCGCGTCCCGCAGGCCTGGGCGGCCGGGCTCTGGCTGTTCCTCGTGTTCGACTGGACGGGCCAGGATTACTTCAGCCCGCAGGCCCTCTCGTACCTCATGTTCCTCGGCTGGGCGTGGCTCCTGGCCTGGGTCGCGCTCCGCCGTGACGGCCAGTTCGCACGGCGTCACGTGGCCGTCGCCATCGCGCTGTACGGCCTGATCGTGCTCACCCACGTCCTGACGGCGCTCCTCGCGCTCGGCGCCCTGGCGGCGCTGACCATGGCCGGCATGCTCCGGAGACCGTCGCTCATCGTGACGACGGCCGTCATGTTCGTGGGCTGGCAGGTCTACGTCGCCGCCCCGTTCTTCGCCTTCTACGGGCCGCATCTCGTCCAGGCGCTGCTGGCCGCCCAGGACTTCCTGCTCCTCAACCTGACGAACCGCATCGCGGGGGCGCCCGAGCACGAGACGGTCGCGACTCTCCGCGTGGTCGCGGCGATCCTGGCATTCGGAATCGGGGCCCTCGGGGCGGCGCGGTTCCTGCGCGACCGCCCGATCCCGCGGGAGACGCGCTTCGCGATCGTCTTCCTGCTCGGCATCGCCATCATCGCCCCGGTCTCGGTCTACGGCGGCGAGATGCTCATCCGCATCCTGCTCTTCAGCCTGCCGATGCTCGCCGTCCTGACGCTGCGCGCATTCGACGCCGCCCCGATCCGCACCGTCCTCGCGGCCAGCCTCCTCGTCGCGGCCCCGCTCCACATGGTGACCCACTACGGGAACGAGCTCTACGACTATGTCAGCCCGGGCGAAGTCACCGGCTACGAGCTCATCGCCGAGCGGCTCGCGCCGGCCAATATCTACGGCGCCTACCCGGCGGGCGTGTTCCTCCGCTCGGCGACGCTCGACTCGCGCAATGTCTTCCCGCCGACGGCCAGCACGCAGCTGGCGCTGAACGCCTTCCGCGACCCCGCTCGAGCCGCGTGGCTCCACCGGACGTGGCCGATCTACGTCGCCGTCAGTCGCGGCGACGACGCCGCGGCGACCCTCTTCTACAACGACCCGACGTTCGTGGAACGCCTGCTCGCCCAGCTCGCCAGGGAGCCGGACCGGTTCCGGCTCGTCTATCGGAACCCGGATATCGCGATCTACCGGTGGGTCGGACCGCCGCCGGTGAAGTAGGACACCCGATGCTCGACGACCGCACCTCCCACGGCAGCCTCCCCATCAGCGTCGTCGTCCCGACTCGCAACGCCGCGAACTGGGTCGAGTCGTGCCTCGTCGCCCTGCGCGCCGCGGATCCCGCCGAGATCATCGTCGTCGACGGCAGCTCGACGGACGGGACGACCGGGATCGCCGGGCGCCTGGCCGACCGGATCGTGGACGACAAGGGTCGGGGCGTCGCCGCCGCTCGCCAGCTCGGCGTGACGATGGCCTCCCAGGAGTGGGTCATGCTCGTCGACGCCGATGTCGTGGTCGAGCCGGATACGCTGGCCCGGCTCCTCGCGGAGACCCAATCGCGCGATCTGGACGGGCTCCAGGCCGGCCTGAGGAGCGTCGGTGAGGGCGACTACTGGAGCGAGGCGCTCGCGGAGCACCACAACGGCGGACACGTCCGCAACTGGTTCGGCGTCTGCGCGACCCTCGTCCGTCGCGACCTCCTCCTGCGCCATCCGCTCGACGAGGCGTTCCGCTCGGGAGAGGACGTCGACCTGCGACTCCGGCTCGAGTCGGCCGGCGAGCCGATCGGGGTCTCGGAGGACGTCGTCGTGCGACACCGCTTCGCCCGCGGCTTCGACTACGCCCGCGCCCAGTTCATCGCCGACGGCGCCGGTCTCGGCCGCCTCGTCCGGCGCCATGGACCGACGGCCGTCCCGCGCGCCCTCCTGCCCTTCGGCGCAGCGCTCCTCGGCATCCTCGGCCTCGTCATCGGTCGAGGGCGCCTGGTCCCCTACTGGTTGGCACTCGCCGTCTACAACGGTCTCGGGATCGTCGAGGGCCTGACCGACACGCATGTCACGGCGTCCCCGAACCCGGGGCAGAACCGCGCCGAGGCCGGCGAGGTACCCGCGCGCCTGGTGGTGTTCGACCTCGCGGCCGGCCTCGCCGTGATGTCGGCCCTGCTCGGACTCGAGGCCGCCGGGATCCTGCCCGGGCTCGGCCGTGTCGTGCGGACATCTGCGGTCCCGGCCGCGCTGACCGCGGTCGTGGCGGTCGGGCTGGTCGCGGCCGAGCTTGCCGGCTGGACCGGAGAGACGACCGCCGACCGGTCGCCCCGGGGACGTCTCGTGCGGCTCCTGCTGCTCGGCGCGTTCCTCGTCGTCGTGCTGGGCGGCATCCGTTTCGCATACATCGTCGGCCTTCTCGCCTGACATGGACCGAATCGTCGACGTCGCCGGGCACGCCCGGCTCGTCCTCCTCGATCCGCCGCCGTCCGTCGTCCAGGCCGTCGCCCGGCGATTCGACCCGTACCCGCTCGTGCCGGCGACGCGCACCACCGTGGAGGCCGGCGCCCCCGACGTGATCCTCGAGGCCGTCCCCGCGTCGGCGCCGCGGCCACGCTTCGTCGAGGTCCTCGGCGACACGGGCGACGGCCTCGTGACGGCGTGGGACGGTGCGTCGCTCCACCTGCTCGCGGGCGCCTGTTCGTGCGAGCTGCCGCGGATCGGCGAGGCCGGACCACTCCGGTTGCGGTATCGCCCGGACTTCCCGGTCTGGTCGATCCTCGGACCTGTCCTCGGCCCGATCCTCCACGGCGTCGTCCGCGAGCGAGGCGGGGCGGTCGTCCACGGCTCAGCCGTGGAGGTCGACGGCGAGGCGGTCCTCCTCGCAGGGTGGTCCGAGAGCGGCAAGACCGAGGTGGCGCTGGCGCTCGCGGCCGGCGGCGCGCCCCTCCTGTCCGACAAGTGGACGGTCCTCGCGCCAGGAGACGGGACGGTCGCCAGCACCGATGTCGGAGTCCTGCCCTTTCCATCGCCCCTGTCGGTGCGGCGCTGGGTGATCGATGCGCTGCCCGAGCTGCGGGGCGCGCTGCCCGCGGTGGCCCGCGTCCAGTTCGCAGGGGCAGCGGCGGTCTCGCCCGTCGCCGCCGCCCTGCGCGTGCGGGAGCACCCGGCTCGCGGGCCGGTGGAGGCTCTGCTCCTCGGTGCGCTCGAGGGCGCGCTCGATCTCGGCGAACGGGCATCGGTGCCGGTGTCGCGCCTGCGTCGGCTCGGGCTCGCGGCCGACGCCCCGACCCGCGAGCGGCGACTCCGGGCGGTCGTCCTGCTGCAGGCCAAGCCGACGGACGCCGGAACGGCGACGGATGGCCGGGGGTCGGGCCCGCTGCGGTCGGCCCCGCTCCGGTCGGCCCCGCTCCGGTCGGTCGATCGGCGGTGGGCGGCCCGACGGCTGGCGCGATCGGCGGAGGCCGAGCGGCGGACGTGGATCGATCTCCTCGGACGCATGGCGTACGCCGCCGAGCAACGACCGGTCGACGATGCCTCGGGCGGGGCGTCGGGCGGCGCGTCGGGCGATCCGGGTCGCACCGAGCTCTGGCAGCCCGCGGCCGTGCGTGCTGCCGACGAGGAGCGGCTCGCCTCGATGCTGACAGGCATCCCGATCGTCGAGATCGCGGCCCCGTTCCCGGGCGATCCGCGCCGGCTCGCCGACGCGATCCGTCAATCACTGTCCGGCATGACCGCGCGGGGCGAGACGGAGATGCCCGTCGCCGCAGGTGACCGGCGGCCGCGCCCA
>DASVZT010000071.1:0-5065 GCA_036391495.1 Candidatus Limnocylindrales bacterium
GGAGGGCCACGAGCTGGCCGACCGGATCGGCCTGGTGCCCATCCTGCGGGCCGGCCTGGGCATGGTCGACGCCATGCTCGAGCTGATGCCGACGGCCCAGGTCTGGCACCTCGGCCTGTTCCGCGACGAGCGGACGCTCCGGCCGGTCGAGTACTACAACAAGCTGCCGGACTCGGCGACCGTGGACCTGTGCCTCATCCTCGACCCGATGCTCGCCACGGGCGGCTCGGCGACGGCGGCGATCGACGTCCTCAAGCGCTGGGGAGCGAGCCACATCAAGCTCGTCAACCTGATCGCCGCCCCGGAGGGCGTGGCCGCGGTCACCCGGACCCACCCGGACGTGGACATCTACTGCGCAGCCCTGGACCGCCAGCTCAACGAGAAGGGCTACATCATGCCGGGCCTCGGCGACGCCGGCGACCGCCAGTTCGGGACGGGCCTCGGCGACTGAAGGCGGGCGGTGGGAGTGGCGGCGCATCACTTCGCGCGCCGTTTGACGGACGTCTTCGCGCCGCTCGCACTCGCTTCGCGACAATCCGAGCCGCAGTACGGCGAGGAGGCGCTCCCATGCCTCCGGTTGCGTCTCAGCGATACAGGCGAACAGCTCGTCAGATGCGATCCCCCACTGCTCGAAGAACCGCGCCAGGGGTCCGGGAACATCCTCGGGACCATTGGCCCCTCGAAGGCACGTGACGTACCGGCCCGAGGCGACGAGCCAGCCGGAGATCGCGTCCTCGAAGGCGCGCTCGTGCGTCTTCACGCCGCGACTCCGGGATCACGAACTGGCCGGTCACGGCGGCCGTGATAAGGGCCTGACGGCGCTCCAGGAGGAGATCGCCTCGTCGCTGCAGGGCCTCGACCAAGAGACCGACCCGACTGTTCTCTGCCCCGAGCGCTTGGCCGGCCGCCTTCTGCTCCGTCCGGCCTACGTTGGGAACGGGGATCTTTCCGATGTCCTCCTGGGTGATCTTCTCGCGCGTTGCCCCAGACATGAACGACATGCGATCAAGTGTGTTCAGGTGGAAGACAAGGAACCACGGATCGCCGTGCGGACGCAGCACGTGAGCGTGGTTGTTCACCCACACTTTCCCCGTAACGACTTGTGCGATTGGGTACGCCGGGTCGCCACGTTGCGCACCATCTTCCCGGCTCGTCGAAGGCGATCCCGTTCGGCACGAGGCGGTTGCGGCCTGCTCGTACAGTGACGTCGCGTCCCATCGCGGCGATGGGCTGTCTGGAGCGCGAGATGACTAGACCGACGGTCCACGTCGTTCCCCTCGACGGCGAGCACGCCGAGCATCGCCACAACCCGAACGGGAGGGGTGACGTCGCCGCGTTCCCGAGCGGACGCGTGACGCGCTCGACGCTCGAGCCGGGATGGCGCTGGTCGACCCACGTCGGCAAGGCGATGGGCCTTGACCTCTGTCCCGTGCCACACCTCGGCTATGTCGTCGCCGGTCATATGGTCGTGGTCATGGCGGACGGGACGGAGTACCGATACGCGGCCGGCGACGCCATCGCGGTCGACCCGCCCCACGACGCCTACGTCGAAGGTGACCAACCCTATATCGGCATCGACGTGGCGCCCGCTCCGTTCGACCTGAGGGCGCCGGCCCCGTCGGTTCTCGACACGATCGGGAACACACCGCTGGTCGAGCTCCGCGGCCTCGTGCCGAACGGCCACGCGCGGATCGTCGCGAAGGTCGAGGGAGCCAACCCGACCGGCTCGATGAAGGACCGCTTCGCGCTCGCCGCGATCGATGGCGCGGAGCGCGCTGGCCTGCTGCAGCCCGGCGGCACGGTCGTCGAGTACACGGGCGGCAGCGCGGGGATCTCGCTGGCCCTCGTCTGCGCCGCTCGCGGCTATCCGATCCGCATCGTCACGTCCGACGCGTTCAGCAGGGAGAAGCGCGACCACATGCGCGCCCTCGGCGCGGACGTCGTGCTCGAACCCAGCGACCGCCTGCAGATCACCGAGGACCTGATCCGCCGGATGATCGCCCGTGCCGAGTCGATCGCCAGGGACGAGCGCGCATGGTGGGTCGATCAGCTCAACAACCACGACGGCGTGACCGGGTACGAGCGGATGGGCGACGAGCTCTGGACTCAGGCCGGCGGGCGCGTCGAGGCATTCGTGCAGTCCGTCGGGACGGCCCATTCGCTCCACGGCGCGGTCGCCGCGCTCCGGCGCCACCGCCCGGACATCGTGACCGTCGCCGTCGAGCCGGCCGAGTCGCCCGTCCTCTCAGAGGGCGTGACCGGGGCGCACCGGATCGAGGGGATCGGGATCGGGTTCGTGCCGCCGATGTGGGACGCCTCGGACGCGAGCGAGATCGCGACCGTCTCCTCCGACGAGGCACAGGCGATGGCACGTCGCCTGTCGCGGGAGGCGGGGCTCTTCGTCGGGACGTCCAGCGGGGCGAACGTGGTGGCTGCGCTCCGTGTCGCGGAGCGGCTGCGTCCGGACGCGACCGTCGCCACCGTCTTGTGCGACTCGGGCGTCAAGTACCTCTCGACCGAGGTCTTCGGCGACTTGGACGGTTCGACACCAAGCTCGGGGAAATGATCGTTCCCACTGACTGCTCTGCACCAAGAGAGTCTCGCGTGGCAGGCCCGGACCACGACGCGGGAGCGACGAGGTAGAAGAGACGGCCTCGATCTCATCCCGCCCGCGCCCGATCAGGGCACGCCTACGCGGCGTCCGTCGCTCAGCGACCGTGCGGTGCCCGGAAAGCGGGCGCTCGAGCGCCCGGCGAGAGCATGCACTGCCGCGGGTGGACCCGCCACCCATCTTGTACGAGCAGTCGCAGACGGTGTCGCCACGCCCTTGCATCTCTCGCCGCGCGGCAGACGACAGCAATGGGGCCCGGCCAGTGCCGGTGGTCCGTGCGCAACGCTCCCTGTCGCTTCATGGGCCGGATACGCGCGGGACGAGTCAAGCCTCCAATCACGCGGCGTAGATGTCGAGCGTAGTGATCAGTCCGTCCTCCACGCCGTAGACCTCGACCCACTCCCGCTTGCCCTTGTCGCCGGACGACCGGAAGCCCGTGGCGACCGAGTGGGTAGTGACCCATCGCCCGACCTGGAACACGTCTCGCGCGTCGGCATGCAACTCGGGACTCGCATCGAACACTTCCCCGAACGCGACCCGGATCGCGTCGTGCCCCTCGTCGCGGAACGTCCCCCCGCCCGCGTCGCGAACGACCGCGGTCCGCGAGTAGTAGCGGAGGACCGCCTCGATGTCGCGGTCGTTGTATGCGTCGAACTGAGCGAGGACGATGTCGATCTCGGGGGACGCGTGCATCACTCGTACCTCCTACCGGGATCCGAAGCGTACTCCGGCTCCTCCTACCTCGGACGGAGCGAGATGAGCTTGCCCGCACCGTGCGCCGCGGCTAGACCGGGACGAGTTGCGGCAACGACTGCGCCGGGAACTTTCGCCAGGTCCGCGGGGAACCGAGGCCGGCCCAACACGCCGTTCGAGTCGGAGCGGGGCGCGGTGGATGCGGGCCAATGTGTGGGCAGCACACACCGGCGAACGGTTAGGGTCCCACTCCCAGGGGGCATCATCGATACAGCTCGGCCAGCCCCGCCATTCGCTCATCGGTGGAGGGAGCTTGACCGCTTCTTCCATCGATGGAAGAACGGACGCCTATCCGATCACGCTGAGCGAACAGTGGGTCTCCCGTGCGCAGGGACGTCGTCGAGGGAGGGCTGCCGGCGGCGATGCTCGACGACCTCGCTTACGCCTTCATCCACCGGAGCCTCCGGGCGGGCGACTGCCAGAAGCTGACCGGGCGGACCGCGCCGACGACGACGCGGGACCTGGCATCGGCGACCGGGCGCGGCTACGTCGCCGGCGAGGGGACGACGCGCGACCGCTGGTACCGGCTCGGGCCGCGGCTCCTCGGCCCGGCGCCCGGCGAGCCGGCCGACCGCGCGAGGGCCGCGGATATCCGTTTTGGCGCTCGCCCGGCCGATGGTTGTCGCGAGCCCGGCGAGACAGTTGCCGTCGTCGGCGACGGCGCGGTCGGCCTGTCGACGGTCCTGGCTGCGAAACGCCTCGGGGCAGAGCGGATCATCACCCTCAGCCGCAACCCGCCCGCCAGGCGCTGGCCCGCGAGTTCGGCGCGACGGACATCGTCCCCGAGCGGGCAAGGCCACCATCGAGGCCGTCGCCGAGCTCACGGACGGCATCGGCGCCGCCGCGACGGCCGAGTGCGTCGAGACGAACGAGTCCGTCGCCACAGCGCTCGCGATCGCCCGCCCGCGCTCGATGGTCGGGGCGGTCGGGGTGCCCGACGACGTCGAGGTCCCCATCCACGCCCTGTTCGGCAAGAACGTCGGCATCAAGGCGGGCGGCGCACCGGTCCGCGCCTACATGCCGGCCCTGATGGACGACGTGCTCGCCGGCTCCATCGACCCGGGCCGCGTGTTCGACTTCGAGACCGACCTCGACGGCGTCGCCGAGGCGTACGCCGCCATGGACGAGCGCCGGGCCATCAAGAGCCTCCTGCGCGTCAGCGCTGCGACCTGACGGCGACGCGGAGCAAGCGACGCGCGAGCGTGAGCGGCGCCAGCGCCGCCCTCAGCGGGTCGTGACCGTGGCGACCGTGGCAAAGACCTGCGACCTGGCCTGGTTGTTCACGACGACCCCGCTCCCCCAGGAGAGCGCCAGGCTGCCCGGAGCGAGCGTCGAGATCCCGAACGTGTCGCCGGGCCAGACCGACGGGTCGCCGAACTGTGGCGAGACCTGGACCGGGTCGGACAGCCAGCCCTTGCCGATGGCGAACGGCCGGAGCAGCAGGGCGTAGCCCTGGGGCGCGGCGTTCGTCAGCGTCCCGACATAGGCCGTGCCCGCCGGGCCGCCGCTCACCTCCATGATGTGGGCCGCCTGGTCGGAGTCGGGCGTCGCCCGGATCGACGCGGACCAGTGCCGCCCATGGTCCTGGGAGTAGGCGAGCCAGCCCACGTCCTCGGTCGCGCCCTGGGTGTCCCAGGTCGCGTACAGGTTCCCGCCCGCGTCCATCGCGAGTGAGCCGTCGATCCACCACTCCGACAGCGA
>DASVZT010000072.1:0-3735 GCA_036391495.1 Candidatus Limnocylindrales bacterium
CGCCCCACGCAGCCCCCGACGCGCCTCGACCTAGGCGGCGGACTCCAGCGACGGCAGCTCGTAGTCGCGATCCGCGTCCATGGCGCACGAACGGCACAGGGCCATGCCGTCCTCGAGGAGGCCGATCGGTTCGCCGGCCGACGCCCGATGGCGCTCGACGCTGACGGTTGCAGCCGGGGATTCGAGCGGGGCTCCGCACGATCCACAGCTGCGAAGCAGGTCTTCCATGGCGCCAGCCTCGGGCCGGAGAGATGACGCGCCCATCAACCGACGGCGCCCCGGGCTTTCAGTCACGCCCCTCGTCGCCCGATGTCACGCCCCTCGTCGCCCGATGTCACGCCGCTGTCTCGGGCGCGCAAGGCGCTGATTCGCTACTCCGTCTCGAAGAGCGGCAGGCGGAAGCCGACCTCGGTCCCACCCTCGTCGCGCCGCCGGGCCCAGATCTCCCCTCCCATGGCCGACACGAGCGTGCGGCACGTGTAGAGCCCGATGCCCGCTCCCGAGGCCCGGCGCGACGTCGCCGCGGAGCGGTAGAAGAGGTGAAAGACGCGCTCCTCCTCGCCGGGCTCGATGCCGGGTCCCCCGTCGGCGACCCGGACGGTCACGCCGTTCGGCTCGCCCCTCACCGTGACCTCGATCGGTCCGGTCGCGGGACCGTATTTCGCGGCGTTCGACAGCAGGTTGTGAACGATCTGCTCCACGTAGCCGTCGTCGCCGTTCGCCGGCGGCAGCCCGGGCTCCACGTCGAGCTGGATCCGAAGGCTGGGACGGCGTGTCTTCTCGTGGTCGACGACGGCACGGACGACGTGGCCGACGAGGATCGGCTCGGATCGCGCGAGCTCCGCGCCCTGCTCGACGCGGCTGATGACGAGGAGATCCTCGACCAGCCGTCGCAGCCGCTCGCTCTCGACAGCGATGTCCTCCGCCACGTCGGCTCGCGTCTCCGGGTCGAGGGCGATCGACGGCGCCGCGAGGAGCCGGGCACCGGCGTAGATCGTGGTGATGGGCGTCCGCAGCTCGTGCGAGAGGATGCCGATGAACGCGTCCCGCGCGGCGAGGGCCTCGGCACGGGACGAGATGTCCAGCAGGGTCGAGACGCCGGCGACGATCCGCCCGTCGATGTCACGGACGGGCGCGGCCGAGACCAGCGCGACGATGCGCGATCCGTCGGCCCGCTGGACGATCGTCTCGACATCTTCGACGGTGACGCCCTCCCGCACTGCCCGGACGATGGGCCGCTCGTCCGGCTCGATCGGGCTCCCGTCCGGGTTGGTCGCATCGACGATCGCGTCCGCATCGATCGTCTCGAGATCGCGGATCGCGCTCACCGTGGCGCCGAGCATCGACGCGAGGAGGTCGTTCGCGAAGAGGATCCGCCCCGACGGTGCCTCCGCCACGAGCAGGCCGACGGGCAGCTGGCCGACGACCGCGTCGAAGAGCCTTCGGGTGCGCCGCTCTTTCTCGTCGGCCACGGAACGGGCGATCGCGGCCGCACCGGAATCGGCGAAGCCGCGCATCTGGGCGAGCTCGGTCGGTCCGATCGAGGTCGGACGCTCGAACGACAGGCCCAGCGCTCCGATCGTCCGCCCGGGCGCCGTCAGCGGCAGGACCACGGCCGTCGCGGTCGTCTCGCGGGCGATCGATCGCTGGCTGACCCTCAGGGTGTCGGCGCCCGCGTCGGGGTGTGCGGCACGCCCGGCGTCGCCGTTCGCCTCGGGCCCGCCGTCGCCGTTCGCGTCGGTGCCCAGGTCGATCCCCAGGTCGGTGCTCCCCGGGCGAGCCGAGAGCCGGATGCCCTCGCCCGTCCGGACGGCACGGGCGGCCGGGAGATCGCTGTCGAGTGGGATCGTCCGATGTGGCGAGTTCGGCACCCCGGCGAAGCCTCGTGCCTCGACGAGCTCGAGTGCCTCGCCGAGTGGGTCGACCAGCCACAGTGCTCCGCTGACGGCGGCGAACGCCGGCATCGCCGCGTCGAGGAGGACGCTGCCCACGTCCGCTGGTGAGCGTGCCTCGAGGACGGCGCCGTTGAGCGCCGCAAATGCCGCGGCGCGCTCTCGGGCGGATCGCTCTCGAACGAAGAGTCGCGCGCGCTCGAGCGCCTGGGCCGCGTTCGCGGCGAGCGTCTCGAGGAAGTCGAGGTCGTCACGGCGGGGCTGCGATCCGTCGAACGCGAGCGACAGGGCCCCGACCGGCCGCCCCTCGACGAGGAACGGCAGCGCGACGATGAGCGCGGCACCGTCGCCCTCGATCGCCCGGCGAAGCCGCGGGTCCATCTCGTCGTCCGCCCCTTCCGGGCCCTCGTGGGTCGTCGACCGGGGCGTGTCGACGATCGGTCTCCGACGCCGAACGACCTCGGCGAGCGGGACGTCGTCCCCGAGCGACACGAGCTTCTGTTCTGCCAGCTCGGCCGGGATGCCGACGGCCGCGACGAGCCGAAGATGGCCGTCGGTCACCAGGCCGACGACACCCGACGTCGCGCCGAGCGCGTCCACGACGTGCTCGACCACCATGCGGGCGACATCCTCCTCGGTCACCGCGCCCGCCAGCGCCGTCGCGATCGCGGCCAGGGTTCGCACCCGGCGTTGCGCGGCTTCCCGCTGGGTAACGTCGACCAGGACGCTGAACGTCAGGCCCGGATCCTCGACGCGGGCGTTGCTCCATTCGACGAGAAGCTGCGACCCGTCGGCCCGTTCGATCGGAACGATCTCGCGCCGGACGCGGGCGCCCTCGACGTTCTCGGTTGCCAGGACGGTGTGCCGGCGCCACCCGCGCGGTATGAGCACGTCGACGCTGAGGCCCTCGAGCGCCTCGACGGGATGTCGGGTCAGCTCGGCGGCGGCGGCGTTGGCGAAGACGATCGTGCCCTCATCGTCGACGAGCAGCACGGCGTTGGGATCGGCGGAGAGGATCTCGGCTGCGCCGAGATCCTCGATCCCCACGGTCTGGCTGCGCGGAGGTCGGGTCGAAGACACGGGTGGAAGTCTCGCACCGAAGCATTGCGCGTGGGCTTGCAGAGGTGTTGCGGACCCGTTGCGAGGGGCTACAGGCGTGAGATGAGGAGCCCGGCGTCAGTCGAGTCCCGCCAGCAGTCGAATCCGCCATCAGTCGACGAGATGCGAGACTGCCGCGAGGGACGTGACGTTGGCGTATGCCCCGACGGCCCCGACGACCGCGGTCGCCAGCAGGATCAACCGCGTCCAGCGGCCGCCGTAGACGGCCAGCGCAGCCAGGATGACGGCGATGCCGGCGAGCTTGAACGCGATCGCCGCCAGGGGCCCACCCTCGAGGTACGTCGTCTTGATGATCCCGATCTCGAAATCGAGGAGGACCGGATGCAGCCGAACCGCGAGGAGGAAGGAGGCGAGATCGGCGACCTGCAACGCGACCGCGGCACCTGCGAGCGCCGAGACCGAGACGCGGAGCGATGGGATGGGGACAACGGGGGTCTTCATGTCTCCAGTGTCGGTCGGGAGCGTGACGGTCACCGTCAGCGGACGACTCCGCCGCGTGTCCAGCGCGTGTCGGACGTGAAGGGGCGTTGGCCCGAGACTCCGTGCCGGGCCCTGTGTTCGGGGGTCCGAGGGGTGGGGCGCGGGGCGTACGATCGTGCTCGACCAGTCGAGCGCTTCCGGGAGGTCGACATGCCCGTCGTCACCATCGGCCGCCAGTTCGGCTCCGGCGGCTCGGACATTGCCCGGCTCGTGGCGGCTCGCCTCGGCGCCGAGGTCGTCGACC
>DASVZT010000073.1:0-6733 GCA_036391495.1 Candidatus Limnocylindrales bacterium
GTGTGGTCGACGACCTCCTTCTCCTCCCAGCGCTCGAGGCCGGGCGCCGGGTAGACCGCGTAGGAGTCGCCCGAGTGGACGCCGGCGCGCTCGACGTGCTCGAGCAGCCC
This sequence comes from Candidatus Limnocylindrales bacterium, assembly GCA_036391495.1. Taxonomy (GTDB): domain Bacteria; phylum Chloroflexota; class Limnocylindria; order Limnocylindrales; family CSP1-4; genus DASVZT01. Next base: position 111 of record DASVZT010000073.1, read on the forward strand.
CGGGATGAGCACGACCTCCCCGTCGGAGACGGCGTCCACGTCGACTTCCGTCCCCTCGAGGTAGCGGTCGATGCGGACCGGGCGATCGGGGTCGACGACCGTGGCCGCGGCGAGCTGGCGCACGAGATCGTCGGGCGAGTAGCAGAAGTCGATGGCCAGCCCGCCGATGACGAACGAGGGGCGGACGATGACCGGGTAGCCGATCCGGTCGGCGATCGTCAGGGCCTCCTCGACCGAATGCGCCATCCCGCCGTCGGGCTGGGGGATGCCGAGGCGGTCCAGGAGGTTGGCGAACCGCGTGCGCTCCTCCGCCTGGTCGATCGCCTCGAGGTCGGCGCCGAGGAGCGGCACCCCGGCCCGGGCGAGCGGAGCGGCGAGGTTGAGCGGCGTCTGGCCGCCGAACTGGACGAACGCCGGCAGCGGGACCTCGTCCGGCACCGCCTCGGCGTCGACGAGGCTGCGCACCGACTCCGGGTCCAGCGGCTCGAAGTAGAGGCGCGAGGAGGCGTCGAAATCGGTCGAGACGGTCTCGGGGTTCGAGTTCACCATGACCGCTTCCCAGCCGAGGCGGCGGAGCGTATCGGCGGCCTGGACCGCACAGTAGTCGAACTCGATCCCCTGCCCGATCCGCACCGGACCGGAGCCGATGACGAGCGCCGCCGGCCGGCGGATCGGTGCGACCTCCGGGGCACTGCCCACGGCGGCGTAGGTCGAGTAGAAGTAGGGGGTCTCGGCGGCGAACTCGGCGGCGCACGTGTCGACCATGGCGTAGCCGGGCACGAGGCCGGTCGCGAGGCGCGCCGCCCGGACCGACTCCGGGTCGACCCCGGCGAGGCCTGCCAGCTCGCGATCGCCGAACCCGGCGCGCTTGGCCGTCGCGAGGAGACGCATCGCCTCGGCGTCCGCGGGCCGGGCGAGGCGGGGGCCGACGGTCGCGACCGCGCGTTCGAGCGCGACCGCACGCTCGAGCTCGGCGACGAACCAGGCGGAGATGCCGGTCGCGGCACAGACGGCGGCACCGGGCACGCCGCGGCGAAGCAGACCGAGGATCCGCCAGAGACGCGAGTCCGACGGGGCGAGGAAGCGCCGTAAGACGATGGGCGCGGCAGATCGCTCGGCATGACGCGCGGATTCGCACAGCTCGCCGTCCGGCCCGACCCAGCGGATCGGCTCGTCCTCGTCACGTGGCTCGCCATCTTCCCCGACCCCGTAGACCGCCGCCAGGTACTCGAGGATCGGTCGCCATTCCGGGTCCTCGGCGAGCGGTCCGACGCCGGCCTGCTCGAGCCCGCGCAGCGCCTTGTTCAGCGCCGCGCCGAACGTCCGGTCGATCGCCATGACCTCGCCGGTCGCCTTCATCTGGCTGCCGAGCGAGCGGTCCGCGGTCGGGAACTTGTCGAACGGGAAGCGCGGCAGCTTGACGACGACGTAGTCGAGCGCCGGCTCGAACGCCGCGACGGTCGTGCCCGTCACGACATTGGGGATCTCGGCGAGCGTCCGTCCGGCCGCGATCTGGGCCGCGACGCGCGCGATCGGGTAGCCGGTCGCCTTCGACGCCAGCGCCGAGCTGCGGCTGACCCGTGGGTTGACCTCGATGACCGCGTAGTCCGTGTAATCGGGCGACAGGGCGAACTGGACGTTGCAGCCGCCCTCGACGCCGAGCGCCCGGATGATGGCGAGGGCCGCGCTCCGCAGGCGCTGGTGGACGACGTCGGGCAGTGTCTGGACCGGCGCCACGACGATCGAGTCGCCCGTGTGGACGCCGAGCGGGTCGACGTTCTCCATCGAGCAGACGGCGATGCACGTGTCTTCGTGATCGCGCATCACCTCGTATTCGACCTCCTGCCAGCCCACGAGGCAGCGCTCGACCATGACCTGGCGGATGGGGCTGGCGCGGAGGCCGGCGCGGACCCGCTCGCGATACGCCTCCTCCGTCTCGACGATCCCGCCGCCCGTGCCGCCGAGCGTGAACGCCGGGCGGACGATCGCAGGCAGGCCGATCTGCGCCAGCGCGTCGTCGGCCGACGACGCCCGTTCCTGGGCGGTCGCGCCCTCGACGATCGCGGACGGAGCGTATGGCTGGCCGATCCGCTCGAGCAGGTCGCGGAACAGCTCGCGGTCCTCGGCCATCTCGATCGCCTCGAGGGGCGTCCCGAGGAGCCGCACGCCGTGACGCTCGAGGACTCCGGCCCGGCTGAGGGCGACGGCCAGGTTGAGCGCCGTCTGCCCGCCGAGCCCGGCGAGCAGGCCCTCGGGCTTCTCGCGGGCGATGACCGCCTCGACGGCCGCGACCGTCAGCGGTTCGAGGTAGACGACGTCGGCGACCTGGGGGTCGGTCATGATCGTCGCCGGGTTCGAGTTGACGAGGATCGTGCGGACGCCCTCGGCCCGGAGCGCGCGGCAGGCCTGCGTCCCGGCGTAGTCGAACTCGGCGGCCTGGCCGATGACGACCGGACCCGAGCCCAGGATGAGGACGGACGCTGGCTTCCCGCGACGCGGGGCGACCGAGCGGTTCGCTGCCGGGGCGGCCTCCGAGGTCACGAGCGTCCCCGGTGCGCGGTTGCCGCCTCGACGAACCGGTCGAAGATCGCCAGCGCATCGAGCGGACCGGGGGCACCCTCCGGGTGGTACTGCACGGTCTCGATCGGCAGCGTGCGGTGCCGGAGGCCCTCGACCGTCCCGTCGTTGAGATTGACCTGGCTGACGACGAAGCCGCCGCCGGGGGGCAGGGACTCGCCGACGACCGTGACCTCGTGGTTCTGCGCGGTGACCTGGACGCGGCCGGAGACGGTATCGCGGACCGGGTGGTTCGCGCCGTGATGGCCGAACCGCAGCCGGCGGGTCTCGGCCCCCGCGGCGCGGGCGACGACCTGGTGGCCGAGGCAGATGCCGAGGAGCGGCCGGCCGTCATCGATCGCGGCGCGGGCAAGGGCGACGGGACCGTCGAGCCGGGCCGGGTCACCGGGACCGGGCGAGAGGATGAGCCCGTCGATCTCGGGCGCCAGCGCGTCGTCCGCGGTGACGGTGTGCGGGAGGATGCGGATCCGGACACCCCGCCGGCGCAGGCTGTGCACGATGTTCGCCTTGAGTCCGTAGTCGACGATGCCGACGAGCGGTCCGGCATCGCCGGGGTCGCCGATGTCCCGTGAGGCCGCCGGCGACACCTGCGCGACGAAGTCCTGGTCCTCCCAGCGTGGCAGCGCGCGGGCCGCCTCGACGGCCGCCTCCGAGTCGACCGCGCCCGGCGCCGTGACGATGCCGGGGATCGAGCCGTGCGCCCGCAGGTGGCGGGCCAGCGCACGCGTATCGACTCCCGCGATCGCCGGGATCTCCTCGTCGCGGAGCAGCGCGGCGAGCTGGCCGGCTTGGTCGCCGACGGCCGCCGTCGCGTTGGCGACGACGAGGGCACGGAGCCAGGGGTGCTCCGACTGGTCGTCCTCGCGGATCCGCCCGTAGTTGCCGATGAGCGGATAGGTCATGACGACGACCTGCCCGGCGTACGACGGGTCGGTGCAGACCTCCTGGTAGCCGGTCTGGCTCGTGTTGACCACCAGGTCCCCACCGGCAGAAATCGGCGCCCCGAAGGCGATCCCGGGGAACACGGTCCCGTCGGCGAGCGCCAGGAGGGCCGGGCCATGGTCCCCGACGCGCGGGTCGACGATCGCGCTCGCAAAGGGGACCGGGGGATGGGTCACGACGGGGTCGACGGCACCGGGAGGGAGGAGGAACAGGTCGACAGCGGACCACCTGGCGGGTGGCAGCGGGCGGGCGCACGCACGATCGACGGCCTCCTTCCGGCCTCACGGGACCGGTCGCGCCGGCCTCACGGGACCGGCTTCAAGGGACGCTCGTAGGGTAGCACGGGAGGGCGGGGGTCTCTCCGCCAGTGCCGCCAGTGCCGCCGGTGCCACCGGTGCCGCCGTCGCCCGCCCGTTCGGCCCCCGCTTTCCTCGCGGCCTCCGCTTCCCTCGCGGCCTGCGTAATCTCGGCAGTCACGATCCTTATGCGAGTCACCATCTCCCCGCCGTCACTCCGAGACGTGTTTGGCAACGAATCCCGCAGCGAAGAGGCGGCTGCTCTCCGAGGATCGAATCAGCGGACGCCCTGCGACGGGCGGACCTCGGCGACCAGTCGCATAAGAGTGGCTCTGCCCGAGATTACGCAAGTGCGTAGCGTAGGCGGCGCGCGCGGCGGCCGACACCGGCAAGCGCGCGCGGCGGCCGGCACCCGCCACCGCGGGCCCGGCCGGCACCCCCACCGCCGGCCCGGCGGTGCGCCCACCACCGATAGCGCTCTCCCCTACAGCTCAGGAGTGGCCGCCGGCAGCCGGATCGTGAACGCCGTTCCCTCCCCTACCCGGCTGGCCACCTCGATTGCGCCGCCCTGTGCGAGAACGAGGTTGCGCGCGATGGCGAGGCCCAGCCCCGAGCCGCGCGAGGCCGGCGACTTGACGAAGCGGTCGAAGAGTGTCGGGAGCAGCTCCGGCGCGATCCCCGGGCCGTCGTCGGAGACGCTGATCTCCACCGATGCCGTACCGGGGACGGCCCGGGCCGTGATCGCGATCCGTACCCCGCTGCCGGCATGATCGAGCGCATTGCCGACGAGGTTCGCCAGCACCTCGCGCGTCCGCACGGGATCGACGAAGAGCAGCGGGAGGTCGTCCGAGGCCTCGATCGACAGGCTTGCGCCGGCGGTATCGAGACGGGCCCGGAACGAGGCCTCGAGCTCGCCGGTGATGACGACCAGGTCGGTCGGCTCCGGGTGGAGAGCGAGGGTCCCGCTCTCGGACAGCGTGACGGTCCGGAGGTCGTCCACGAGCCGCGAAAGGACCTCGGTCTCGGCCAGGACGGCGCGCAGGTGCGCCTCGTCGGCGGGATGGACGCCGTCGAGCATCGCCTCGACGCTCCCCTGGACCACGGCGAGCGGCGTCCGCAGCTCGTGGCTGACGTCCGCGAGGAGACGCCGCCGCTGCCGCTCGTCCTCGCCCAGCCGATCGACCATCGTCCGGAAGCTCGCGACGAGCTCGCGCAGCCGCCGCGGCACGGCGCTCGGCTCCGGGACGCGCGCCGTGAGATCGCCGCTGGCGACGCGCCGGGACGCATCGGCAAGATCGTCGAGCGTCTGACCGGTGCCGGTGAACATCCGCCCGGTCGCGACGATGACGACGACGGCCAGGACGACGAGGACGAGGCCGACGTGGTAGCCACCGTTGCGGACCAGGAAGGAGAGGGCGGCCGTCACCGCGAAGACGAGCGGCCATCCGACGAGCACGAAGAGGACGAGGAAGAGGCATCCGAACCCGCCGCGATGGCGCCGGCGGCGAGCCCAGGGCGGCCGCCCGGCCCAGCGGTCGGACGGCCCAACCCAACGATCGGATGGCCCGGGCCAGCGATCGGACGGCCCGGCCCAGCGATCGGACGGCCCGCTCACGCGTCGTCGTCCGCGAACCGGTACCCGACTCCATAGACCGTCAGGATGTAGCGCGGCCGCGGCGGGTCCGGCTCGATCTTGCGGCGAAGATTCTTGATGTGCGTGTCGATCGCGCGCTCGTACGACTCGAAGGCGATCCCGCGCAGCACCTCGAGGAGCTGAGCACGCGTGAAGATGCGGCCCGGCCGGCGCACGAGGGTCGCCAGCAATCCGAACTCCGTCGCCGTCAGCTCGACCGGGCGTCCAGCGATTGTCGTCCGCATCCGCGGGACGTCGACAACGACGTCGCCGGCCGCGAGGACGTCGGCGGCGGCGCGATCCTCCCGTCGCTCGGACCGGCGCAGGACGGCGCGGACGCGAGCGACGAGCTCCCGTGGACTGAAGGGCTTGGTGATGTAGTCGTCGGCGCCGAGCTCGAGCCCGAGGAGCTTGTCGACCTCGTCGTCACGCGCGGTCAGGATGACGATCGGGAGCTCGGAGTCGCGCCGGATCTCGCGGGTCACGTCGAGACCATCGGCGCCGGGCAGACCCAGGTCGAGGACGACCAGATCGGGGCGCTTCCCGCGGATCGACGCGAGGGCGTCCTCGCCCGTCGCCGCGGTGGCGACGGCATACCCGGCGTGCTCCAGGTAGTCGCGGGCGATCGCGACGATCTTCGGCTCGTCGTCGACGACGAGGATCGTCCTCATCGCGGCCGCCCGCACCTGGTCATCTCAGGCGGTCGGACCGCTGCCCGGCCGGTCGGTCCGATCGGTCGGCGGGGGCGCGTCGTGGCCCTGGGCGTCGTGGCCCTCGGCGTCGTGGCCATGGGACTCACCGCGAGCGTGGGCGTCGCGATGCCAGGCCTCGAACGCCTCGCGTCGGCGATCCTCCCATGACCCGTGCCAGTCGGCGCGATGTCCACGACCGCCCCAGAAGAGCGCCCGCACGAGCCACAGGACAAGGAACAGGAAGAACAGGCCGAAGAAGAAGCCGAAGGGGTGGAAGAAGAACGGGAAGCCCCAGCCCCAGCCATAGCCCCAGAAGTGCATGCCGTACGGGGCAGCGCCTGAAGCCGCCGACGCTCCGCCAGCCACCGCCGGCGCTCCGGCACCGACGGCCAGCCCGGCCTGGTATGCGCCGAAGACGACCAGTCCGATGACGACGACGAGGATGAGGGCCGCGACGGCCCGGAATGGCGATCTCTGCATCTG
>DASVZT010000074.1:0-4851 GCA_036391495.1 Candidatus Limnocylindrales bacterium
CCGTCGAGCGCGTGGACCGGTCCATACCAGCGGTGCAGGTCCTGGAACTGGACGGCGACGCCATGGCCGGTCCCGGCGGGTGCGGCGAGCGGGGCGGTCATGCTGCGGTCTCCTCCTCCACGGGTCGCTGGGCGCGTTCCCCGGCGCCCGGCGCGAAATGGGCGATCGCCATGAGCAGGACGAAGGCGAAGATCAGCGCGGAGAAGGAGACGGCGACCGACACGAACGCGTCGCGCTTCCCGAGCAGGTAGATGACGACCTGGAGCGTGTTGAACGATAGCAGCGAGGAGATCGTGTACTCGCCGAGGACGAGGGCGATCGCCAGGACCGACGCGGACAGGATGCCGCCGCGGATGTTCGGGACGATGACCTGCAGGATCGCTCGCGGCCAGCCGGCGCCGAGGCTGCGTGCCGCGTCGGCGAGGGTGGCGACGTCCGCGCTCCGCAGCCCGGAGTCGATGGCGCGATAGGCGTACGGCAGGACGAGGACGATGTCGATGAACGTCAGCGTCAGCGGCGACGCGCCGAACGCGCCCAGGTGCTGGCCCATCCACTGGTAGATCGGGCCGATGCCGACCACGATGACGATGGCCGGGATCGCCAGCGGCAGCAGGCACAGGAATTCGACGACGCGACGCATCCGCGGCACGCGGACGACCGTCCAGACCATCGTCGGGACGAGCAGGAGCAGCATCCCGACGACCGTCAGGACCGAGATCTCGAGCGACGTCGTGATGCCGTCGATGAGGTCCGGGTAGGAGAAGATCGCCGCGAACGACTGGAGGCTCCGGCTGCCGTAGTCGCCGCGGGTCGAGAACTCGAGCATCGCCAGCAGCGGCAGGACGAGGTAGCCGAGGGCGATGACGAGGATCGCGACCCGTGCCGCGGTCTGCAGCGGCGGTCGGCGCCTGCCGCGGCCCGCGCCACGGGGCGGGATGGCGGCCACGTCCGCGGCCACGTCCGCGGCCGAGGGTGGGGCAGGTGAGGCGGGTGCCGCAGCGTCCAGCACCGTTTCCCGCCGCTCCGTCACCGGACCCACCGCGAGGCGCGGCGCTGGATGAGCGCATAGAGGCCCATGACGAGGGACACGATGACGATCATGCCGAGCGCGAGGGCCTTTCCGACGTTCTCCTGCCCGAGGACGATCTCGCTCTGGAGCTGGCCGGCGATTTGCAGCGTGATGATCGGGCTCCCCTGGCTGATGAGGGCGGCGGCCGTCGCGTAGGCCGAGAAGGCGTTCGTGAACAGGAGCAGCAGGGCGCCCAGGAACGACGGCGCGAGGATCGGGCCGCCGACGTGCCGCCAGAACGACCAGCTGCCTCCCCCGAGGCTGGCCGACGCGTCGTACCACTCCTGTCGCAGGCCGTCGAGCGACGGCAGGAAGACGATCAGCATGAGCGGGATCTGGAAGTACGTGTAGACGACGGCGAGCCCGAGGAGGCTGTACAGCCAGGACGCGTCCGACAGGATGTCGACCTGCAGGACGTCTTTGAAGAGGACGGTCACGAGCCCGTTGAAGCCGAAGGTCGCGAGGAATGCGAACGCGAGCATGACGCCGCCGAACTGGGCGAGGACGCCGGACGCGGCCACGACGAGCTGGCGAAGGAGCCCGTTCGGGTTGCCCGAGACGACCGCCCAGGCGAGGAGCGCCCCGACGATCGCGCCGGCGATCGCGGTCGCGACGGCGAGCTGGAGCGAGCGGACGAAGGCGCCGACGAACACCTCGTCGGTGAACATCCGCCCGACGTTCTCGAGCGTCGGGACGCCCTGGGCCGTGGTGAGCGCGCCGACCGTGACGATCAGCGTCGGAAAGATGAGGAAGAGCGCGACGTACGCGTGGAACGGGATGAGCGCGATGTAGTTCTTCGCCCCGCGCAGGCGGCGAGAGCCGGCCCCGCGAGTCGCGGGGCCGGCTGCCGATGCGTTTGACGACACGGGCGGGATGACCGACGGCTCGGTCACGGGACGCCTCGCGTCGACGTGTGCAGTGGTCCTACTTGATGGTGATGAACTTCCAGTTGTCGGTGAGGTAGGCCTTGGCCTTCGTGATCTGGTCCGGCGTCAGCTGGACCGGCGGGGTCGTCGGCGGGTTGATGGCGCTCAGGGCGGCCTGGTCGAGCGTCCCGGCCTTCTGCATCGCGGCGAGGCGGACCGGGAGGGCGAAGCCCTTCAGCCAGGTGTTCTGGCCGGCGTCCGAGAAGACGTACTCGACCCAGCAGCGCGCGGCAGCCGGATGCGGGGCGTCCTTGTTGATCGCCTCGTTGTAGTAGGAAGCGACCGGGGCTGCGTCGGAGGGGACGACGACCTTCCAGTCGATTCCCTTCGGCTTGAGCTCGCTGGTCTGCGCCGCGTTGTTGTACGTCCAGTCGATGACGATCGGCGTCTGGCCGGATGCGATGGTCGCGGGGTTCGGGTCGACCGGGAGGAGATTGCCCATGTCGGCGAGCTTCTTCATGAAATCGACGCCGGGGGCGATGTTGTCGGCCGAGCCGCCGTTGGCGACGGCCGCCATGACGACGCCGTTGAAGCCGGCGGACGCCTTGAGCGGATCGCCGTTGAGCGCGACCTTGCCCTTGTACTTCGGGTCGGCGAGGTCGGCGACCTTCGAGATCGTCCCGAGCTTGGCGTCGTAGCCGATCGTCTCGAAGCCGGTGTAGTTGTTGATCCAGAGCCCGGTCGGCTCCTTGTTGACGTCGGGGATGTCAGCCCAGGTGGCCGGCTTGTAGGGGGCGTACACGTCGGTGTTCGACAGTGCGACGACGGTGCCGAGGTCGAAGATGTCGGGCTGGCGACCGGTCCCGGCCAGCTGCTTGGCGGTGTTGATCTCGGTCTGGCTGTCGGCGTCGGGCTGATCGGACTGGACCTTGATCCCGTACTTGTTCTGGAAGTCGGTGATCATCTGCCCGTAGTTCGCCCAGTCGGGCGGCGTCGCGATGAGGTTGACCTGGCCCTCGGCCTTGCCCGCCGCGCAGACGGCGTCGACACCGCCGAAGTCGGCAGCCGACGTCGCCGTCTTCGCGTCGACGGACGCTGCCGGGCTGGCCGCCGCCGACGCCGACTCGGCCGGGGCGGATGGGCTCTCGCCCGTCGAGGCGGCCGGTGCGGACGTCGCCGCACCGCTGGAGCACGCCGCCAGCACCAGGCTGACTGCTGCGAGGGTCACGATCCCACGCGATCTGAGAGTGAGCACGAAACTGGACCCTCCTCGGACTGGATCGACTGGTCGGCGTGCCGCTGTGCGGTCGGCCGCCGCGAGCGCTTGGACGCACCCGGCCTGAGTAGATGGGAGGCGGCGCCAGGTCTGCCAGTGCCGTTGGTCACGCCCACCCGCCAGGGTGCCGCCGCCACCCAGCATAGCCCGAAGCGGGGGCGCCGGAACGGGTCTGCTGCCGCTCGACGGCGTCGACGGGCGCTGTCGAGGCTGCCTCGCTACAGGTGCGCGCGGCCTTCGAGCGTCAGGTCGGCCAGCGTCTCGAGCGAGGCGAGGCGACCTCGGAGCACGGACCGGATCGTGCGGCAGGCGGACGCGACGTCCGGATCGGTCAGGGCGAAGCGCTCGTCCGCGTCGGCCCGGACGATCGTGGCGACGACGAGGACGAGCAGCTCGTCCGCCACGACGCCCGGGGAGAGGTCGAGCCGCGCGGCGATCTCGCGAGCGGTGGCGGGTCCGTCGGAGAGCACCTCGACGATCCCGATACGGGCGGGCTGTCCCAGGAGGTCCGCCGTCTCGGCCATGAGCGTCGTCAGCCGGTCCACGCTGTCTCCTTCGCGGCCACTCCGTCGCGGCGCGTTCGCCGCATTCTCGGTCCGACGCCCGACCGCGGATAGATGCCGGTTGGCATATGCGGTCCGGAGGCACGTCGCTGCGAAGGGCTCGCGCGTGGTGGACCTCACATACGGAAAGTGGTATACAAATCTCGTGACAGCGATCGAAAGGACCGGCGCGATGACCACTCCCACTCCCATCGTGTACATCGACCTCGGCGTCGGCGGCATGACCTGTGACGACTGCGTCGCACACGTGACGGAGGCGCTGGCGTCCGTGCCGGGCGTCGAGGCGGCGGAGGTGGACATGGCGACACGGAGCGCGGTCGTGACCGCACGGCCGGACGTCGATTCGGCGGCGCTGTCTGCGGCCGTGCGCGCCGTGGGCCAGTACAACGCGTTCGAGCGACGGCGCCGGGCCGAACCTCGGCGTCGGGCCGAACCTCGGCTCCCGACCGATCGACATGAGTGATCCCTTCGACCTGCTGATCCTCGGGTCGGGGTCGACGGCCTTCGCCGCAGCGATCCGCGCGGCCGATCTCGGGGCGCGTGTCGCCATGGTCGAGCGCCGCACGCTCGGTGGCACCTGCGTGAACCGCGGCTGCCTGCCCTCGAAGAACCTGATCGACGCCGCCCGGGTCGTCCACGAGGCGGCCCACCCGCGCTATGCCGGCCTGGCGCCGGCCAGCATCGAGGTCGACTTCGGAGCCCTGGTCGCCCAGAAGGACGATCTCGTGTGCGACTTCCGCGGCCGGAAGTACGACAGCGTGGCCCGCGACATCCCTGGTCTCGAGCTCTTCGAGGGCGACGCCGCCTTCATCGATGCGCACACGGTCCGAGTCGTCGACCGGGCGAGCGCCGCGCGCGAGGTCGCCGCGGACCGGGTCCTGGTCGCTACCGGCAGCCGCCCGGCTGTCCCGCCGATCCCCGGCCTGGACGACGTCTCGTACCTGACCAGCGACCTGCTCGACGCCGACGAGCAGGCCCGGCTGACCGAGCTCCCGGCGTCGCTCGTCGTGCTGGGCGGCGGTTACGTCGCCGTCGAGCTGGCCCAGATGTTCAGCCGCCTCGGGAGTCGGGTGACCA
>DASVZT010000075.1:0-9930 GCA_036391495.1 Candidatus Limnocylindrales bacterium
CCTCGATTCGACCCAGCACTCCGTTCAGGAGGCGGCGAGCCGGGTCCCCGCTGTAGATCCGTGCCAGCTCGACCCACTCGGCGATCGCCACCCGGGTCGGCGTCGCGGAGTGTAGCACCTCGCCGATGCCGCAACGGAGCAACGCGCGGTCCATCCGGGCGAGCTGGACGACGGGATAGCGGGGCGCCAGGCGCTCGATCTCCGCGTCGATGTCGGCGCGGTGCTCGACGACGGCGGCCACCAGGTGACGGGCATGCTCGGCGGTGTCGGGGTCGGCCTCGGACTCCGCCAGGTGCCGTTCGAGGATGGCGCCGGCCGTTCGCTGACCGAAGTCGGCCTCGAAGAGCGACGCGAGCGCGAGCCGGCGCGCCGCCCGCCGCGAGCGGGCGCGGTCAGCCGCCGACACCGTCGACGAGAACGGAGACCGACGCGGCGTCGAGGCCGAGCAGGCGCTCGCAGGCCGACGTCACGGCGGCCCGGACCTGCGACGACACGGTGACGAGCGAGTGGCTCGGGCGGGCGATCAGGACGACGTGGACCGTCGCCCGGCCCGCTTCGAGGCGGACGCGCACCGCGGCGCCACGGAACGCGCTGTCCCAGGGGGGCCCGCCCCGACCGACCCGGAGGACGCCCGGCACTTCCTCGGCCGCGAGGCGGACCATGTCCTCGACGACGGCCCGCGTGACGACGAGCTCCGGCGCCCTCATCGCGAGGCCTGCGTCTGCGCCGCCTGCGTCTGCGCGTCCACACCGGCTGCCGGCTGGCGGAATGCCTCGGTGATGAGCTCCGGGATGCCGGCGCGCGCCGCCGCCGCACCGACGCCCACTGCGTACGAGATCATCCGCCGCCGTGCCCGACCGTGGGTGATGATCACCGTTCCTCGGACGCCGAGGAGGGGTGAGCCGCCGAGCCGCTCGTAGTCGAAGATCTCGCGGATCCGGTCGAGCCCGGGCTTCATGAGGGCATAGGCGATCGGCCCGCGCGGCGGTCGGCGGAACTCGCCGCGGATGAGGTCGAAGATGAACCCGGAGAGCCCCTCGAAGAACTTGATCGTGACGTTGCCGAGGACCGCGTCGCACACGACGACGTCTGCGGCATGGCGGACGAGGTCCTTGCCCTCCACGTTGCCGAGGAAACGGAGCGACGACTCGTCGAGCAGCTCGGTCGCGCGCTGGATGCGCGCGTCACCCTTGCCCTTCTCCTCGCCGATCGACAGGAGCGCCACGCGTGGCCGGGGAACGCCCAGCACCTTCTCCGCGAAGATCGCCCCCATGTGGGCGTACTGGTAGAGGTTCTCGGCCGTCGAGTCCGGGTTCGCCCCGATGTCGAGGAGGACGAACGGGCCTGACTCGGTGATCATCTGGATCGCCAGCGCGGGGCGGTCGACGCCGGGCAGGCGGCCGAGCTTCAGCACCGCCGCCGCCATCCCGGCACCCGTGTGGCCCGCCGTGACGACGGCGTCGGCCTCGCCGGACCGCACCAGGCCCATGGCGACAAGGATCGAGGAGTCCTTCTTCTCGCGCAGCGCGAGGGCCGGCGCCTCGTGCATGTCGACGACCTGGCTCGCATGCACGATGCGGACGTTCGACGGCAGGCTCCCGCCGATGGAGGCGACGCGTTCGTCGCCGACGAGGATCACCTCGTCGGCAGGATGCTCCCGCGCGAACTGCAGCGCGCCCGGGACGACCTCGGCCGGTCCATGGTCGCCGCCGACGGCGTCGACCGCGACGCGGACACGCCCTCCCTGGAGCGAGCGGACCGAGGTCGGGTCCACGTCGTCAGGAGGCCGACTCGTCCGTCTTCGTCTTGAGCTCGAGTGTCGGACGGCCACCGTAGTAGCCGCAGGTCGGGCACGCGCGGTGCGGGAGCTTCGGCTCGTGGCAGTGCGGGCACTGTTCGAGGACGGGGGTCGAGATGGCGTGATGGCTTCGGCGGTCACCCTGGCGGGCGTGGGAGACCCGCCGCTTCGGCACTCCCATGGTCGCTTCTTCCTCCGATCGGATCGCGTCGATCGAGCGATCCGTCGTGGACGCTCGTGCTGGACGTCTCGTCGTGCGTCGTCGGCTCCCGTCGAGGATCGACGGGGGGCCGACGGGCGAGTTTACCGGTTCTCGGCCTCGTCGTCGCGGCGAAAGGCGCGCAGCGCTTCGAGTCGTGGATCGATGGGGGCCTCGTCGTGCGCGTGGTCACCCACAGAGAGGTCCTCACCGCACACGACGCACAGGCCCGGGCAGTCCGGGCGGCAGAGCGGCGCGATCGGCTCGGCGAGCAGGATCGCCTCGCGCAGCAGGGGTTCGAGATCGAGCTCGTGGTGGTCGGTCAACCGCGCGACGTCCGGCTCGACGCTCTCGTCGACGGGCAGGCCCGTCACGATGTCGATGCTCGGCAGGACCTCCTCCTCGAGCGCGATGTCGATCGGCACCTCGATCGAGCGGAGGCAGCGGCTGCACGACTCCGACAGGCTGGTGGTCAGGCGGCCTGTCACGAGGACGCCGCGGTTCGTGCGGGCGATGCGCACGTCGCCCTCGAGCGGATCGGCCAGCTCGATGTCGGCTCCGAGGTTCAGCATGACGCCCGCGACCCGGACCGTGCGTGACGATCCCGGGGCCTCGGTGAGCAGCCGGGCGACGTTGTAGACGAGGACGTCGCCGGCGGGGCCGGTCACCGGCGTCTCCCGCGCGGGGCGACCTCCTCCGGCTCCTCGGCCACCTCTCCCTCGAGCCCCTCGTCCGCCTCGTCCCGCGCCGCCTCCGGCTCCTCCCCGGCGGCGAGGGCCGCGCGCCGCTCGTCGAGCAGCTCGACTCCCCGCTTGATGCTCTGGAGCGTCTTGACGAGATCGCCTTCGAGCCCGATGAGGACAGCCGCGGCGTACTCGTCGGCCCCGCGACGCACCTCGGCCGCCTCCGCCTCCGCTCGACCGAGGAGCCGCGCGCTCTCCCGGCGCGCCTCCTCGGTCAGGCCACGCTCCTCGATGAGGAACGCCGCCTGCTCCTGGGCGCGGGCGATCGTTCGCTCGGCCTCCTCCTGGGCCTTGTCGATGATGCGCTCGCCCTCGGCGTTGATCCGCTTCGCCGCCCTGACCTCCTCCGGGACCGCGACGCGGAGCTGGTCGATGAGGTCGAGCGCCGCCGCCTGGTCGACCACGACGTTGTTCGTCAGCGGGAGGCGCTTGCCGTCGGCGATCAGGGATTCCAGCCGCTCGACGAGGAAGATGATGTCGATGGGACCGGCCCTCCTCGGTCGCGCCGTCCGGCGCCGTCGGCGCGATTATGGCACCGCGCGAGGGCGCGCCGGAAGGGTCGGGACGCTCAGCGCCCGAACCGTTCCCGAAGTGCGGCGAGCGCCCGCCCGGGGACCATCCCGGACACGTCGCCCCCGAACGAGGCGATCTCCTTGACGAGGCTCGAGCTGAGGTAGCCGTGCTCGATCGCCGTCATGAAGAAGACCGTGTCGACCTCGGGCGCGAGCCGGCGGTTGTTGTGCGCGAGCTGGAGCTCGGTCTCGAAATCCGAGACGGCGCGCAGCCCCCGGACGATCGAGCGCGCGTCCCGCGCCCGGCAGAAGGACACCGTCAGCCCGTCGAAGGCCTCGACCGAGACGCGCGAACGGAGGTCGCCCGGCAGCTCCGCGATGGCGGCGCGGATGATCGTGATGCGTTCGTCGACGGAGAGGAGCGGGCTCTTCCGCGGATTGGCCAGGACCGCGACGATCAGGCGGTCGAAGACCGCCGCCGCACGCTCGACGATATCGAGGTGGCCGAGAGTCACGGGGTCGAACGAGCCGGGGTAGACGGCGACGCTCATGGCTCCTCCTCCACTCCGCCCTCGGTCCCAGGCGCGTCCGTGCCGGCCCGGTAGAACGTCAGCGTCGTCTCCCCGAAGCGGCGGTCGCGCTCGGATGCTAGCAGCCCGACGGCCCCCGGGAGCGCCTCCCGCCAGAAGTGCTTGACGACGACACGGGCGCGGGGCGCGAGGACGCGTCCCGTCCCGAGTCGCGCGAGCGCGGCGTGGATCTCGCCCGGGGCGGCGTATGGCGGATCGAGGAGGACGACGTCGAAGGGCCCACCCGCCGGTGGCCCGACCGCCGCGTCCGACGCGAGCCAGGAGACCGCGTCGGAGCGCTGGACGAGGGCGCGCTCGACGACGTGCGCCCGGCTGAGGTTCTCCTCGATGGCGCTGACGGCGCCGCGGTCCCGCTCGACGAACGTCGCCCGGGCCGCGCCCCGCGAGAGCGCCTCGATCCCGCCTGCGCCGCTGCCGGCGAACAGGTCGAGGACGGCGGCTCCCCGGAGGTCGGGCTCCAGGATCGCGAAGAGGGTCTGCTTGACGCGATCGGCGAACGGGCGCGTCCCCTCGCCGGGCGCGACGAGGCGGATGCCACGGGCGCTGCCCGCGATGACGCGGCCTGCGTCATGGCTCACCGGCGTCGGCTCAGCTCGCGGCGGCCGGCTCGGCCGCCCGGACGGTGGCGAGCCAGCCGATCTCGAGCTCGCGCGCCAGGGCCCCGGCGCCAGGGACGAGCTTGCCGGACGGATCGACCAGGGCCTCGGCGTGGCTGCGGGCGGCGGCCGCCAGCCGGCGATGGGCGGGATCCTGCAGGGAGGCGACCCGCAGGCGCGGCAGGCCGCTCTGGACGAGGCCGAGGACGTCGCCCTCGCCGCGCAGCTCGAAGTCCGCCTCGGCGAGCGCGAACCCGTCGGTCGTCCGTTCGACCGCGCGAAGCCGCTCCCAGCCGACCGTTCCCTCGGCGGCGTCCGAGACGAGCGCGCAGTAGGACTGGACAGTCGCGCGACCGACGCGTCCACGGAGCTGATGGAGCTGCGAGAGGCCGAATCGATCGGCGCCCTCTACCACCATGACTGTCGCGCGCGGGACGTCGACGCCGACCTCGAGGACCGTCGTCCCGACGAGGACGTCGAGATCGCCGTCGCGCAGCCGCCCGACCTCGCGATCCCGTTCCGAGGCCTTCATCCGCCCGTGGACGAGTCCCACCCTGAGCGGGGCCAGGACCTCCCCGAGGCGCCGGTGCTCGGACTCGGCCGCCACGGTCGCATCGTCGTCGGTCTCCTCGATCGCGGGCACCACGACGAAGGTCGCGTGACCGGCCGCGGCCTCCTCCCGCACGAACGCCCACAGGCGGTCGAGCTCGGTCGGTCGCCTGATCGCCGTCCGCACCGCCAGGCGTCCCTCGGGCGCGGTGCGCAGGTCCGAGACGTCGAGATCGGCGTAGAGCACCTGCCCGAGCGTCCGCGGGATCGGCGTGGCGGTCATCAGCAGGACGTGGGGCGCGACGCCGCCGGCCTTCGCCTCGAGCTCCCCGCGCTGACCGACGCCGAAACGGTGCTGCTCGTCGATCACGACCAGGGCGAGGCGGGCGAAGGTGACCCGCGCCTGGATGAGCGCGTGCGTCCCGACGACGACCCCGGCGCGCCCGTCGGCGATGGCCCCGAGGCTCGCCCGCGTCCCCTCGCCGGTCAGCGACCCGGTCAGGAGCGTGACCGGGACGGCGAGCGGCTCCAGCAGGTCGCCGATCGTGGCGGCGTGCTGCCGGGCCAGGAGATCCGTCGGCGCGAGCAGCGCGCCCTGGAGGCCGGCGCGCGCAGCGGCGGCGAGCGCATACGCCGCGACGGCCGTCTTGCCCGACCCGACGTCGCCTTGAAGGAGGCGCAGCATCGGCTCCCTGCCGCCGAGGTCGGCCCGGATCGCGTCGATCGCCGTCGACTGGTCAGGCGTCAGGGCGATCTCGCGGCCGAGGGTCCGCGACAGCACGTCCGTCACCGCGGCCCGCAAGGAACGATCCTCTTCGGCCGAGACCGCGACCCGGGGCGGTCGCTCGCGGCCGCGCTCTCGCCGCCGGGCGACCATCCCGACCTGGAGCGCCAGCAGCTCGTCGAAGGCGAGGCGCCACAGCGCCGCGTCCTTCGCCTCCGGCGTGTCCGGGTAATGGGCGGCCTCGATCGCCGTCGCGATCGGCAGCAGGGACTCCTGCTCACGGATCGTCCCGGGCAGGTACTCCGGGTAATCGACGCCGAACCGGTCGATGGCCGCGCGGACGGCCGAGCGCAGCCGGGCGACGGTCAGGCCGGCGGTCAGCCGGTAGACGGGCACGATGCGCCCGGCATGGAGGACGGCGGCCCCGTCGTCCCGCGTGAACTCCGGGTTGTCGAACACGGTCACCCAGCCGCGGCGCTTGACCTTGCCGCTGACGACGAGCCAGTCCCCGTCGTGGAGCCGCCGCTCGATGAACCGCCGGCCGAACCACGTCGCCTCGGCCTCACCGGTCCCGTCGGTGAGGAACGCGGTCGTGCGCTGGACGCGGCGCCGGAACGTCTGTTCGACACGGAGGTCGCGCACCTGGACGCGGGCACTGACGACGCTCCCCTCCTCGGTGCGGACGAGCTCCGCCAGGGTGGACATGCGGCGCAGGTCCTCGTAGCGGCGCGGCAGGTAGAAGAGGAGCTGGCGGACGTTCGTCACGTCGAGCCGCCGCAGCGCCCGCGCGAGGGTGGCCGCACCGGGCAACCCGCTGAGCGCCAGCGACCGGTCGAGCGGATCGGTGGCGGGTACGGCCTGGCGGCTCGAGCCCCGAGGACGCGGCCGAGGGACGGAGCCCGGGACGGATCGGGAGGGCTCTGGCACGCTACTCCGCAGCGATCAGGTACCGGTAGTGCGGCTGGCCCCCGTGGACGACCTCGACCTCGAGCTCGGGGCGCCACGTCGCGACGAGCTTCGCCACCGCCTCCGCCTCGGAGAGGTCCGCGCCGTCACCGTAGTAGAGAGTGACGAGCTCGAAGCCCGGCGTGAAGCTCTCGACCGCGCGGAGAAGGGCCTTCTCGCGGTCCGAATCGACGGCCACGAGGCCGTCGTCGGGATCGAGGACGATCGTCTGACCCTTCTTGACCCGCTTGCCGGCGATCTTCGCGTCCCGCACCGCCTCGGTCACCTGGAGCGTCTGCGTCGCGCGGGCCGCACTGAGCATCGGCTCCGCGTTCTCGCCCGCATCCGCCGACGGGTCGAGCGCCAGGAGCGCGGCCACGCCCTCCGCGGCGTTGCGGGTCGGCACGACGCGCACCCGGCGACGCGTCATCTCCGCGACCTGCCTCGCGGCGAGGACCACGTTCGGGTTGTTCGGCAGGAGAAGGATCTCGTCGGCGTCGATCGTCTCGATGGCCGCGAGGAGCTCCCCGGTGCTCGGGTTGGCGCCCTGTCCGCCGCGGACGATCGCGGCGACGCCGAACGACTCGAAGACCGAGGCCAGCCCGTCACCGGCCGCGACGGCGACCACGGCGAGCGATCGGTGGTGGCCGTTCGACGCGGACGGGACGGCGATCGCTCCTGGCGCCTCGCCCGGTGCCGACTCCCCGCCGTGACCCGTGCCGGCGACATGGACCGCAGGGCGCTCGCGGACCCTCTCGACCTGGCCGTCGAGGTTCTCGATGCTGATCCGGCTCAGCCTGCCGATCGACAGCCCGTAGGCGAGCGCCTCGTCGGGTCGCCGGCCGTGGACGTGGATCTTCGCGCCACGGGCATCCCCGGCGACGAGGACGGATTCGCCGATCTGCGACAGGTGCGCCCGGATCGCGTCGAGGTCGAGTGCGCCACCCGGCGCCGGCCGCACGAGGAACATCGTCTCGTAGCCGTAGCCCTCGTCGGCGTGGGGCACGAGCGTCGAGGCCGGAGGCCCGGGCACCGCCGCCGGGGAGTCCGCCGGCGCATGCACCGGGGCGGCCACATCCTCCGAGCCTTGCCGCAGGTAGCTGTAGGCGCCCTGCATGAGCCGGTACAGGCCCTGGCCGCCGGCGTCGACGACACCCGCCTCGCGCAGCACGGGCAGCAGCGAGGGCGTCCGGGCGACCGCGACCTCGGCGGCCTCGACCGCCGCCCGCACGACGGCCTCGAGGTCGTTGTCGCGCTCGGCCGCCTCCACGGCAGCGGCCGACGCCTCGCGGATGACCGTCAGGATCGTCCCTTCGACCGGCTTGCCCACCGCCGCGTAGGCCGTCTTCGTCCCGGTCGAGAGGGCATGGGCCAGGTCGAGCCCGTTGAAGCGCCGCTTGCCGGCCATCGCCTCGGCCATGCCCCGCACGATCTGCGAGGCGATGACGCCGGAGTTGCCCCGCGCGCCCATCAGGGCCCCGAAGCTGATGGCCGCGGCGATCCGCTCGACGCTGTCGTCCTCGGCCGACTCCGCCTCGGCCAGGGCACTTCTCACGGTGGCGACCATGTTCGCGCCGGTGTCGCCGTCGGGAACCGGATACACGTTCAGGGCGTTGATCTCGTCGACGTGCGCCTCGAGGTTGGCGACGGCCGCGTGGAAGCTCGCCAGGAGGCCGGCGCCGTCGCAGGAATGTCGCGTCATCGAGTGACGGGATCGCCTGTCACTCGACCTCCCCGCCCGGCCCGGTGAGAACGGCGTCGGCTGCCGGACCGTCGTCCGGCCGGGCGTCATCGGCCGTCTCCCGCGAAGCGGAGGGGTCCGAGGACCCGGCGGACGGGGATCGTGGCTGCTCCCCGGCATAGCGCATCCCGCCGACGTGGATCGTCAGGCGGTCGACGTCGCGGCCGATGGCGCGCCGGAGCGCGTACCGGACGGCGGAATCGGCCTGGCGGGCGACCTCGGCGACCGGCAGGCCGAAGGCGACCGTGAGGTCGAGGTCGATGGCGAGGCCCTGCCGCGTCGCGACGCGGATCCCGGGGTCGGCGAGGTGCAGCCATCCCAGCAGGCGCTCGACGGCACTGCGAGGGACGAAGCCCGTCACGCCGTAGCTCCCGGCGACGGCCGGCCGGATGATGTCGACGAGCGCGCGCCGGGAGACGCGCGCGCCTCCCGCTGCGGGGTGCTCGCTCATGGCTGGATCCTCTCGGGCTGAGGCGTCGGAGGGCGTCGCTGGGCCGACCGGGGCATCCGGTGTGCTATGATACGCGCCCGCTCGGACCCTTCGGGGTTCGACCTTCCTGATCAGTCAGTTTCCTGAGGACCACCGATGGCCCGTGCCTGTGCCGTGTGCGGCAAGGAGTCGATGGCCGGCTTCAACCCCCAGTCGTCTGGGATGAACCGCGTCCGCGCTCACCGCCGCTACCTGCCCAACCTGCAGCCGCTCGTCATCACGCAGAACGGCGTGCAGCAGAAGGCGCTCGTCTGCACGCGCTGCCGCCGCACGCTCGCGAAGTCGGCTCGCTGAATCGCGACGCCCGGGCCGCGGCGCTCCAGTAGCGCCGGGCGGACTGCTGCGACCCCCGACCACCCGTCGGGGGTCGTTCGATTCACGGCAGGTCCCGCTCGCCCGCGTTCCTCAGGGCTCGGCCGTGTCGAGCCAGATCGTGAACGGCCCGTCGTTCACGAGCTCCACCTGCATCTCGGCACCGAATCGCCCCCGGGCGACCCGGACACCGAGTCCCTCGACCGCCCTGCAGAAGTGCTCGTATTCCGCGATCGCCAGCTCCGGTGCAGCTGCGCCCGTGAAGCCGGGCCGCCGGCCGCGCCGCGTGTCGGCGAAGAGCGTGAACTGGCTGACCACGAGCATCTCGCCACTCACGTCGAGGAGAGAGCGGTTGGTCCGGCCCTCGTCGTCGCGGAAGACGCGCAGCTCGACGACCTTGCGTGCGAGTGCGGACCCGACGGTTGTGTCGTCCGCCGGGCCGACACCGAGCAGGACGACAAGCCCGGGACCGATCGATCCGACGGTACGCCCGTCGACGCGCACGTCGGCGCGGGACGCCCGCTGGAGGAGGGCCCTCACGCGCGATCGATGCTGACGCCGCGGACGACGCCGGGATCGTCGCCGTCGGCCGCGTCGTCCTTGGCGATCTCGGCGCGGGCGTCGGTGCTGTCGGCCGCCGTCTCGGCGAGCTCGCGGATCGCGCTGACCTCGGCCGGCAGGTCCATCCCCGCTCCGAAGAGTCCCGATCCGACGATCAGCACGTCCGCGCC
>DASVZT010000076.1:0-17794 GCA_036391495.1 Candidatus Limnocylindrales bacterium
GGACGCCCGCCACAGCTCGACGATCCGGCCGGTCTCGCCGAGGTCCTGCGCGATCGGCTTCTCCGACCAGATCGCCTTG
This sequence comes from Candidatus Limnocylindrales bacterium, assembly GCA_036391495.1. Taxonomy (GTDB): domain Bacteria; phylum Chloroflexota; class Limnocylindria; order Limnocylindrales; family CSP1-4; genus DASVZT01. The sequence continues at coordinate 80 of DASVZT010000076.1, forward strand.
CCCGCGGCCATCGCGGCCTCGAGGAGCGGCGCATGCGTGTCGGTCGGGGTGACGATGACGACAGCGTCGACATCGGAAGCCGCCACCGCCGCGAACGGGTCCGTGGTTGCCCGGTCGGCGCGCGCGATCGCCCGGCCGCGCTCGGCCGCCTCCGCGATCGGGTCGGCGACCACCGAGACGTGGACATTGCCGATGCCGGCCAGGGTCCGCATGTGCGTCTGGGCCATGCGCCCGGCCCCGAGGACCGCGACCCGGATCCGGTCCGGGTCCGGAAGGGTGTATGCCGTCCTCGTTCTCATCGGGCCGCTCACAGGAGCTCGCGCCGCTGGTTCGCGACCGACGCCTCGTACGAGCCGCGCGCGGCGTGGACGTTGTCCTGGCCGCTCGCCGCCGCGACCGGCACGTCCCACCAGGACTCCGTCCGCGCCACGCGGCGCTCGGGCGAGACCGGCACGTGGATGACCGTGACGCGGTCGGCGGCCCGCGCCTGGTCGAGCGCGCCGCGGATCTCGTCGGGCGTGCGGGCGAAGAGGGCGAGTGCGCCGAGCGCCTCGGCGTGCTTGCGGAAGTCGACCGGCACGTAGGCGCCCTCGAGGCGGTTCCGGCCGGCGTCGCGGAAGCGCAGCTCGTTCCCGAAGTCACGCACACCCGAGGCGCGGGCGAGATCGAGGATGCACTGGTAGCCGTGGTTGTCGAACACGACGACGGTGAATCTCACGCCCTCGGCGACCGCGGTGACGATCTCCGAGTTGAGCATCAGGTACGTCCCGTCCCCGATGAGGACGACGACCTCGCGCTCCGGCTCGGCCAGCTTCACGCCGATGCCGGCGGGGATCTCGTATCCCATGCACGAGTAGCCGTACTCGAGGTGGTAGGCCTTCGGGTCCTCTGGCCGCCAGAGCTTGAGCAGGTCGCCCGGCAGGCTTCCTGCCGCGCAGATGACAGTGGCGTGGCCGCCGAGGTGTTCGTTGATGACGCCGATCAGCTCGGTCTGGGCGATGTCGGGCGTCTGGCCGGCGGGCGTCCGATAGTCGTCGACGATGGCCTCCCATTCGGCCTTGATGTCCGCGACGACCTGACGGAAGGCAGGGTCGGTCCCGGCGTACCCGGCGGCGGCCAGGGCATCGGTCAGCGCCGTCAGCGCTTCCCGCGCGTCGGCGATGAGCGCGACGCCGCGCATCTTGTGGGCGTCGAACGAGCCGACGTTGATGCCGACGAACCTGACGGCCGGGTCCTGGAAGGCCGTCTTGGAGGCGGTGACGAAGTCGCCGAGACGCGTCCCGACGGCGATGACGAGGTCGGCGTCGTGGGCGAGCCGATTGGCGGCGAGGCCGCCCGCCGCCCCGACCGGGCCGACGTTCAGCGGGTGGCTCCAGGGCAGGACGCCCTTGCCGCCCTGCGTCTCGCTGACCGGGATGCCGAAGCGCGTGGCGAAGATGTCGAGCGCGTCGCTGGCGTCCGAGTAGATCGCGCCGCCTCCGGCGACGACGAGTGGGCGTGCCGCGGAGCGGATGAGCGCGACGACCTCCTCGAGGACGGCACGCTCCGGGACGGGTCGCCGGACGTGCCACACGCGCCTCTCGAAGAACGGGGCCGGCCAGTCGTACGCCTCGGACTGCACGTCCTCCGGCAGCGCGATCGTCACGGCGCCCGTCTCGACCGCGTCGGTCAGGACGCGGAAGGCCTCGGGCAGGCTGAGGAGGAGTTGTTCAGGCCGGGAGATCCGGTCGAAGTAGCGCGAGACCGGGCGGAAGGCGTCGTTGACGGAGACGTCGTGCTCGATCGGATGCTCGAGCTGCTGGAGCACTGGATCCGGGATGCGGTTCGCGAAATAGTCGGACGGGAAGAGAAGGACGGGCAGGTGATTGATCGTCGCCCCGGCGGCGGCCGTGATCATGTTCGTCGCGCCGGGACCGATCGACGAGGTGCAGGCGAACGCCTGCAGGCGATTCGTGTGCTTGGCATAGGCCGCGGCGAGATGGACCTGGCCCTGCTCGTTCTGCGGCCGGTAGTACGGCATGGCACATTCGTCGCCGAGCTCTTCGAGCGCCTGGCCCAGCCCGGCCACGTTGCCGTGCCCGAAGATCCCCCAGGCCCCGGCGATGAAGCGGTTCTGCTGCCCGTCCCGCTCGACGAACTGCTGGGCCATGAAGCGGACGATGGCCTGGCCGACCGTCAATCGGATGGTGCTCATGAAGCGCTCCTCTCCCGTCGAGCGATCCGCGCTGGTTCGCCCAGGGTCCTGTCCGGATGGCCGGGATGGTACCCTTTCCCTGCATTCGGTTCAACGTGTCCGTTTTATGAGAGACTGCCCGTCATGGAGGCGACGCTCGCGCTGCCCGCCCGCCTGGACGTCGTCGCGCGCGCGGACGCGATCGTCCGGCTCCTCGAGGAGCGCGGCGAGCTGGGTGTCCCGGCGATCGCCGAGGGCGTGGGAGAGGCGCTGAGCTCGACATACCGGCTGATCGCCGATCTGCGGTCGATCGGCTGGATCGAGCCGGGATCGGCGCGTGGCCGCTACCGCCTCGGGTTGTGGTTCATGCGCATCGGGGCGCTCGTGGAGGATCGCCTCGACGTCCGCGCCGCCGCCTTCCCGGCACTCACCGAGCTGCGGCTCGGAACGGGAGCGACGGCTCTCCTGCTCGTCCGCCGTGGAACCCGGGCGGTGTGCCTCGAGCGTCTCGAGGGCGAGGACATCGCGCCCACGCTGCGGCTGGGGGACTCGCTTCCGCTGTCGGTCGGCGGGGCGCCCCGCGCCCTCCTCGCCTGGCTGCCGCGCGCGGAGCAGGAGGCCGTCCTCGACGAGCTCGGCGTCGGCGAGGGGTTTCGGCCGCGACTCGCCGAGGACCGGCGGCGCGGCTGGTCGGTGTCCGACGGTGAGATCGCGTCCGGTATCGCCGCGGTCGGGGCGCCGGTGTTCAACCATCGCGGCGAGCTCGAGGCGGCGATCCAGGCCAGCGGGCTGCGTGCGCACGTGCTCTCCTCGGGCTCCGGGGTGACCGCCGCGCTCGTCCGCGCCGCCGGCGCCGCGAGCCGTGCACTGGGATTCGCCGGGGGCGAAGGGCCGACGTATCGGGCCGGGGAGACATCGTGAGCCGGCTCCTCGGTAACGCATCGTGAGCCGGCTCCTCGCGAACGCGTCAGGGGCGATCGACGTCCTCGCTCGCCATGGTCCGCTGACGGTCGGCCAGCTCGCGTCCGCGCTGGCGATCCCGCGGTCGAGCGCCTACCGGCTCGCCGACGGCCTCTGCGCCGATGACCTCGCGGAGACGGGGCCGGACGGGCGCCTGACGCTGACGAGACGCTGGCTCCACCTGTCCGACGCGGCACGGAACGGGATGTCCGAGTGGGCCCGTGCGCGGCCCATCCTCGAGTGGCTCGCCGCCGAGACCGAGGAGACGGCGTTCCTCACGGTGCCCGGTGCGGCCGAGGCTGTCTGCATCGACTGGGCCCCCGGTCGCGGCGTCACGATCCTCGCGTTGAAGCCCGGACGCTCGCTGCCGCTTCACGCCGGCGCCGCGGGACGCGTCGTCCTGGCTCATTCGCCCGAGCGCGACGTCGAGGCCTACCTGGCGCGCTGCCCCCTGCCGGCGTTCACGGGCACCACGCTGACGACGGCAGCCGAGCTGCGGGCGGACATCGCGCTGACCCGCGGCCGGGGCTTCGCCGTCTCCGACGAGGACGTCACCGTCGGCATCCGCTCGATCGGCGCGCCGATCCTCAGCGCCGATGGCTCGCTCGCGGGCGCAGTCTCGATCGGCGGTCTCGCGGGCGAATCGCGTGAGAGCCACGCTCGCCTCGTCGACGCCGTCCTGGCTGCCGCCCGGCGCCTGGAGGGTCGTAACGGCATCTCATCGCGTCCGACGAAAGGGTAGGGAGAGCAGATGATCCGGGTCGCCAACGCCCCGTGCTCGTGGGGCGTCATCGAGGGTATCGAGGGGGAGACGGCCGGCTGGCGCCAGGTCGTCGACGAGATGTCCGCGGCAGGCTTCGCGGGGACCGAGCTCGGCGACTGGGGCTTCATGCCCACCGACCCGACCGAGCTCCGGCGGGAGCTGGACGCACGCGGGCTCGCCCTCGTCGGGTCCTGGGTGAGCGTCAACCTCGAGGAGCCGGCGCGGCTGGACCAGAACCTGGCCGATGCGGTCCGGACGGCAAAGCAGCTCGCCCGCGTCGGCGGTCCCGAGGCGGTCGTCGTCCTCGGCAACGACCCGTACGGGAACCCTGTCCGCACGCGGAACGTCGGCCGGATCGCGCCGGAGATGGGGATGACGGAGGCCCAGTGGTCGTCGTTCGTCACCGGGGCCGAGGAGATCGCCCGCCGGGTGAGGGCCGAGGCCGGGATCCGGACGGTGCTCCACCAGCACATCGGGACCTACATCGAGACCATGGAGGAGACGCGACGGTTCATCGACTCGACCGACCCGTCGCTCGTCGGCCTCGTCGTGGACACCGGTCACTGGTCGTTCGGCGGGGGCGATCCGGCAGCGGCGATCCGCGAGCTGCGCGACCGCGTCTGGCACGTCCATTTCAAGGAGTTCGATCGCGAGGTCGCGGACGCGACCCGGACGAACTGCTGGGACGGCCCGACGGCTGTGGGCCGTGGCGTCTTCGCGGAGCTTGGAACGGGGAGCGTCGACTTCCCGGGCGTGCTGAGGGCCCTCGAGGAGATCGGCTACGGCGGCTGGATCGTCGTCGAGCAGGACGTCCTGCCGGGCATGGGGACGCCCGGCGAGAGCGCCCGGCGCAACCGCGAGTACCTGCGCTCGATCGGGTTGTAGGCGTCTTCCGGGGCCGTCGGGGCGGGCTGCGGCGGCTCGCCGGGGGGCGCGCCGGGGCGGCTCGCCTGGCGCGCTCGGGCGTGTTGCGGCTGCCGCAACCAAGAGAGCCCCGGGCATTGCCGCCCGTCCCGTGATCGGCTCGTTGCGCCCCGGGTGCCGCCCTCGAGGCCTCCCGGCAGCTGTCCAGCCAGCCCGGATGACCGGTGGCGCTCGTCGATCGCCCGTCCGAAGCTCTCCATTCGACCACCGAACGGCGCAACCGGGCCCTCGCCGGTCGGATGGGCCCCCCGCCGGTCGGATGGGGGCCCGGCCGAACCGGGTGACAGGCCGCCGAGGCCAGTCCAGGACGGACGGGGCTGCCACAGTTGCGTTTACTGCAACGCTCGCCGACGCCATCGCAGGCGGCGTCATCTTGACGCTCGCCGCGGCACCGCCATACTCTGGCAATCGATTACGCCGTCACCCCGAGCCTGGGAGACCGACCGTGGCGGACCGCCCGACGCCCACGACCATCCGTGACGTCGCCGATCGGGCCGGGGTGTCGACGGCGACCGTCAGCCGCGTGCTCGCGGGGGTCGGCAACGCGCGACCCGACACCGTGGCCGCCGTGCGCGCCGCCGCCGGGGAGCTGGGCTATCGACCATCGGGCGTCGCCCGCTCGCTCCGGATGCAGAGGACACGCACCCTCGGGCTGATCGTCACCGACATCCAGAACCCGTTCTTCCCCGAGCTCGTCCTGGCCGCCGACGTCGCTGCCCGGACCGCGGGCTATTCGATCCTTCTCGGCAGCGCCGCGTATGACGAGAGCCGGACGATGCACTATCTCGACCTGATGGTCGACCGGCGCGTCGACGGCCTGATCATCGCGTCGAGCCAGATCTCGGCGGAGGGCCTCCGCTGGCTCGTCGCATCGCCGGTCCCGGTCGTGATCCTCAACGCCGAGCCCGGGGGCGCGCTCGCGACGATCACGAGCGACAACGTCGGCGGGATGGCGATGATCGTGACCCACCTCCTCTCGCTGGGTCATCGGCGCATCGCGTACATCCGCGGCCGTCCGTCCTTCACCGCCGATGTGCCCCGCCTCGAGGGGTTCAGGCGCACCGTCAGCGCAGCGGGGATCCCCGAGCGCGACGCACCGGAGCTCGAGGGCGACGGGCAGGTCAGCGGTGGCGAGGCTGCCGTTGCGACGCTTCTCGCGACGCGCCCGGATGTCACGGCGATCGCCTGCTACAACGACGTCACGGCGATCGGCGTCCTTCGAGGCCTCCGGACGGCCGGCCTTCGCGTTCCCGGCGACGTCAGCGTCGTCGGGTGCGATGACATCGACGCAGCCTCGTGGGTCGCGCCTGCGCTGACGACCGCCGCCCAGGAGAAGGCGGCGATGGGCCGGCTCGCGGTCGAGCGGATCGCGGCGGTCCTCGACGACCCCGATCATGCCGGTCCCCCGCGCGCGACAATGTTGCCGATGACCCTGAGGCTGCGCGAGTCGGCGGGCCCGGCGCCGGTCGGATGATCCCGGACGAGCCGCGTGCGGAGAATCTCGTTGACACCCGCATTCCCTCGGCACTAGAGTCCGGAAATCGATTACGCGGACCCAAGGTGCCCTCAACAAGGGCGTGGGATCGGGATCGAGCACTCGTCCGCCGACGAGGCGCCGCCGGAGTGAGGAGGTGAAGCGCGGTCTCGACGACGTAGCCTTCCCGGGCGAGATGTTCCCCGATCGGGGTCACATTCGATCGGTGCGGGACATCCCCGAGCCGGACAGGGCTGACCCACGGTATCGAGTCATCGGGTCGAGTTGACCGGATGGGAGGAACGATGAGACGTGCGAAGACGGCCGTGTTCGTGGCCGCCGCCCTGCTTCTGAGCGCGTGCAGCAGCAGCACGCCCTCCGCCTCGACGGCCGGCGGCGCTGCGGGCAGCTGCACGTACAAGTTCGCGATCATCACCCATGGCGACAACGGCAGCTTCTGGAGCGTGGTCTACAAGGGCGCCAAGGACGCGGCCGCGGCGACCGGCTGCACTCTGACCGAGGTCTACGGATCGCAGCAGCAGGGCCAGGCGCAGCCGGACGACAACGCCGAGAACGCGCAGATCCAGAACGCGATCAACCAGAAGGTCGACGGCATCGCCGTCTCCGATCACAGCCCGAACCTGATGAACCCGACGATCGCCCAGGCGGTGGCCGCCGGCATCCCGGTCGTCCTCATCAACGCCGGGTGCGACGACCAGGACATCGCGGCATCCAAGGCCATGACCTGCGTCGGCCAGCCTGAGTCGCTCGCCGGACGGCAGGCGGGTGCCCGCTTCATGGCGGAGAACGCCAACAACATCCTGTGCGTCATCCATCAGAGTGGCCAGAACCTGCTCGATCGCTGCAACGGGCTCGCGCAGGCGCTTGGCACCGGCCAGACCTGCTCGACGAGCGCGGCGCCCGCCTCCGGGCCCGGCTGCACCGAGCTGACCCTGAGCACTCCGAACGCGGCGTCGAACCCGAGCGCGTCCGCCCAGGAGGTCTCGGCCTACCTGCAGGCGCACCCGGGCATCAACGCGATCATGACCCTCAACAACGCCATCGCCCAGGGCGTCCAATCGATCTTGCCGAGCGGCAGCACCATCAAGCTCGCCACCTTCGATCTCAACGACTGGGATGTCCAGGCGGTCAAGGACGGCAAGGTCGACTTCATCGTCGACCAGCAGCAGTACCTCCAGGGATACCTGCCGGTCCTGTTCCTCCAGCTGTACAAGCAGCACTACGGCGCGAGCGTCGGCGGCGGCACGACGGTTGCCACCGGCCCGCTCCTCGTCGACAAGAGCAACGTGAGCAGCGTGGAGGCTGCGGCCAAGGCGGGCGAGTCCTAGGACCCGAACCGCGTCCCATCGACGCGAGACGCATGATGGCGGCCCGGGCCGGGCGGAGCCCCGCCCGGGCCGCTCGATCCAGTGAGGAACGGCCGGAGGCAGCCCGATGGACGTGACTCTCCCGCCGGGACAGCCGGCCCCGGCGGCCGCCCCGAACGGCCGGGTGGTGAGCGCGCGACTCGGCACCCGGCTCCTCCGGCGCCCGGAGGTCGGGGCGGCGCTCGCTGCGATCGCCATCTTCATGATCTTCGCGGTCGATCCCGTGTCGCGGGAGCTCTGGCTCTCGCAGAACGGGCTCGTCGGCTGGCTGAGCCAGGCCTGGCAGTTCGGGATCATGGCCGTCCCGGTCGGCCTGCTGATGATCGGCGGCGAGTTCGACCTGTCGGCCGGTGTCATGACCGGCTCGGCGGCCATCCTCATGGGCCTCCTCGCCAAGGGCTTCGGCTGGAACATCTGGCTCTGCATCGCCCTGTCGGCGGTCTTCGCGATCGTCGTCGGGCTGATCAATGGCCTGCTGGTCGTGAAGACCAGGCTTCCCAGCTTCATCGTCACGCTCGCGACCTTCTTCGTGCTCCGCGGCACCTCGGTCGGGCTCGTGGAGGCGCTCAACTCGAACAGCACGGTCGTGACGGTGCTCACGCCGCCGCCCGGCACAGACGTCGCCCGCGCCGTGTTCGGCGGCAGCATCGGATCCGCGCCTGCCTACCCGATCGCCGTCGCCTGGTGGCTGATCGTCACCGTGGTCGGGACGTTCCTGCTCTCCCGCACGACCTTCGGCAACTGGGTGTTCGCGGCCGGCGGCGACCCGAACGCCGCGCGCAACGTCGGCGTTCCCGTCGGGTCGACCAAGATCGTGCTCTTCATCGGGACCGCCCTCGGGGGCTGGCTCGTCGGGACCATCCAGTTCACCGCGGGCCTGTCGGCCGTGTCCGAGCAGGGCGTCGGCTACGAGCTCTACTACATCGTCGCGGCGGTGGTCGGCGGCTGCCTGCTGACCGGCGGCTACGGCTCGGTCGTCGGCGCGTCGATCGGGGCCGCGATCATCGGCATGGCGCTGCAGGGCGTCATCTACGCGGGCTGGCCGAGCCAGTGGGGATTCGCCTTCCTCGGTGTGCTCCTGCTGTTCGGCGTGGTCGTGAACGCCGTGACGTACCGGCAGGCACAGCGGGCGCGACGATGACCGAAATCACGCCCGCTCCGACGCCGGCCCTGGACACGACCGCACGGCCTGCGCTCCTCGAGGCCCGTCACGTCAGCAAGTATTTCGGAAGCGTCATCGCGCTGAAGGACGTGTCACTCCAGGTGCGCGCCGGAGAGGTCACCTGTGTCCTCGGCGACAACGGCGCCGGCAAGTCCTCGCTGATCAAGATCCTGTCGGGCGTCTTCCCCCCGGACGAGGGCGAGATCCTCGTGGACGGCGAGTCGACGACCTTCGCAGGTCCACGGGAAGCGCGCGCCCAGGGCATCGCGACAGTCTTCCAGGATCTGGCGACCGTGCCGATGATGTCGATCTGGCGGAACTTCTTCCTCGGCCAGGAGCCGACGCGGCGGGTCGGGCCGATCAACCTCCTCGACCTCGATCGGGCGAAGGCGACGATGAAGGCCGAGATGGCGAAGATGGGCATCGACGTCTCCGATCCGAACCAGAACGTCGGCACGCTGTCGGGCGGCGAGCGCCAGGCCGTGGCGATCTCCCGGGCCGTCTACTTCGGTGCCCGGGTGCTCATCCTCGACGAACCGACCTCCGCCCTGGGGGTCCGGCAGTCGGGCATCGTGCTCCGCTACGTCATCCAGGCCCGCGACATGGGCCGGGGCGTGATCCTCATCACGCACAACCCCCATCACGCGTACCCCGTCGGCGACCAGTTCGTGCTCCTCAAGCTGGGGCACGTCCTGGGATCGTTCACCAAGGACGAGATCTCGATCACCGACCTGACCCAGATGATGGCCGGGGGCGAGGAGCTGGCCCAGCTCAGCCACGAGCTTCGGCGAATGGGCGCCGACCAGCCGGCCCTCCAGCAGGTGGCCCGGGAGCTCGCGGAGGAGGCGGCCAGGACGGCACCGGGCAACTCCGAGGCATGAGTATCGCGCCGCGGTCGCGCGTCTCCTCGGCCGACCCGTCAACGGGGGACGAGGAGCAGAGCCGATGAACGCGCGAGCCGCCTGCCTGGTCGAGCCCCGGCATTACGAGGTCCGGGAATTCCCGCTGCCCGAGCCCGAGCTGGGCGCCGTCCTCGTCCGAAATGAGCTCGCCGGGATCTGCGGGACCGACAAGCACACGTACGAGGGCTACGTCGGCCAGTACACGGGCGCCGCGAAGCCGTCGTCCACGCCCTTCCCCATCATCCAGGGGCACGAGAACGTGGGGACCGTGGCGGCGCTCGGCGGCCGAGTCGTGGACTTCGACGGCGCCGAGCTGGCCGTCGGCGATCGCGTCGTCGTCAGCCCCAACCTCGTCTGCGGCACGTGCTTCGCCTGCACCCACGATCAGCCGTACACCCTCTGCGAGAACATCCGCGACTACGGCAACACGATCTCGGCCGCGGAGCCCCCGCACCTGTTCGGCGGCTGGGCGCAGTACCTCTACGCCCTCCCGGGCAGCACGATCTTCCGCGTCCCGGACGACCTGCCATCGGAGGTCGCCGTCCTGGCCGAGGTATTCGCCGTCACGGTCGGGTTCGACCGTGCCAAGCAGATGGGCTCGTTCCCGGGCGAGGGCTTCCAGTTCGACGACACGGTCGTCGTCTTCGGGACGGGGCCGCTCGGCCTCTGCCACGTCGCCAAGGCGCGGATGATGGGCGCGGGGACGATCGTCGCGGTCGATCTCTCGGCTCGACGGCTCGAGTTCGCCCTCCGACTTGGCGCCGACCACGCGGTCGACCGGTCGACCGTCTCGCCGGCGGACCTCCTGACCTTCGTCCGCGACCTGACCCACGGCCGTGGCGCTGACATCGTCGTCGAGTGCGCCGGCGTACCGATTGCGATCCCGGAGTCGCTCGACCTGCTCCGGCCCGGCGGCACGTACATCGAGGTGGGCAACTTCAGCGACCTCGGCGGCGTCGAGATCTCGCCCAACCGCCACCTGTGCAGCAAGGGCATCCGGTTGATCGGCATCCCCGGGCAGGAGGCCGGAGCGTACGGGCCGTCGATGCGCCAGATGGCCCGCAGCCTCGGCACCTACCCCTGGCGGGAGTTCGTCTCGCACCGGTTCCCGCTGGACCGTGTCGACGAGGCCGTCAACGTCGCGATCTCACCGGACTCGCTCAAGGTCGTCGTCGATCCGTGGCTGGAGGAAGGGGCACACCGATGAGCATGCTTCGAATGGCCCTGTTGGGGGCCGGCCGGATCGGCCAGGTCCACGCGCGCTCCATCGTGGAGAGCGGCGAGACGGAGCTCGCCTGGGTGGCCGATCCGAACGAGGAAGCGGCGACGACCCTGGCCGGCAGGTACGGGGCGAGGTGGACTCGCGACCCGCAGGACGCCCTCGACGACCCGTCGGTCGATGCGGTGGTGATCGGGACGCCGACGAACACCCACCTCGAGATGCTCCGCCGGGCGGTCGCGGCCGACAAGAGAGTGCTGCTCGAGAAGCCGATCGACCTCGACCTGGCGCGCATCGACGCCGCCTGGGACGACATCAAGGGCAGGGCTCCGTTCGTCATGCTCGGCTTCAACCGGCGCTTCGACCCGTCGTTCCGGGAGGTCAGGGAGCGGGTCGCGGCCGGCGAGATCGGCACGATCCGCGCCCTGCGGATCACGAGCCGTGACCCGCAGCCACCGCCCGCCGCCTACCTCGCGTCCTCGGGTGGCATGTTCAAGGACATGACGATCCACGACTTCGACATGGCTCGCTTCCAGCTGGGCGAGATCGACGAGGTCCAGGCGATGGCGTCCGACGATGGGCTGGCGATGTTCCAGGAGGCTCACGACCACGCGCAGGCGATCGTCGTGATGCGGGCGGCATCGGGCGCGTTGTGCACCATCGTCAACTCCCGATCGTGCGCCTATGGCTACGATCAGCGGCTCGAGGCCTTCGGCGAGCTCGGCGCGCTCGACGCGGGCAACTGGACCGCCACGACGGTACGAGCATCGTCGGCGACGCAGACGGAGGCGGCCGGACCGATCCTCAACTTCTTCCTGGAACGCTACATGCCCGCCTTCAGCGCCGAGCTCGACGAGTTCGTGAGCGCGATCCGCCAGGACCGCGAGCCGGCGGTGGGATTCGCGGATGGACGCGCGGCGCTCGTGCTCGCGGAGGCGGCGAACGAGAGTGTCGCGGCCGGGAGGACGGTCAAGGTCGGGTGACGCGGCGGCGCGCCTATCTGCTGCTCGCAGCCCTCGCTGTCGTCTGGGGCGTCCACTGGCCGATCATCACGATCGGGCTGCGCGAGCTGCCTCCCTTCACCTACGCGGCCCTCCGCGTCGCCGCGGCACTGCCGGTCGTCCTCGCGATCCTCGCGTCCCTGGCGCCGCGCCGGGCGCTCCGGCTTCCGCCCCGCCACGATCTCCCGGTCCTTCTCGTGGTCGGCCTCGGGCAGATGGCCGCGGCGATGGTCCTCATGAACCTCGCCCTCCAGGCCGTCGCGCCCGGCCGCTCCTCGGTCCTCGGCTACACGACGCCGTTCTGGGCGGCCCTCATCCAGGCGGCCGTCCTGGGGATGGCGCTGGGTCGGGGCGAGCTCGCCGGCATCGGTATCGGTCTGGCAGGCATCGCCATCCTGCTCAACCCGGCGGCGATCGACTGGCGGTCCGGCGGACAGCTCGCCGGGTCGTTCGGCCTGCTGCTGAGCGCGGCGACGACCGCGGTCAGCGTGATCGTCGTCCGTCGCCATCGGTGGCAGGCCACCCCGCTCGAGCTGCAGCCGTGGCAGCTGCTCGTCGCGCTCATCCCGCTCACGACCCTGGCGCTCGTGCTCGACGCCGGCCGCCCGATCCACGTCGACGCCGTCGCCGTCCTCTGCGTCCTCTACTCCGGGCCGCTCGCGACCGCCTTCGCCTACTGGGCGAGCCAGTCCGTCTCGCGCGCGCTGAGCCCGACGACCACGACGATGGGGATGCTCGCCACGCCCGTCGTCGGCCTCGTCGCCAGCGCGGTCCTCGTCGGAGAACGCGTGGGGGCTCTCGACCTCATCGGGTTCGGCGTGACCATCGCGGGAATCGCCGTCGTGTCGATCGCGGACGTCGTACGCTCTCGCGCGCAGCCTGAGACGTTGTCTGCATAGGCTGCCGACGCGGTGTGTGCGTAGGCGGCCGGTATCGGCGGAGGCGGCCGGTATCGGCGGAGGCGGCCGGTTTCTGCGTCGGCGGCCGGTGTCTGCATCGGCGGCCGGTGTCTGCATCGGCGACCGGTGTCTGCATCGGCGGCGCCTCCGCCCCATCGAGCAGCCCCAGGAGCCCGACAGGCATGACCGACGCGAACACCGACACGACCGCCGACGCGACCGCCGACGCGACCGCCGGACTCCACGCCGCCGCCACTGCCGGCACCCGTCTCCGCGACGTCCTCGGGGTCCCGGGCCGCTTCGCGACGATCGCCGAGCTCGTGCCCTGGCGCGGCGCTCTCGGGGACGTGGCCGGCACGCGCGCCCGTCAGCTCGCCACGGAGCTCGCGGAGAACCCGCGCATCGATGCCCTCTCGATCACGGACAACGCCGGCGGGCACGCGATGCTCAGCCCCGAGGTGCTGGCCGCGGACCTCGTCGCCGCCGGCCAGCGGGCGATCGTCCACGTCGCGTGCCGAGACAGGAACCGGAACGAGCTCCTGTCGCTCGGCTGGAGGCTCGCGTCCGCCGGTATCGAGGACCTCCTCGTCCTGTCGGGCGACTACCCGACAGAGGGCTACCTCGGCGTCGCACGGCCGGTCTTCGACATCGACTCGGTCGCGCTTCTCCATCTCTACTCGCGCATGAACGAGGGCGCGCTCGAGGGTCGCGTCGTCGCCCGGCCGATCGCCCGCGACGGCGACCGTGAGATCGCCCCGCTCAAGCCCGCCCGGGGCGCGGGCGCCCCCGCGGCCACGGACTTCTTCATGGGCGCGGCCGTCAGCCCGTTCAAGACCGTCGAGCGCGACCAGGTCCCGCAGTACCTCAAGCTCGAGATGAAGGTCCGGAACGGGGCGCAGTATGCGATCACCCAGGTCGGCTGGGACATGCGCAAGCTCGACGAGCTCCGCCGGTGGGTGACTGATCGGGGCGTGCAGGTCGCGCTCCTCGCCAACGTGTTCGTGCTCACCCGCGGTTCGGCCCGCGTCCTCGCCTCGGGCGATATCGCCGGCGTCGTCCTTCCGCCGGCCCTTCTCGAGGCGGCCGAGCGCGAGGGCGGGTCGCCCGACAAGGGCAAGGCCTTCTTCCTCGATCTCGCGGCGCGGCAGGTCGCGATCGCGCGAGGGCTCGGCTACGCCGGCGCTTACATCGGCGGGGCATCGACGGCCGACGATGTCGCGCGCGTGATCGAGATGGCCGACGGGTACACCAGGGCCGACTGGCGCGAGATCGTCGGTTCGACGACGTTCGCCGTCCCCGGGACCTGGTACGCGTATCGCCCCGATCGCACGGCGGGGCTGAACGAGTCGACCCCGGTCGGCCTGACCGCGCGGGGAAAAGGCCCGGGCGGCGGCGCCCCGATCGACTACCGGATCGATCGCCTCCTCCACGATCTCGTCTTCTCACCGACGTCGCCCGCCGCGCCCACGGCCGCGCGGCTGTACGAGGCGGCAGAGAAGCGGCATCTCGGGCGCGCGCTCCACGTCCTCGAGCAGGCGGTCAAGGGGCCGCTGTTCGACTGCCGCGACTGCGGCGACTGCTCGCTCCCCGATATCGCCTACCTCTGCCCGGAGAGCCAGTGCGTCAAGAACCAGCGCAACGGACCGTGCGGAGGCTCGACCGCGGGCGACTGCGAGATCCCCGGCAAGCCGTGCATCTGGGCGCGGGCGTACGAGCGGCTCGCGCCGTATGGCGAAGCGACGACGATGCTCGAGCGGCCGGCCGTCATCTGCGACAACGCGCTCCGGCGGACGAGCGCGTGGGGCAACACGTTCCTCGGCCGGGATCATGCGACGCGGCCGCCGATCGGCGACGGGGGCGCTGCCGGGCGAGGCTAGACGGCCGGCCTGGCCGGATCGGCCGGGCCGGGGGACCGGCGGGCCGGGGGACCGGGGGACCGGCGGGCCGGGGGACCGGCGGGCCGGGGCCGGATCGGTCGGGCCGGGCCGGGGTTCGCGGGTCCGTTCCACGGGGTGCGGGCCTCCTCCTTGCGTATCTCCGGCCACAGCCACTCTTATGCGACTGGCCACCGGGCCCGGCGCCGCACCCCGGCCGTTCGAGGCGTCGGCCGATTCGACTCTCGTGGATCGGCCCCTTGTACGGTGCGAGATTCGTCTGAGAGGGGCTCCTGGGACCACCTCGGCAGTCGAACGCGGCCGGTCGACGGCCGCCGTGGAGGGCAGCACTCGCATAAGGGCCTCGGCCGCCGAGATTACGCAAGGAGCGGCGCGGGCGAGCGCGGGCGAGCGCGGGCGGCGCGGGCGGCGCGGGCGAGCCCGGGTCGGCCGCAAGACACCCGGCCGGTAGCGGCAGACCCTACGCGATCCGGACGCCCTGGCGCGTCAGCTCGGCCTGGACCGCCCGGACGTCCAGCCGCTCGAACGGCTCGTCACGGCGGATCGACACCGCCGCCGCGACCCCGGCGCCCTGCCCGGAGACGGTGCAGCACATCATGCTGCGGACGGCGGCATGGGAGATCTTGTCGCCGCCGATCGACCGCCCGGCGACGATCAGCCCGCCGACGCCCCTCGGGACCAGCGAGCGATAGGGCACGTGGAAGTACCGCCCGGTGGTCGGGAGGACGAGCACGCCGTAGCCGTCGATGAACTCGGGAAAGATGCCGATCGAGTCCTCGAAGCGCGCCTCGCCGCGCACGTCGTCGGCGGTCAGGTCGTACAGCGCCTCGATCTTGCGCGTGTCGCGGATCCCCAGCGTCATCCCGAAGTTCCGCAGCCTCGCGTCCTCGCAGCCCGGCATGAAATGGCGCAGCGCCTCGATGGCCTGGATCGCCTGGCGCCGACCCTCGATCTCTCCCCGCGTGAGCTCGTTCGGGTCGGTCCCGTCGAGCTCGCCCATGTGGATGAGGTTGAGGTAGGTGAGGTCGCCCCGGTCGGTGACGGTGCCCCAGGTGCCGGCCATCGTGATGAGGTTCGGCGGGATGACGCCCGCCGCGACGGCCTGCTTGAAGGGCTTGCGGAGGAATGGCGAGAAGAGCTCGTCCTCCTTGCCGGTCGTCTCGATGTCCCATTCGAAGTTGCCGGCCCAGTCGCGGTAGCGCTGCGGATCGGCGCGGACCGCATCCATGAAGCGACCCTTGTTCACGCCGGACATCGAGAACATGACCGACGCCGAGAGCATCTCCTCCCGCGGCGTCTTGCGCGTCGGTGCGCCGGCCCGGAACGCGACGTCGGCATCGCCGGTCGCGTCGACGACGCGCCTGGCGAGAATCGCTTCCCGCCCCGCCTTGCTCTCCGTGATGACGCCTCGGACGGCGCCGTCCTCGACGATCGGCGCCACGCACAGCCGATGGAGCATCGGGCGGATGCCGTTCTCCTCGACGAGCACGTCGGCGACGTACTTGAACATCTCCGCCTCGAGAGCCCAGCTGGTCGACTGCGGCTCCGGCGAGGCGGCGCCCATCGTCTTGGCGCGCTCCTCCATCTCGCGTCCGACGCCGACGCTGTCGATCGTCTCCTCGTGGCGATACCAGGCGAACCCCTCGACGCCGACCTGCGTGATGTTCCCGCCGAAGCAGCCGTTCCGATCGAGCAGCACGGTCTCGGCCCCGGCCCGCGCGGCGCCGATCGCCGCCGACAGCCCCCCGGGGCCGCTGCCGACGACGAGCACGTCGGTCTCGACGACGACATCGACGCTGCGGGCTGGTTCGGCGATGCGCTTCATGCTCGGCATGGTTCGACCCTCAGTCGGCCGACGCGAAGACGGGGACCGGGCTGACGTCGACCCGGACGGCCGTCCCGGGCGCGAGACCGGAGGCGTCGGCGGCCGACATCTGCGCCACGGCGAGCTCGCCGCTCGGCAGCGCCACCTGGGCACGGCAGACCGAACCGAGGAAGCTGACGGCGAGGACGTGGGCGGGAGCGCCCTCCGCGGGCACGAGTCGCAGGGCCTCCGGGCGCACGAGCGCTGTGACCGACCCGGACGCAGTCGACCCCTCGAGAAGCGGGACGCGCGTGCCGAGGATCTCAACGGCGCCGTCGCGGGCCGCACCGGCGACGCGGTTCGTCAACCCGACGAACTCCGCGACGAAGCGCGTCCGGGGCCGGTCGTACAGCTCCGCCGGTGGAGCGATCTGCTCGAGCCTCCCGGCCGACATGACGCCGACGCGGTCCCCCAGCGCGAGCGCCTCCTCCTGGTCGTGCGTGACGAAGAGTGTCGTCGTGCCGACGGCGATCTGGATGCGCCGGATCTCCTCGCGGAGCTGGCGCCGAACCTTGGCGTCGAGCGCGGAGAGCGGCTCGTCGAGGAGGAGGACCTGGGGGCGGATCGCGAGCGCCCGGGCGAGAGCGACGCGCTGCTGCTGTCCGCCGGACAGCTGGTGCGGGTAACGGTTCGCGTATCCGCCGAGGCCGACGAGATCGAGCGTCTCGGCCGCTCGCCGGCGTCGCTCGTCGCCCGGGAAATGACGCAGGCGCAGCCCGTACCCGACGTTGTCGCCGGCCGTCATGTTCGGGAACAGGCTGTAGGCCTGGAAGACGATCCCCATGTTCCGCTTGTTCGCGGGGACGCCCGTGATGTCTCTTCCGTCCACCAGGATCCGGCCGCCGTCGACCTCGTCGAGTCCGCCGAGGGCGCGCAGGGCGGTCGTCTTGCCGCAGCCCGACGGTCCGAGCAGGGCGACGAGCTCGCCGGGGGCGATGTCGATCGAGAGACCGTCGAGCGCGTGGACCGGTCCATACCAGCGGTGCAGGTCCTGGAACTGGACGGCGACGCCATGGCCGGTCCCGGCGGGTGCGGCGAGCGGGGCGGTCATGCTGCGGTCTCCTCCTCCACGGGTCGCTGGGCGCGTTCCC
>DASVZT010000077.1:0-8557 GCA_036391495.1 Candidatus Limnocylindrales bacterium
GACGACGTCGACACCGACGAGGGTCTTCTCGACGCCGAGACGGTCGGCGATCGCGCGGATCGTCGAGCCCGGGCCGAGGATGTAGCGGCGACCGCGGACCAGGTTCGAGGCGATCTCGGCGGCGATCGAGGCGGCCGCCGCGGCCTCGGAACGTGGAGTCGCCTCTTTCTGGGATTGGAGCCGCCGGCCGTCGACCGGCACCGTCAGCTCGCCGTACAGCCGCGGCGCAACCTCGCCGCGCCGATAGGCAGCCTCGTCGAGGTCGAGCACCTCGCGCATGTCCGTCCGGCGGCGCGCCTCCGGTGCCGACACGAACGCCGCGGCGATCTCCCCGGCCGCGCGGGGGCTCGTCGCGAACACGGCGGACTGGATCTTGACGCCTGCCGGGATCCCGACAACTGGCGGTCCGATCCGACCCAACTGCGCGGCGACGACGTCCCGCGCCGTGCCGTCGCCGCCCGCGACGAGGAGCAGGTCGACCGGCGCGTCGGCCAGTGCCCGGACCAGGCGCCGGGTGTCGTCGGCCGCCGTCGGCCGGTCGACGATCGGCGGGCCGACGATGTCGGCTGCGAGCCCGGCGGCGCGCGCGCTCTCCTCGCCCATCGGACCGGGGCCGACGAGGAGCTCGAACGACCCGGCGCCCGCCGGCCAGCGGCGCGCAAGCGCCTCGAGCGCGGCCGTCGCCCGCTCGCCGGCATGCGGGATCGCGCCGCGCTCCCGTGCGAGCCGGACGATGTCCGCGCCGTCGCTCCCCTTCAGCCCGACGGCGCCGCCGATCCCGGCGATCGGGTTGACGACGAGCCCGACGCGGTGTCGTCGTGCCACGTGAGCGGCGTGGACCTCGCCGCTCACGCGCCCCCGGTGTGCTTCCGCCGGTACGCCCTCCACGTCACCGCCCACCGGTCCGGGTCGTCGAGCGGCTCGTGGTCGATCCGGTGGATCGCGCTGCGGTGCGGCGCCGACAGCACCGTCTCGGGTTCCTCGTAGGCCTCCCTGGCGATCTCGGCGAGGATCGCGGCGTACTCGTCGAGATCGGCCTTCGAATACGCCTCTGTCGGTTCGAGCGTCATCGGCTCCGGCACGACGTACGGGTGGTGGCTCGTCCAGTAGTGCGTCCCGAAGTCGGCCGCCCGGTACCCGATGTCCTCCGAGTGGACGCCGGTCTCGCCCGACAGCTCGTCCCAGGAGTAGCGGACCTGTTCGATCCGCCGCTTGCCGGTCGCGTATGGGGCCGCGACCCCGCGGATCTCGAGCACCTTGGCCATCAGGTAGTTGTTGTTGAGGACGGCGATCTCGGCGACCTCCCGCAGGCCCTCGGCACCCATCGACATCACCCACGCATAGGCGCGGACGAGGTTCGGGGTGATGCCGTACCAGGGTCGGACTTTGCCGATCGACTGCGGCCGGTCGTGGTCGAGCCACAGGCGGCCGTCGGCATCCCGCTCGATGGTCGGGCTTGGCAGGAACGGGACGAGATCAGGCGCCACTCCCACGGCTCCCGCTCCCGGCCCCCCGCAGGCATGCGGCGTCGAGAACGTCTTGTGGATGTTGAAATGGCAGAGGTCGAAGCCGGCGTCGCGCGCCCGCGTGATGCCGAGGATCCCGTTCGCGTTCGCCTGGTCGTACGAGCAGAGTCCGCCCGCCTCGTGGACGACGCGCACGAACTCCTCGATCCGCGGGTTGAAGATGCCCGTGTCCTCGGGGTTCGTGATCAGGAGCGCGGCCGTCCGCGGACCGACGGCCGCCCGGAGGGCCTCGAGGTCGGGGTAGCCGTCGGCGTCGGGATACAGCGTGATGACCTTGAAGCCGGCGACCTTGGCCGCCGCCGCGTTCGACGGGTGGCTGAAGATCGTCGTGATGACCTCGTCGCGCCGCCGGTCCCTCGGCGCTGAGAGCCCCTCGCCGCGTGACTCGTGCCAGGCGCGGATCATCGAGACGTTCGCCCAGATGGCCGACGAGCCCGACGCCGGCTGCAGTGAGACACGCTCCATCCCGGAGATCTCGGCCAGGAAGCGCTCCAGGCGCCACATGATCTCGAGGGTGCCCTGGACGGTGGACGGGTCCTGCGCGGGATGGGTGTCTGCGAGCTTGGCGCTGCCGACGAGCCGGTCGTTGACCTTCGGGCTGTACTTCATCGTGCAGGTGCCCTGACCGACGTCGATGTTGAGGTCGACGCCCAGGTTCTCCTGCGAGAGCCGGTCGTAGTGCCGCACGACGTGGAGCTGGCTCAGCTCGGGAAGCGCGGGCGGCGCGGTGCGGCGGATCCCGTCAGGCAGCTCGGCGGCGGGGTCGCCGACGAGCGCCGTGATCCCGGGCTCGGTCGCCGGCGGCAGCACGCCTCGTGCGCCCGGCACGGAGAGCTCGAAGATGATCGGCTCGTCCCACGATGCCTGCCGGAAGCGCCGGGGCAGCGGCTTGGGGGCCACGGGCAGTCCCGCGCTGACGGTCGGCCGGATCTCCGTCGTCATCGGACTGCCTCCTCGAGCTCGGCCGCGAGCCGGTCGAGGTCGGCCTGCGCGTGGACCTCCGTGACCGCGACGAGGACGCTCTGGCCGAGCGAGGGCTGTTCGCGCGACAGGTCGAACCCGAGGAAGATCCCGCGCTCCCTGAGCCGACCGGACACCTCCGCGACCGTGCGGCCCGTCCCGGTGAGATCGACGACGAACTCCTTCGCATGGGGCGTCGAGCGGAACGGGATCCGAACGCCCGGGATCGCCGCGAGCCTCGTCATGGCGTAGCGCGCGCGGGCCATGCACGTCTCGCCGAGCTCGCGCATCCCATGCGGGCCCATGAGCGCCAGGTAGACGCCGGCGGTGATCCCCCAGAGGGCCGCTGCCGTGCCGACCCACTCCTTGCCATCCTCGCGGACGGCGAACGAGGTCCGCTCGTAGGCGACGTCGCCGAACCCGTATTCCCCCGGCACCGACGTCGGGGCGATGCCGAACAGTCGCGAGGGGTATTCCATGACGACTGTTGGGTCGTCGGCGCTCGCGATGAAGCCGCCATGGCCACCGCCGAAGTGCTGGTGGATGCCGAGAGGCTGGATGTCGCCGCAGTCGATGTCGGCGCCCCATGTCGACGGCGGGGCGAGGACGCCGAGGGTCGACGGGTCGACCGACACGACGGCGAGCGCACCGGCCTCGTGAGCGAGCCGGACGATCTCGGGCCCGTTCATCTCGACCGTGCCGAGGAAGGTGGGATTCTCGACGAGGACGCAGGCGACGTCCGCGCCGACCTCGGCGAGCCGGGCGCGCAGGGCGGCGGTGTCGAGCGTGCCGGTCGATCGGTCGAACGGGAGGAGCTCGACGTCGACGTCGGGCCGGACGTAGTCGACGATCTTCGAGCGCTTGTCAGCCGACATCGTCGCCGGCAGGAGGGCCAGGCGCCGGCCCGTGATCCGGGCGGCCATCCGCACGGCGGTCGCGGCGGCCTGGAAGCCGTCGTAGGTCGGCACATTCACGACGTCGCGCTCGAGGAGCTCGCCCATCATCGATTCGTACTCGAAGAGGGCCTGGAAACGGCCGTGGTCCTCGTACGGTTCGCCGGCGTAGGCGGTCAGGAACTCGGCACGGCCGTTGATCTCGTCGCAGACGGCCGGGACGTGGTGGTCGTAGCAGCCCGCGCCGAGGAAGCTGAGGGCCTCTCGCGTGGACGTGTTGCGGGCGAGGAGCCGCTCGACATGACGCACGAGCTCGGCCTCGGACTCGATCGCTGCGGGCAGGTCGAGCGGGCGCTTGAGGCGGATCGACGCGGGGATGTCCGCGTAGAAGTCCTCGACGCTCGACGCTCCGACGGCCGCCAGCATCGCCGCCTTGATCGCGGGGACGGCGTTGGGGATATACGGGTGCGGCCGCGGGCCGTCTGTCATGTCTCGCCTCGGGGTGGGGTCCGTCGGACACGACGTCCGTGTCTGGCAGGGCGCTTCGTGGGCCGCCCGATGATATCCGGCTTACGGTTACGAAAGCAACCATTTCAGAAGGACGTGGTCGCATCGAGGTCATCGCCTCCACCTTCTCGGCTCCCGCCGTGCGAGGGAGAGGCGATTCGCGCGACCGCGGCTTGTCGGTTCATAATGACGCCGCCGATCAGCAGGCCTTTCGAAAGCGAAGGATGTCGCGACGTCCGGTAGGCGCGATGAGGGAGGGAACGAATGGCCGAACTCGGTGACGAGCCCGTCGTCGTTCTCCCCACCTCCCTTCGGCGCGATCGCGTATTCGAGACGATCCGCCGGCACGAGTTCGTGTCCGTGGCCGACTTGAGTGACGCGTTCGGCGTCTCCGAGGTGACCATCCGGAGCGATCTCGAGGCGCTCGCCGAGGACGGGAAGATCCGCCGCGTTCGTGGCGGTGCCATCCACCGCGCGACCGTGTCACGAGAGCCGTCCTACGAGCAGCAGGCCGAGGCGTCGGGCGGCGAGAAGGAGCGCATCGGGGAGGCCGCGGCCGCGATGGTCGAGAGTGGCCAGACGATCATCCTCGACGCAAGCCCGACGACGGCGGCGGTGGCGCGCGCCCTCGCCGCCCGCACGGATCTACGCGACGTGCATGTCTTCACGAACGGCCTGCGGATCGCCCTGGAGCTCGAGCCCGCGATCCCGCATGTCACCGTGATCGTCACGGGCGGCACCCTGCGACGGATGCAGCATTCGCTCGTCAACCCGTTGGGCAACGTGATCCTCGACCAGATCCACGCGCACGTCGCATTCGTCGGCTGCGATGGTATCGAAGCTGAAGCGGGCGTCACCAACACGAGCGTCGCTGACGTGGAGATCAAGCGCCTGATGCTCCGCGCGGGCCGGAGGCGCGTGGTCGTCGCGGAAGGGTCGACCGTGGGCGAGGTCAGCCTGGTGCATCTCTACGATCTCGATGACATCGATCTGCTGATCACGGGGAGCACGGCGGAGTCGGCCGCGTTGAGCGCGCTCGCCGCGCGAGGCCTCGAGACGGTCGTCGCCCCGTAGCTCGAACGATTCGCTCGCTCTCCCGACCCTGAGGCGCGCTCATGAGCGAGTGGGCCATCGTCGAGAGCCTGAGACCCGTCCCCGAGGTGGGGACTTCTCATGGCCACCGGTTGGGACTTTGAGATGGCCATCGACAGGGCCCGGCAAACCTAGCTTGAGCCAGGCGAAGGGAGGTTCGCGGGGACATCGATACCCGCCATCGAAGCGGACACGACCTTGGTGATTTCGATCGCCGTGCATGAGGGCATATAGGCCCCCGCGTAGGGAATCCACGCGGAGAGCGCGACCGAACTCTCGTTCCCAGGCGGTGTCACCTTGAGGGTCAGGTACGGCGGCGGACATGTACTGCTCGGTCCGCCCGGGTTGTCCCCAGTTGCGAATGCGGCGACGGCGGCCTCACCCGGACGCAATACGACAATGGGTGTTCCTGCGATGGGCGGGAAGTCAAGTGTCGCGGTCACGTCACGATCTGGTGGTTGGTCGCCTGTGGTTGGCTCGCCAACGATCGTCGGCCAGCCCGTCAAGCTGCACGGTCCAGGTCCAATGTTGGTGAAGGCGAGATACCCTCCGACCGCACCCAGCCCGGCCGAAGTCTTGACCAGCGAGACGCGGAGCATCGAGGTTCTGCAGTCCGAGATGAATGAGGTGGCTGCCGACGGGACGGCTGTCGGAGCAATCGACGGTGTCGCGCTCGTGTTGACGGCGACGCCGGCCGACGGTTCGGGCGATGCGAGTGGACCTTGGGCCGTGCAGGCGCCGGAGGCGAGAGCGGCCACCAGGAGCGCAACGCTCTTGGACCATGTTCGGCTCATGTGATCCGTCGTTTCCCTTACACCTGTCCCAAGAGTCCGGAGGAGAGGAGCTCGTGATCTCGCCTTATAGCGAGAACGTCCCGCCTATGGTCTCGACGAGAGATAGAAGCAGTCAGCGCCGATGTCTCCGTCGTCCATATCGACGTTGTAGGTAAGCGAGCAGTAGCTGTGGAGGGCGAACTGCCAAAGATTGACGGTCGGCCCACCGCCAGTGTGACAACCAGAAGTGGAGCAGCCAGACGGCGCCCAGCTTGGCAGGTTGCTTAGCTTGTAGCCGCATTTTTGAGGCTGGGTCGTCCAGATGTGGTAACAGCCGCCGGCTGTGTTGACCGTCGTACATGCGTTGCTTGCGCAGGGGTTGCAGTAGAGCGTGGCGTAAAGAGGGTAGTACCCCTGACCGGACCAATCGTTCGTGTTGATGTATCCAGCCCAACCCGACCAGTAGCCCGTGCTCATCGAGGTGGATTGTTCCTGATCGAGCCAACAGTAGAGAACGTTGCTTGTCGGTATCTGAAGGGGAATGACGGCTGAGTACACCGTGTGCAGGGCGGACACGAAGGTCTGGGCGTCGGCCTGCCCCATTGCCGAGGTTCCACTCAATCTGGACTGAAGGGGACTTGTGATCGGGCTCAGGTAGCGCGCTCCGCTATCCCAGATCGCGTCACACTCCGCGTTCGCGTGGCTTCCGCTCTGATCGACGGTGCCGTTTGGCGAGGGGCTGAAGTAGCGGATCCAATACGTGGGGGTCCCGTAGACTGACCCTGCTCCGGAAACGTCGTATACATAGCTAGCGGTGTCGAAGCCACCAGGCATGGTCGTATCCCCTCTCAGCTGCCGACTGGTCTGGCTAGAGGATTGCCGCGACGAGCAGGTCGGTATCGCCGCGCCCGACCTCGTCGAGGCTTGGGGTGAGCAGCGTCAGCCTTGGACTGCTGGCCGCGACGGCGAGGATCTCGCCCGTTCCGAGCACCTTGATTCCGAGGAACTGCTGTCCGTTCTCGAATGAGGCGGACAGCGAGCCTGAATGGACCTCGTATGCGGCGATCCCCGTCGTTGAACCGTCCCCCACTGTGAAGAGGACGTCGTCCGCCGGCGACAGGGCGGCCTTCGCACTTGGCGCCGCGCCCGAGAAGACGGGGATCGGGAACCTCACGAGGGAGCTAGCTTGGAAGCCGAGGCTCGGATCCAGGACCACCGCGAGGCCGCGTGCGGGCTTGCTGGCAAAGAGCAGTCCGCTGGGCCGAAGCTCCAAGGTGGCGGCCGCAGGACGCGCCCCGCCGTCGGCTAGGGGCGCGATCGGGATCGTCATCATTGAGCCGTCGCCCGGTAAGTAGACCTCGAGTTCGCTCGAGTAGACGAGCCTAATGATCCGGCCATCCGACGTCCCGACGATCGGCTCGTCGTTCACCGGCCACGGCCCCGGTGCTGGTATGACCAGGCGTGGTGTGCCTGAGCCGAGTGGGAAGACAGAGAGCCGAGGGACCGGTATCGGCGCACCGCGACCTTGCCTTCGGACGATCGCCGCATACTCGTCGACAGTCCAGAGGTAGAGATCCCTTTCGTCGGCAAACGCGTTCAGGCGTGCGAGAGACGGTGCGTCCGCCAAATCAAATGGGCCGGCAAATGCAGTCCCGTCGAAGTAGGCAAGGGCGTGGTGTGACGTCCAGACATGCCCGTTCACCTGCTCGCTCGCGTTCGAGCGGGGATCCCACCGCATCCCCGCAGTTCCGGCCGAGGGAACGGTTATCGAGAGCACGATGCAGAGCATCCGTGAGTCGGCTGTGAAGACGGGCGTAACGAGGATGCTGCTGTCCGAGGGCAGGCTCGATAGGTCGAGGGAACCGTCTTGCACGACAGTGCCGGACTCGGTGCCGATGAATGACACCGATAGCACCGTCGCGAACGGGTCCGCCAGAATCGTCGCAACGGCGATCTTCGTCCCATCCGGCGACCGAACTGGCTCGGCGGCAAGCTGCTGGGCAATGGGGTTCAGGCTCAGGGCGCGGGCTGTGAGACCGCCAGCGAGCGATGGAACCGATGCCGAGCCACGGAGCCCATAGAGGAAGAAGCGCTCGGCTGTGGCGGCGTCTGTTCGACCCGTGAGAGGGAGAAGCCCCCTTTCGCCAGTGAGTCCGAGCACGTCCGCGAAGACGAGAGACGCTCCTGTGCCAGCCGCCTTGCGTAGAAGGGTGCGGCGGGAAAGTGTCATCCTAGTTGCCCTCCTCCCACTGGCTCCTAGTTGCCGACGTGATCCGTCTAGACGCCCTGTGCCCCGTCGCTCCTCAGCAGATCGGTTCGGTTGCTTACTGCTCAGTCGCTGACCCTGACGAGTAGCTTCTGTACCTGCTGGCGACGGTATGAACGTGTCTGATCGCATCCCGCGACTGTCGCCCCGCCTTGCGAAGCGCGTGTCGGCGCCCGATAGATGCTCCGACCGCGAGAGCCGTGCCTCCCCAGCCAGCAGCGAGAGCCCAGAGAGCATTGCTCCAGGGCCAACCATCGAGGCCTATCCATAGCGCGGCCGAACCCCACATGTAAGCGCGAATGCTGGAAATCGGCGATACAAGTCCAGCGGCCGAGCACCCGCAGGCGCCTGTGTACTTCCTGCTGCGCGCCACCACTTGGGTATGGCCGAATGCGAGCAAGACAATGCCTGCCAGCGTCAGCCCACCCGCTGGTGCTAGGATTAGGGTCCCCACGAGGACGCATTCCGCGCCGACCACGCCAGCGGCCAGGAGAGGCGCCCATCCCTCTGGCCAAAGGCGGTATTGGCGCAGTTCTGACA
>DASVZT010000078.1:0-4003 GCA_036391495.1 Candidatus Limnocylindrales bacterium
GCGAGGCCGGGGTGCCGGTCCGGGGAACGCTGCGTCGAACATGGTGCCCTTCCTTGCCCTCGTGCGGCGGTGCCGCCCGGTCCCGGCGTGCCCGCTGGGCCCGCCGACCCGTCGCCGGCGATCGTCGCAGCCTCCGGGCCGTCGTCCCATCCGCCCGCCGGTACAACTCCGGCACAATCGAGCGCTCCGGGGGGATATGCCCAGCCCTCGACAGCTCTATCGCGAGATAGACAGCTTCGAGCGATTGGCCCCGATTCGCGCGATTCGGGCCCGAGGCGTCCGCCGCTTGCGGGCGACGCTGGAGAGGCCACCTCGGCCGGGATCCCGCGGACGGCGGTAGGGCGGCGAGAGAGGCTGCCCACCCGCGTGATGGACCGCGCGATACAGGGCTGCAGGCTTGTGGGGCCGCCACTGTACCCACCTTGTACCGGGCGACGGATGGGAACGGCGCTGGCCCAGCCTCAGCATGGCCTCGGACGCGGGCCCCGACCCGGACTTCACCCTTCCACCGGGTCGCGGGCCCGGGTCGATCGTGCTCGCTGGAAAGGGTGCGTGTGATGCTCAGAGTCGCTCGTCCGCCGACGTTCTCGGACCGGACGCTCAACCGCCTGCTGTTGGCGTGCGGGCTGTCCCTGTTGATCGGGATCCCGCTGTTCGCGGTCTTCTACTGGAGCGACCGCCACGTGGACGCGGGGCCGTCCATGGTCGACCGACAGATCGCCCAGTTCGAGGCTGCGGTCCGCCAGAAGCCGGACGACATCCCGGTCCGTCTCCAGCTGGCGGGCGCGTACACGGCCGCTCAGCGATACGGGGACGCGATCGCCCAGTACGACCAGGTGCTCAAGGGCAAGCCTGACTACAAGTCCGCCCTGCTCGGGCGTGGCCAGGCGTACCAGCTCGAAAGGAACGCGCCTTCGGCAGTCAGCGACTTCCAGAAGGTCATCGACCTCGCCAAGGGCGGCGAGTTCGCGAATGAGGACACCGAGCTCGCACAGGCCTACTACGGACTCGGTCAGATCGACCTCCAGGCCGGCCGCGCTGGGGACGCCATCCCGTTGCTCCAGGGCGCGCTCAAGATCACGCAGACCGACTCCGACACGCTCGATCTGCTCGGCCAGGCCTATCTGCAGACGGGCCAGTCTGCAAAGGCGATCGAGGCCCTTCGCGGGGCAGTGCTCTTCGTGCCTGTCGGCTGGGCAGACCCCTACCGGACGCTGGCCACGGCGTACAAGGCAGCCGCCCAGCCCGAAGAGGCTGCCTGGGCGTCGGCGATGGCGATGCTGGCCGACAAGCGAACCGCCGAGGCCGTCGCGAGCCTCAAGGCGCTGACGACTGGACCTGCGCGGGCGGACGCGATGGTCGGTCTGGGCCTGGCCATGGAAGCGACCGGCGACCTCCCTGCTGCGGCCTCCTGGTATCGGCAGGCCCTCGGCGTGCGCCCGGGAGATATGACCGCCCAGATCGGGCTCTCTCGCGCCGCGCCACAGTCGTCGAACGCGGTCCCTGTTCACCCATCGCTGCCCCCAGCGGCGTCCGCGCCCGCCGGGAACTCCTGACATGACCACCGTCATGGACGCTCCGGCCGTCCTCCCGCAACCGGACACCGGGTCTGCGCCGCCGCCCGCAGCGGGGCAGGCGCCCCCTTCAGGCAGGCGTCGGCGAAAGGCAGTCCTGCTCCTCCTGATGCTGGCCCTCCTGTCGATCCTGCTCGTGATCGCGAGCTGGTATCTCCTGTTCCGGAAGCCCATCGAGCAACTGCCCCTTCCCGGCCTCACCGACACGACGGTCCCGCACTTCACGTACAACATCTACGGCGCACAAACGCCCGTAGGCGTCGCGGTCTCGCCGAGCGGTGACCGCGTCTATGTCGCCGAGACCGGTGGGGATCGTGCCCTGCTCGTCTTCGATGGCAGGGGCGACCTGCTGGCCAAGGCGTCCCCGCCGAACACGACCCCGGGCGGACGGGTCCCCGTCTACATAGCGGTCAGTCCGACGACCGGGGAGGTCTACGTCAGCGACCGGTACGCGGGTGCGATCTTCATCTACGGCCGGGACGGACAATACCTGCGGCGCTACCAGCCTGATCCAGCCGTCAGCGCGTGGGCTCCGCTCGGACTGGCCTTCGACCGAAAGGGCGATCTGTACGTCGGGGATGTCGCGCCCTCGACGCAGCGCGTCCTGGAGTTCGATGCCACCAACAAGCTGGTGCGAACGGTCGTCCCGGCGGGAACGCTCGCATATCCGAATGGGTTGGCGGTCGACTCTGCCGGCGACCTGTTCGTGGCCGACGGGAACAACGGTCGACTGATGGTCTATGACGCTGCCGGTCGCCACATCGGCACCGTCTCGCGCGGGGTCGCCAGCGGCGATCTCGGGATGCCGCGAGGCATCGCGGTCGACGACGAAGGCCACATCTACGTCGTGGACACCAGTGGACACGACGCGCAGGTCTACGTCATCGATTCGTCTACCCACCGGCCCCGCTGGATCGGGAGCATGGGCCAGGAAGGACGGGCCGACGGGTCCTTCGAGTTCCCTAACGGCGTCGCAACGGACACACGCGGTCGTGTGTACGTGGCGGATACGCAGAACGACCGGATCCAGGTCTGGAGCTACTGATGGCACCGACCGCAGCCGGAGGAGAGAGGAGGGACAACAGGGCAGATGCGAGGTCCGCCCACTGGGCGGCGCACGAGGATCGAAACTCGCGTCAAGAAAGGAGGTGGGGACAGTGAGACGCCTGGCGCTCCTGCTTGCAGGCGGCGCAGTCTGGCTGTTCCTGTTCGCGATCCCGGCCCTGGCCGACGGCGGGGTGCACGTCGCCGGCCAATACGCAGGCACCACGACCGACTTCTGTGCCGGCTGCCACCGGGCCCACAGCGCGCCGCAGGCAAACCTGCTGCTCAAGGCGCAGCCGGGTCTCTGCTACACGTGTCACGGGGCCGGTGGCCAGGGGGCCCAGAACGACGTCCAGGACGGCGTGTACTACACGCTTTCAACGACAACCCACGTCTCTGGCGCAGCGGCGAGCGGCGCCCTCCGGGGTGGCGGCTTCGACTTTGCGCTCGTGGGCTCGAATACCTACACGGGAAGTCCCTTCACCGGCGGGACGATCGGCCTGGCCAGCGCGCCTGTCGCGACCTCGTCGCATCACAGCGTCGACGGCTCGCCGGTCACCCTGTGGGGCAACGGGCCCATCAGCACGGCCGTCAACTACGGCGAGGCCAGTGTCAACTTGACCTGCGGCTCGTGTCACGACCCGCACGGCAACCACCAGTATCGGATCCTCAAGCCGGGTCCGAGCGACAGCGGCATCGCCAACTTCTCGTTCCAGGCGGGGTACAGCAACGGAGGACGCGTCTTCATCAATGACGCGACCACCAAGACGTACACCACGACCAACTACATGCAGATCGACGCCGGCGACACGTCTGCCATAAACGTCGTCGCCGTCCCAGTCGCTAACAGCACGGTCGGCCAGGGTTGGAGCGGCGGGCCGTACGACGGCTCACAGGTCGCTTTCAATACGGCCACCAAGAACTGGTACGGTCGATACCAGGAGCTCAGCTCCCGCTGGTGTGCGACCTGCCATACGCGGTACTTCGGACAGAGCGGCTCGGCGGTCGTCAACAGCGGCGACGCGGTCTTCACGTACAAGCACGCCGAGTACAACCTCGTCGACCCCGCGAACACCGGCGTGGTGGCGGCCAGCACGGCCGCGTGGCCCGCCGGTACGAACAACATGTGGCTCTCGGCGAACAATGCGACCGTGTTCGCACCGATCGTCCCCGTCACCGGAACCCTCGGGACGGGTTCGCTTCTCACGTCGCACGCACCCAAGTGCCTGACGTGCCATCTCTCGCACGGCACGGATGCCGCCATGACATCCGTCATCACCAACCAGTTCTCGCCGGGCGTCAACTTCGACACGACGGGCACCACACAGGTCATCGGCCCGCTCGATGTGAACAACGACCGGAACGTCGGTCTCGGCAGCACCCTG
>DASVZT010000079.1:0-9647 GCA_036391495.1 Candidatus Limnocylindrales bacterium
GGAGTGCGGCGATCGTGAACAGGACGAGCAGGTAGAGCTGGTCGTTGCGGGTGAGGCTCATGTCGATGATCAGGACGAGCCCCGTGACGACGACGGCATCGACGGGCCGCCGCCGCTTGACGACGGCATAGGCAGCGAACATCCCCGTCGCCCAGACGATCAGCCCGAGAGTCAGCATGTAATGGCCGACCTGCTGGGTCAGCGACTTGCCGCGCCAGGCCAGATCGAGGTACGCCTCGGCGGTCGCGTGGGCGGTGGCCCGGAAGGCCTCGGCGACGTCGGCGCCGGGCAGCAGGATCCGCCCGACCAGCACCGGAACGATGAGCGCGGCGAGGATCGCGCCCAGCAGATACGTCGGCAACCGCGACCAGCGAACGACCGCGGCGACGACGCCCCATGCCACCGAGAGGAGCGCAATCTCCCAGAGGAAGCCCGTCAGCGCGTGTCGGTCGAGGATCCAGCGCGCATCCTCGATCGACCAAGCGGCGGTCAGGGTGAGCAGCGTGACGAGCGCGACGGTCGACCAGCCCACCTGCGGCGTCAGGCGGTCGACGATCGACCCGGGCGATCCCGGCGTTGGTTCGGACGAGGTCATCGCCTCTCGGTTCGCGCTCACGACCGCAGGGCCTCGGCGAGCGGCACGCCGGCGGGCACGACGTGGAACGGCAGTCCGTACTCCGCCACGGCGTGACGCAGCGCCCGCATCCCGTCAGCGGCTGCTTGCCTCTCCTCCTCGGAGACCGCCGTCGGCGGCCAGGCATGGCGCGCGGCCGCCTCGCCGAACGACAGCCGGTCGAGCGCGATGACCACGCAGGACACACCCTGGCCCCGCAGCATCCCGAGAGGGCGCACCCAGGAGCGGTCGAGCGACGGCGTGATGACGACGGCCGTCATCCCGCTGCGCAGGCGCGGCAGGGTCGTGATGAGGGCCTCGGCGAGCGGGTTCGCCCCGTCGCCCTCGACCGCCGCGAGGAGCTGCATGACCTTCGTCCTCTGGCGGCCGCCCCGATCGGCCTGGAGGACGGTCTGGTGGCTGGCGTTGATCGTCACCCCCAGCGCACGGTTCTCGAGGATCGCGCGGTCGGCGACCGACGCGGCCGCCCGGACGCCCACCTCGACGGTCGACTCCTCGCCCTCGCCCGCCTGGACCGAGGCATCGAGGTCGAGCACGACCCAGACGTCGGCCGTCTGCTCAAGGTCGAACTCCTTGACCTGGATCTCGCCGTGGCGGGCGGTCGACTTCCAGTGGATCCGGTTGAACGAGTCGCCGGGCGCCCATGGCCGGATCGAGGTCGCGAGCGGTGTCGTCTGGAGCGTTCGTTCGGGAGCCGCGTGCGCCCCCTCGAGGTTGGCCGAAGGAAGGCGCCACAGCGGGAGCTGCTCGATGCGCGGGTAGACCGTCACGTCGACCCCGTCGCCGACGCTCGCCGACGACTCGAACAGGCCGAACGGGTCGCCGGTCCGGATGAGCAGCGGATCGACGGTGAACGTCCCGCGCCGGCTGAGCGGCAGCCGGACGAGCCAGGAACGCTCCGTCTTGCCGGGGAGCGTGATCGCGCGGGCCGGGAGACCGGTGGGGAGATCGGTCGGATTGTGGATCTCCAGCCACGGCTTCGGAATCCGTCCGACGTGCCGGACCGTGTAGGTGACGCGCAGCTCGTCACCGACGTGCCCGTTCAGCCGGCTGACCGCGTAGCCCGCCTCGAGGTCGGCGAGGCCGAGCCGCGTCAGGACGTAGCTGCCGCCCACGACGAGGATCCCGAGATAGACGAGGTAGAAGAGGTACGCCAGCCCCGTCGAGAACGCCGCCACGATCAGGACGACGCTGATCACGAGGACCTCGAGCCGGCGGATCATCGGACGGTTCGGATCATGGGTCGGACGCGCTCAACGACGACTCCTGCACGGGGGGCTCGACGTGCCGCGCGATCGCCGGCGCCGTCGCTAGGACGTCGCCTCGAGCTCGCCGGTTCCGACGACCCCGATCCGGCGCGGGCCCCCGGTCTGCGCGGCGCGGCGCGCCGTGTCGATCGGCACGGAGTCGAGGAGCTCCCGGACGATCTGGTTCGCCAGGACGTCGTGCACGGACGCGGCCGTCTTGACGATGACCCGATGAGCGAGCGCCGCCTCCGCGAGCACCTTGATGTCGTCGGGGATGACGTAGTCGCGACCGAGGAGGGCGGCCAGGGCCTGCCCGGCGCGGTAGAGGGCGATCGACCCGCGCGGCGATGCGCCGAGGTAGACGTCGGGATGTGTCCTGGTCGCACCGACGAGGCGGACGATGTAGTCGGAGACGGTCGGATCGACGTAGACGTCGCGGACGGCTGTCTGCATCTCGCGCAGCTCTTCGACGCTGCAGACCTCGGTGAGGCTGTCGAGCGGGTGCACCATGCGCTGCTGCTCGAGGATGTCGACCTCGTCGAACGCGCTCGGATAGCCCATCCGCATCCGCAGCATGAAGCGGTCGAGCTGCGCCTCGGGGAGGGCGAACGTGCCCTCGTACTCGATCGGGTTCTGCGTCGCGATCACGAGGAAAGGATCGGGCATCGGGTGGGTGACGCCGTCGATCGTCGCCTGCCGCTCCTCCATGCACTCGAGGAGGGCCGACTGTGTCTTCGGCGTGGCGCGGTTGATCTCGTCGGCCAGGACGACCTGGGCGAGGATCGGACCGGGCCGGAACTCGAACTCCTGGGTCTTCTGGTTGAAGATCGACAGCCCGGTCACGTCGGACGGCAGGAGGTCCGGGGTGAACTGGATGCGCCTGAACGAGCAGCCCAGGCTACGGGCGATCGCCTTCGCGAGGACGGTCTTGCCGGTGCCGGGGACATCCTCGATGAGCAGGTGGCCACGGCACAGGAGGGCGACGAGCGCCATCCGGACTTCGTCGTGCTTGCCGACGATGACGCGCTCGACGTTGGTGACGACCCTGTCGCCGGAGACCTGGATAGTCGACACTGGGATTCCCCGAGGATAGGTGGGCGCCATGTCAGGCAGGCGGGAGCGTGCTGGGCGCAGCGAACGACGGGCTATCGGATTCTACGTCCGCGCCGGTCCTGGGGTTCACGAGAGGCTCGGGGCTCACGAGAGGCTCGGGGCTCACGACGGCGTTCGCACGAGGCCCCGGGCGGCCGGTCATCCTCGCCACAGCGTCAGGCCACCCACCCAGACGGTCATCAGGCAACCGATCGCGCCCATCCCGGCGAGGAAGGGTTCGCCGCCATTCCAGGCCGCCACCGCGACCACGCCGAATAGGAGGGCCATGACCGCCGCGATGGCCCCCAGTCCGAGTCGCTCGACGATCGGGCGCCGGCGTCGGTTGCCCGGGACGTGCCCATCCATGGCGGGACTGTAGCCCATCGCGCCGGGGCGGCGGCAGGGCGGGCCGGCGCCGGCAGCGCGAGTCCGGTGCGGCGGCAGGGCGGGCCGGGGCGCCGGCAGCGCGAGCCCGCATCCGGGGTCGGCGACGATGCACCAGGGACCGGGACCATCGCCCGACGTCGACGGTACAGGGGGCGTCTGGCCTGCCGACGGGGGAGCCCTCCTATACTCGACATTCGGATGACGGATCTCCTGACCGAATCCTTCTGCGAGCGTTGCGGGACCCGCTACACCTTCGAGGCGGTGGAGCGCGGTCGTCGGCTGCGCGGGCTGCGCGTGCTCTCCAAGGGGTTTCGCAACCTCGTCATGACCGACGACATCAGCCTCGACGAGGCGATGGCCGTCGCACGCAGCGAGGAACGCCAGGCGGTCACGAACCGCCAGCTCGATGCGTTCCACCAGACGTTCGAGTTCTGCCTGTCCTGCCGGCAGTACACGTGTGCCAACTGCTGGAACGACGCCGAGAGCAAGTGTCTCTCGTGTGCGCCGGTCATCGACGAAAGCGGAATCGCCGCCGCGGCGACCGCGGCCGTCGCAACCGAGCTGATCGAGCCTATCGCGGTCGCGGAGCCCGTCGCGGTCGCGGAGCCCGTCGCGGTCGTCGAGCCTGTCGCGGTCGTCGAGCCTGTCGCGGTCGTCGAGCCTGTCGCGGCCATCGAGCCGGCGACCATCGAGCCGGCGGCCATCGAGCCGGCGGCCATCGAGGCCGTCGAGGCGACACCGGTCATCGGCGAGGCAATCCCGCTCGTCGAGCCCGCCGCCATCGCCGCCATCGCACCCGAAGCGCCGCCCGAACCGGCCCCCATCCCGGAGACCGAGCCGACTCCCGCGCCCGCGCCGCTGCCCGAACCCCCCGTCGAGCCGACGCCTGAACCGGAACGCACCCCGGAGCCGGACCGTGCACCCGAGCCCGAGCCGGAGTTCGAGCCGGAGCCGGTGCCGGAATTCGTCCCGGGGGCTCCCCCGGAGTTCCAGGCGTCGAACACGGCCGAGGCGAGCGCTCACGTCGCCGAGACCGAGTTGACCGCCGAGGAGCTCGCCGAGATCGCGGAGGCGACCGCTCGGGCAGCGGCACGGCGGAGGAAGGCGCCGCCGAAGCCAGTCCCGGAGGCCGCTGTCGAGCCTGCGCCCGCGGTCGAGCCTGCGGCGGTTGTCGAGCCTGCGGCTGCGAGCCTCCCAGTGGCCGGAAGCGCGCCCGCGACCGGGAAGGCGGCGGCGGCGAGCGCACCGGCCGCTGCGACCGGACCAGAGGCGCCCGCGAGCGTCCCTACGGCGCCCGAGCCCATCGCAGTACCACGCCCGGCGGCCCGACCCTCGACGGGGCTGGGCATCGCCCGCAGCAAGCCGCTCCCGGCCTGGATCCAGGCTGCGACCGGTGGCGGCATCTGGGAAGCATCCGCGCGTGAAGTCGTCGTTCGGGCGGGCGACACGGTCCGCCCGTGTGCGAGCTGCGCGCTGCCGCTCGCACCGACGGCACGCTTCTGCCGGCGTTGTGGGACCCGCCAGGAGCAGGCCACGGCTTGAGCGTCGCGAACCCGTCGGCCATGGGCCGCGCGATGTCGGTGCTGGTGACATCTTCCGGGTTAGGAGACGCTTAAGTCTCCGCCGCCGGCGGCTGGAGGCGTCGCACCGTGGCAGCCTCGCGCTCTGCGAGCACGAACCGTTCGCTTCGAAGAGCGCGTAGCCGACCTCGACCGCTCGAGCGAGCGCTTGTCGGGCAGCCTGTGCCGGAGATGTCGGAGTCAGCGACATCGACCGGGACAAGGTCGAGGTGAAGGCCTTCGGGACGGGCTCGCGGTCCGGCCCTCGCCCAGCCGGCACTACCCGGCCGCACCCCCGTCCCGCGCGGACTGCACGTCGTCCGCCCCGCTCGCTTCGGCGTGCGAGACCAGGATGCTCTCGTCCCCGAAGGCGAGGTCGCGGACCCATGCGGCCCCGATCAGCAGCGCCTGGAAGGACCACGACAGCCATGCCAGGCTGGCGAAGACCGTCACGAACGGTCCGAAGATCCGCGGCGAGGCGAGATGCGGCGCCAGGAGCACGAACAGCGTCGAGAGGGCGATCTGGATCAGCCCCACCGCGATGGCAGGCGGGATCGCCGCGCGCCACGGGACGCGTCTTGTCGGCACGACGCGGTAGAGGACCGCGATCCCGACGACGACCACCACGAACCCGACGATGGGTGACGCGACCCTCACGGCCGTGGCCGCGGAGCTCAGGACGGGGATGTCCAGTGTCGCGACCGCACTGACCACGAGCAGGTCGAGGAAGATGGCGACGGCGACCACCAGCGTGACGAGACCGCGAAGTGTCTTGTCGAGGAGATTTCGCCGGCGCTCGCCGCGGAAGATGAGGGCGAAGGCACCGTCGAGCTGTCCGTAGAACTGGGACCCCGTCCACGCCAGGCCGAGCAGGGCCAGGAGACCGAGACCTGCCGTGCCCTGGGTCAGCTGGTCGAGGGCAAGCGTGATGAACTGCTCCAGCGGAGGCACCCGGGCGGCGACCTCGCGGACGACGGCGGCGCGGACGGACGGATCGCCGACGAACACCCCGGACACGGCCACGACGAGGAGCGTGATCGGGATGAGCGCGAAGACCGCACCGAAGGCGAGTCCCGCGGCAAGCAGACCGCCGCCGGCGTCGCCGTAGGCGTCCAGGACGGCGCCAAGGTGTCGGACGGGGCCAAGGCCGCCGATCCGGCCGATGGCATGCCGGATGCCGCCCGGCCGGCCGGGTCGGGCCTCCCCCTCCCTGCCGCTCCCCGCGGGGCCGGCGGTCACGTCAGTCCTGCCACTCCTCGAACAGCCCCGCCTGAAGCTCCGAGGCGTTCACGCGGCGCGGAGCCGCGATGAGCGATCGGACCTGGGCACGACGGACGAAGCGACGGCCGCCGAGCTTGATGCTCTGGAGGCGTCCATCGCGGGCCCAGCCGCCGATCGTCGCCGCGGTGAAATGCACGTTGCCCGCGGCGAGGATCTCCGACGCCTCGGCGAGGGTGATCCAATCGGACGGCGACTTCGCCATGTCAGCGCTCCCTGGAGCTCGACGAACCTGACGAGCTCGACGAGCCTGACGAGCTCGACGAGCCGGAGGGGTCCGACGCGCCCGACGAGCTCGACGTTGCGGCAGCCCCCGTGGTCGGCGCCGGCTCGGACGAGGACGCGGGGGCCCTCGAGATCTTCGACGTTGCCGCCGAGCGCTCCTTCTTCGCCCACCCCGTCCCCTTGAAATGGACGGCCGGCGGGGCGAACACCTTGCGCAGCCTCCCGCCGCACTCGGGACACCCGCTCGGACCCTGGTCGTGGACGCTGTGCACGACCTCCAGCCGATGACCGCAGTTCGTGCAGACGTAGTCGTAGATGGGCACCTGTCAGCCTCTCCGGGCGATCATCTCGCCGAGATCATGCGATCGAGCTCATTGGGCGGCGAGTCGCATCCCGCATTTCGGGCAGTAGAAGGCGCGGTCATGGCCGATGGCGAAGCCGCAATGACCGCACACCGAACCGCCACCGCCCCCGAGCGGCCGGTCGAGGGTCGTCATCTCGAGCGCATATGAGCTCGCGAGGATGTTCGACAGGATCTCGGACAGGATCCGTCCTGCAGTCCGATCGGTGTCACCCTTCGCACCGCGCCCGCCCCAGCCGACCACCGCCCGGCAGATCAGGTCGCCCGTGCCCTCGTCCCAGTGGGACGCCACCCCGCCGACGATGGCCGAGTACTCCGGGTAGCCCGACGTGTCGACCGTGCCGTCGAGCAGGGCGACGGCGAAGGCATCGTATGCGAGGTCGAGGGCGTCGAGCGACTCGAGCACGAGAAGGGCGTGCCGGGCGATCGGGCTGAGCGAGGAGCGCGCCTCCAGCCACTGGCTCGCCTCGGCGGGACGGACGATCGACGGCGCCGCTCCCCCGAGGCCGACCGGCAGCGGATCGACGGCCTCGACGGGGCTCCTGGCGATCCCGTCGAGCATGTGCGGCAGCTGGGCCAGCGCGGCCGGGCCGCCGCTCAGCCGGACCCCCTCGCTGCTCTTGCCCCCGTACGTGAGTCGCAGCACGTACTCCTGGGCGACGGCCTCCTCGGGCATCGCGAGGCGCGGCCGGCCCGCCGGGCTGGTCGCGGTCGCGGACTCGCCCGCGGGGCTACGGCGTCGAAGGAATTCGAGCGGCACGCATCAACTCCCGTGTCGGATGGGCGGCCTCATCGTAGCAGCGCGTTCGCCGGCGGCGGGCCGGCCGGTGCGCCTACGCGCCGTCCCGGAGCCGCTCGGCCAGCCGCTCCACCTGGTCGGCCAGCTCGGCCTCGCGGCCCCTGGCGCCCTCGACGATGTGAGCCGGGGCACGGCTCGTGAACGCCTCGTCGGCCAGCCGGGCCCGCGCCGCCGCCAGCAGCCGCTCGGCCTCAGCCAGCTCCCGCGCCAGTCGAGCGCGCTCCGCCTCCGACGCCCCGGCCGCCGCCGCTCCGCCGCCGACAGTCGCCTCGACGTCTCCGACGATCACCGCGAGCGCGCCATGTGCGGCCGCGGCATGAAGCGCCTCGCGCGTTCCGTGGAGGACGATCGGGCGGATGCGGGCGAGTCGCTCGATGGCCGGCTCGAGCGCCGTGAGCGTCGGCTCGAGCTGGGCGGGCATCGCGATCCCGGCCGGCATCCACGTCCCGGGATCGACCCTCGCTTCGGCACGGGCGTTCCGGATGCCACGCACGAGCTCCATCAGTCGATCGAGATCCGCCTCCGCCGCGAGGTCCCGCCCGCCGTGTGCCGGCCAGTCGGCGACCACCAGGAGGTCGGGGTCCTCGGCCCGGTGTGGGAGCGCCGACCAGATGACCTCGGTCACGAACGGCATGACCGGATGGAGGAGCCGCACGTACGTGTCGAGAACCTCGACCAGCGTCCACCAGGCCGCCTCGCGCTCCGCGTCGGCTACGCCGTCCGCGGTCAGGCGGACCTTCGCGAACTCGAGGTACCAGTCGCAGTACTCGTTCCAGATCGCCTCGTAGAGCAGCCGCGTCATCTCGCCGAACTGGTACTCGCCGATGGCGCGGTCGACCGCCTCGACGGTGGCTGCAACCCTGGATCGGATCCATCGCTCCGCCGGACCGAGCGAAGCGGGATCCGGGAGCTGACGCGACGCGCCGGCAGCGATCGTCGACGGCCGGGCACCGAGCACGAAGCGTGCCGCGTTCCACAGCTTGTTCGCGAAGTTCCGCCCGTTCTCGAGCTTCTCGCGCCCGAGACGCAGGTCGTTGCCCGGTGCCGTGCCGTTGATGAGCGAGAAGCGCAGCGCGTCGGCCCCGAACTCGTCGATCGACTCGAGCGGGTCGATCCCCGTCCCCTTCGTCTTCGACATCTTCTGCCCGAACGGGTCGCGCACGAGGCCGCTCAGGTAGACGGTGTGGAAGGGCGTCGTGCCGGTCAGGTGGATGCCGAGCATGACCATCCGGGCGACCCAGAAGAAGATGATGTCGAATGCAGTCTCCATGACCGACCCCGGGTAGAAGAGGCGGAGATCCTCCGTCTCCTCCGGCCAACCGAGCGTCGAGAACGGCCAGAGCCCGGAGCTGAACCAGGTGTCGAAGATGTCCGCATCCTGGGTCAGCTGCGACGCCGGGCGTCCGCATACCTCGCAGGCGCGGGGCCCAGCCGCCTCGTCGGACACCGTGACGTGCCCATCCGGGCAGTACCAGGCCGGGATGCGATGTCCCCACCAGAGCTGGCGGCTGACGTTCCAGTCGCGGATCTCCGTGAGCCAGTGCTCCCAGACCTTCTCGAACCGCCCTGGCAGGATCCGCGTCCGGCCCGAGCGCGTCGCGTCGAGCGCGGCGGCGGCCAGCGGCTCCGTGCGGACGAACCACTGCGTCTTGAGGCGCGGCTCGATGATGTCGTTCGAGCGCTGGCACCGGCCGATGAGCATCTCGTGGGGCGCAGTGCCCACCAGGTCGCCGGCCGCCTCGAGCCGGGCGAGGATCTCACGTCGGGCGTCGGCGCGATCCAGGCCGACGAACGCTCCACCATTGGCGTTGATGCGTCCGTCGTCCTCGAGGATGTCGATCGTCGGCAGGCCGTGGCGCAAGCCGGTGGCGTAGTCGTCGTGGTCGTGGGCGGGGGTGATCTTCACCGCACCGGTGCCGAACGCGCGGTCGACCACCGGGTCGGCGATGATCGGGACCGGCCGCTCCACGAACGGGATGAGCGCCAGCCGCCCGACGAGCGCGGCATACCGCCCATCGTCCGGGTGGACCGCGACGGCCGTGTCGCCGAGGATCGTCTCCGGTCG
>DASVZT010000080.1:0-2893 GCA_036391495.1 Candidatus Limnocylindrales bacterium
GTCGGCCCACGAGCCGTAGGGACGGTTGTCG
This sequence comes from Candidatus Limnocylindrales bacterium, assembly GCA_036391495.1. GTDB lineage: Bacteria > Chloroflexota > Limnocylindria > Limnocylindrales > CSP1-4 > DASVZT01. The sequence continues at coordinate 32 of DASVZT010000080.1, forward strand.
TACGACCACCGCTTCTCGTTCTTGACGACCTCGCGCTGGTTGTCGAGGTTCTCCTGGTTGAGCGCGTCGAGCAGCGTCGCCATGCGGTCCGCCTCGAGCCAGAGGGCCAGCTCGAGCTGGTGCGCGGGAAGCGTCTCGAAGTAGTTCGTGCGGTCGAGCCATGTCGTGCCGTTCATCGTCCCGCCGACCGACTGGATCAGCGCCGCGTGCTCCGCCTTCGAGACGTTCCTCGACCCCTGGAACATGACGTGCTCGAAGAGGTGGGCGAAGCCGGTCTTGCCCGGGGCCTCGTTCTTGGAACCGACGCCGTACCAGATGTTCACGGCCACGACCGGCGCGAGGCGATCCTGGGCGATCAGGACGCGCAGGCCGTTCTGGAGGCGCCGATCGGTGAAACGGACGGTCGGGACGGGCATCGTGAACTCCGCTGCAGGGGACGAGGCGATTGTAGTCGCCAGCGGGGGTCGCGCCCCGACGGACGACGTTCTCCGGTTGACGTGCTGACTAACTCGTGTTAGTCTTTCATCTAACAACGGAGGACGACCTGGATGGCTGCAGCGATGAAGACAACGATGAGCGTTGGGGCTGGCGCCGATGGCGGCGAGCGGCCGCGCGGCGTCGTCCGTGCGTTCGGCCGGCGCGCCCGTCCGTCGGTGACGCTCGACGTGCGGACCGCCTACGACTTCGTCGTCAGCCTCGCCGATCAGACGGCCCCGACCGACGAGATCCTTCCCGAGCATCGCGCCTGGCTCGAGGCCGCGCGCGACGCCGTCCGCGCGGAACCTGCACTTGCCGGCGTCGACGCCGAGGTCTGGGAGCTCGCCTGGACGACGGCCCTGCACGCGATCGATCGGCCGGAGGTTCGCTCCGCGGCCGACCTCGTGGCTCTCGTCGAGGAGCTCTCGCCCGTCGTGGTGGCCCGGGCGCTCTTCACCGACGAGCTGGCCGATCCTGCGATGCGATCGCACGTCGAGCGCGCGCTGGCGGGCGACGAGGTCGCGGCGGGCTCGCTCGCGACGCTCATCGACGAGCCGGACGAGACCGAGAGCGGCTGGTGTGCCATCTCGCGCATGGCCGCGATCCGCCACCCCGAACGATTCAAGATGCAGCTCGCCGCGCTCGTGAACGCGTGGCTGCCCCATTTCGCGACGATCGAGGCCGACGTCGAGCGGATGATCCGCCGCGACGTCGAGCTCCGCGCCAACGACATCGCCACGCTGGAGCCGTTCGCCCTGGTCGAGCGCCTGACCGAGGGGATCAGGACGCTCCCGGAGCGTGGGGTGCGGCGGATCATCCTCGCCCCGACCTACTTCGGGCGGCCCTTCAACCGCCTCCTGGCCGGCGACGACTTCCGCTTCTACGCCTACCCGATCGCGGATGCGGCGATCGAGGATCTCGACCCGGCTGCGCCGCCGGTCCCTCTCGAGCGGTTCCACCGGGCGCTGGGCGACGGGAGCCGCCTGCGGATCGTCAAGCTCCTGTCGACACGGGATCGCTACCTGACCGAGATCGCGAACGAGCTAGGTCTCTCGAAGCCGACCGTCAAGCACCACCTCGCCCAGCTGCGCGCGGCGGGCCTCGCAACGGTGACCGAACAGGGCGCGCTGATGTACTGGAGCCTGCGCCGTCAGCGTCTCGACGAGGCGCACGACGAGCTGCGGCGCTACCTGGGCTGACGGACGACCCCCGATGACGGCCTGTACGGGCGCCGATCGGATTAGATGACGAACTAACAAGACGATGATGATCGTGATGCACGGAAGGGACCGAGAGATGCAGGGCGAGACGCAATACCTGATGGTGAAGATGATGCTGGCTGAGCGGCTCGCGGAGAGCGAGTCGGCGTGGCGTGGCGTGGTCGACGGCCGCATGGAACGCGACTGGTCGCGCCTGGCCGAGCTACAGACGCGACTCTATGGCGCGCATGTCGATGTCGCTCGCTCGACGCCTCGCCAGGTCGCCGCTCGATGATGTCGTCGCGGCCCCTGTTCTCGGGCCGGTTGTGACCCGCGGCCGGCCGTGACCCGCGGCCGGGCTGTGGCCTGCGGCTAGAGCGGCAGGAGCGCGAAGACCCCGGCGACGAACACGGCCCCGAACCCGCATATCGCGACCATCTGCAGCGCGGCACGCCGATCGGCGCGCCGCGCTGCCGTGTCCGCCACCCTGGCGCCGCCCCCCGGCGCCCCGAAGTTGCTCATCCCCGCGAACGCGAAGCGGACGCAGAAGCGCCGGCGCGCCTGGTAGAAGCCGATGAACGAACCGTAGAGCGGCGCGACGACAAGGGCCCGCTCGAGCGGCGGCGCGCCGACCAGCAGGAGGATGACGGCGAAGCTCACGGAAACGACGAGGCCGGCGATGCCGAACGCCCTGCGCCGCGCGACCTCGGACTGCCCGATGTTGCAGGCGCCCGGCCGATATCCCCCGGTCCCGTGCTCGAGCGCGACGGCTCCAGGCATGGGCAGAACCTCCTACGAGGGCTGGTACGTCGGAGCCTGCCGCGCGGATCCCACCGGAACGCCGAGCGGGACCCAATCGTTGAGCGATCGCACCTCCGAGAGCCGGTCGACGACGGTCGGATCGAGGGCCTCGGCGGCAGCGACCGCGGTCTCGATCGCGGTCAGGCAGAGGATCCCCTCGGCCGTGGCGGCATGGCGGATGTCGGCCGCGTCGCGGACCGGGCCGGACCGCGGCGTCGGGGTATTGACCACCAGCCGGACGGACCCGGACGCGATCACGTCGACGATGCCGGGCAGCTCGGCCGTCGACTCCTCGCCCAGCTTCGCCACCCGCCGTGTCGGGAAGCCGGCGGCGGCGAGAGCATCAGCCGTCCCTCGCGTCGCCACGAGCTCGTACCCGGCGATG
>DASVZT010000081.1:0-7422 GCA_036391495.1 Candidatus Limnocylindrales bacterium
TCGCGGGGCACGAAATGACCCGGAGGAACCTCTGGGGAACCTGCAGCGTCCGCGGTGGCGGGCGACGCGACGAGCGCGCCATCCGTCTCCGCAGAGCCTCCGTTGGCTCCGGCCCCCGGACCTCGCGGTCCGAGCCTCGCGCCTTGCGGCGTGGCGAGTCTTGCGACTCGCTCCGAGCCTCGCGGCTCGGGGGAAGCCTTGCGGCTTCGTTCCGGTGCTCCGGGGCGGTTCGGGGATCGCTCCTCGCTCCGCCTGGCTCCGTTGGCCCCTCCGGGCTGGTTCGAACCTTAGTGGCCGATGCGATGCTCCTGCAATGGGCTTATCCACTACTTTGGAGGCGAGTCAGCCTCTTCCGTCCACGAGTTTCCACGGCATGTGGACGAGTTGTGGATGAGTGACGTGGACGGCCAGGATCGCAGGGTGCTGCGAGCGGCCGCGGGGATCGTGGGATCGAGTTCAGGCTCGAGCGCGGGCATCGCGGCGGGCCTCCGCGCGGGTCGCCTCGCCGGCCGACGGTCGGAAGCGCTCCCAGCCTGCCTCCGGCCGTCGCGCGCCTCCAGCCGCGCCTATCCAGACCGATGTCGGCGAGGCTGACAATCCCAGCGCAAAGCATTGGGTGACGGCCCGGATTCGCCGTGCCAGGGTCCCGAGACGCTTCGCCCGCGCGTTGAGTCGTGCTCAGGCGAGGCTCCGAGGCGTGCTCGGCGTTGGGTCGACAGGCCCTTGTCCGACCGCTACCGCTGGAGATGTCAGCGCCAGCGACATTCGTGACGACACGGCCAGGGGCCCGCCCGGGCGCGACGGGCCAGGGTCGGCCGCTGTCGAGACAGGGCCAGGGACCGGGACGACTACCGATCGTCCGCTTCGGGACCCCACTCGAACGAGCCGTCATGCTCATTCCAGGACGGCTCGGGGGTGTCTTGGGCCTCGAGCCCGCGCGGATCGCTCCGTCGCGGCTCCGAGGGGTCGAAGGCTTCGGGGTCGCTTGCGGCGTCGCGACGCTGGCGCGGGTCGGCCATCTCGGATCTCCTTCTCGGTGTCCTTGACCCGGGTGGTCATTGGCGGGTGGCCGGTGACGGCCCAGGCTGGCCGGCGACTGATCACGCTGGCCGGACAGGTGCGGCTGCGAGCGCGCTGCCGGAGAGCATGCCGGGAGGATATCGGCTGAAGGCTGCTCGGCCTGCCGCCGCCGCCGGCGGTGACCGTTTCAAGCGCCTGACAGCCAGCCGCCCAGCGGATCGACAACCACCCAGCCGATCGATGGCCGGCCAGCGGAGGAGCGTTGAACGCGCCAGACTGTGACGGTCACCCTTCCCGCAACGGGAGATCCCCATGAAGAGCGCCCAGATGCTCGTTCGCGCCGCCGGAGCGGTGATGCTCCTGCTCGGTGCCGCGATCTGGACCGGCCAGTACCAGGGCCTCATCCCCGTCCACATGCTGGTCGGGTTCGTGTTCGTCCTCCTGCTGTGGTGGGTCGCGTACCTCGCCGTGCGGGCGGGAGCGCCGCGGGCGATGGGCATGGCCGCTGTCATCCTCGGGCTTGTCCTGCCGGCCTTCGGCCTGACCCAGCAGCAGATCCTCGTCGGCGATGCGCACCTCGTCGTCCAGCTTGTCCACCTCGCACTCGGGCTGGCTGCCATCGGTCTCGCCGAGGCCCTGGCGGGATCGGCTCGGCGGGCTTCCGCCGGGCGCGCCGGTGCACCTCGCCGGGCCTGACCCGGACCGCCACGTCCCGCGGCACCGCGGCCTGACCGACGCCGAACGGCCAGGCTGCAATCTGATGACCCCGACTGCCCGATGACCCCGACTGCCCGATGACCCCGACTGCCCGGACCGGCCGGGTGTCAGGCCGTGCCCGCGGTCTCTGGTTCCCGCACCAGCACGGCGCCTGGGCGATGCTGGCCGTCCCGCTGCTCCTCGGCGTCGCGGCGAGCAGGCCGGATCCGTGGCAACTCCTCCTCGCAGTCGCGGCCGTCACGGGCTATCTCGCGTCGGCGACCGCGCAGGCGTGGCTGCGGTCCCGCCGTCGTCCGACGTACCTCCCCTCGCTCGTTGTCTATGGCTCCGTGTTCGTGGGCCTGGGCCTCGCCCTTGCGCTGACCCACCCGGCCGTCCTCGCGACAGGGATGCTCGTCGTCCCAGCGGCGGCGGTCGCGATCGGCGGCTCCAAGCCGGGAACGAAGCGGGACCTCGTCAACAGCCTCGCCCAGGTGGCCATTGCGATCGCGCTCGTCCCGGCCGCTGCACTGCTCGCCGGGCCGCTCGATGCTGGCAGGATCGCGCCGGCCGCCGCGGTTGCCGCCGTCGATCTCGTCGGCGTCGTCCTCGTCGTGCGGTCGGTCATCAGGGAGCGCGAGAACCGTTCCTTTGCGCTCGTGGCGGTCGGTTGGCACGCGGTCGCGACTGCCCTGGCGGCCCTGATCATGTCACCGGCGTACGTGCTGGTCGGACTCGCACTGACAGCCCGTGCGGCCGCCCTGCCGATGGTCTTCCGACGGCGTGCCGCGTCGGCTCACCCGCTTCGGCCGGTCCAGGTCGGGATCGTCGAGATCGTCGCGGCAGGCATGGTCGTCGTCGCCGCCTTCGCCTCGCCGCCGGCGATCCGCTGACAATCCGAGGAATCGGTTCAGGACCCCCCGGCTGCTCGACGATCCGGCGACCGATCGGACCGGTCATCCGCCGCCGCCCCCGCCGTGACCGTGACCGTGCCCGTTGCCGTTCCCGCCGCCCCCGCCGAATGGTGGGGGGATGTCGATAGGGGGCAGACCGGGGATGTTGATGATGAATGGGCGCGGTCCGCATGGAGCAATCGGGCTCCAGGAAGCGCCGTACGGCTGGTAGTACGGTGCGTAGAAGTAGGACGTCCGCGTCGGCTTCTCCTGTGGCTTGAGGTTCGAGGCCGCGACGCCCGGGCCCTGGGCCGCCCTCGCCAGCCAGTCCTGGTCCGCCGCGATCCAGCTCGGGAAGGCATTCTCGATGCCGATGGTGTCGAACGCGGAGATCCCGCACGCGTTGAGCTGGTCGACTGTCATCGTCGGCTGCGTCCCGGCCAGGAACGGCAGGTTGATCGACGGCCCACTCGTCGCGATGAGGCCGGTCCGGGGGTCGACGAGGCGCATGACGAGCCCCGACGACGGTGGCCTGAAGCCGGTGATCGGCCACGCCTTGGTCGCCTCGAGCATGAATCCCTGCCAGACGTAGGTGCTGACGTCGATGCTGAACAGCGGGTCCTTCGGCGTGCTGACGAGCGAAGCGTCGCTGTTGCCGTTCCAGACGCCGACCACCAGCGCGTGGGCACCGGCCGCTCGACCCGCAGGCGTCGGCGGCGCGATGTAGCCGTAGGCGTTGAGGTCGGTCGCCTGGTCGTTCGTGCCCGTCTTGAGGGTGGCGGGACGTCGCTGGCCCGCCGAGGTCAGCTCGAACGCGCCCCAGAAGGGGTTCTGTGCCGGGTCCGTGTTGCCCTGCAGCATCGTCGTCACGATGTAGGCCGCCTGGGGTGAGACGACCCGCCGGCCGGCGGCGGGCCGCGCGCCCGCCGCGGAACCCGTGGCCGCGGCACTGGCGGCGGAACCTGTCGCCGCGGACCCCGCCGCGGGTGTCCCGCCCGGCCCGAGCAGGACGCGTCCCGACGCGTCCGTCACGCTCAGGATCCCGCGGTGCGGAACGTACGTTCCGCCATCGGCCAGCGTGCCGTACGCGTTGACGAGATCGACCGGGTGGACCTCCTGCGTCCCGAGGGTCAGCGAGAGGCCCGCCGTCGGCTTCGGGCCCATGAAGCGCATCCCCGCTGCGGCGGCGACCGAGAAGACACGCTGGACGCCCGTGACCGCGAGGGTCTTGATGGCCGGGACGTTGAGCGAGAACCGCAGCGCGTTCGTGGCGATGAGCGGCCCGCGCTCGAGGTTGTCGGCGTCGTGAGGGACGTAGCCACCGCCGAAGTCGGTGTGGACGTCCATGATCATCGTCGCGGCGGTGATCCGCTGGTCCTGGATCGCCGTGACGTAGGTGAACGGCTTGAATGCCGACCCCGCCTGGCGCCAGCCGTGGCCGGCGACGTCGAACTTGGGCTGGAGGATCGACGAAGTCGCAGGCGCGTAGTAGTCAGCGCTCCCGACGTAGGCCAGGATGTCGCCGGTCTGGTAGTCCATCGCGACGAGCGCACCGTTCCCGAGCCTGTGGCCGCGGATCTTGGCCATCCAGGGCTGGTAGGTCAGGCCGAGGTGCTTGGCGGTGACGGCAGGGTCATTCGCATTCGGGACGATCGTCGCCGCTTTGACCCATTTCTCGGCCAGCGCCTGCAGGCGCATGTCGAGCGTCGTGACGATCCGCAGTCCGCCCTGATCGAGCGCGGCGCACGTCGAGGCAGTCGCGCCGCACAGGCGTGCCGCGAGCTCGTCGCGCACCGCCCAGACGAAGTGTGGCGCCAGCCAGCGATGCTCGACCTGCCGGGCGAGGATGACGGGCTCGCGTGCCGCGCGGGCGAAGTCCGCCGCCGAGTACAGGCCGCCCGTGAGCGGCGTCCGCCCTCCGGCCATGAGGCCGAGGATCATGTTGCGCCGCTGGACGATCGGGCTGTCGGCCGGGACGACGAGCTTGCCGTCCTTGCGCCTGACGGCGTTCCGGACGAGGTCGAAGTCGCTGGGTGACTGCGGGATCGCGGCGAGGATCGCCGCCTGTGCCAGCGTCAGCTTCCGGACATCGTCGACGCCGAAGTAGTCGCGGGCTGCCGACATGACGCCGTAGTCGTCGTTGCCGTAGAAGGCGGTGTTGAGGTAGGCGGTGATGATCTCCCGCTTGCCCTCGACGCCCGGGTAGGCTGCGGTGACGCGCGCCGACTCGATGATCTCCTTGAGTTTGCGTTCGACGACGCGGTTCGGATCGCCGACCAGGGCCGGATCGAGCAGCCGCGACCGCACGAGCTGCTGGGTGATCGTCGACGCGCCGCGCGTGTCGCCCTTGACCGTGTCGAGCAGGGCCGACACGATCGCCGGCGCGTCGTAGCCGGCGTTCGTCCAGAACGTCTTGTCCTCGACCGCCGTCGTCGCGTCGATGAGGATCGGTGCGATCTGGTCGAACGTGACGACCTGGCGATGAACAGTCCCGAATCGCGCCAGGATCACCGTCCCGGTCCGGTCGTAGACGACCGACTCGGACGGGAGATGTGTCGCGGTCAGGGTCGCCGGATCGGCCAGACCGACGCTGAGAACAGCGTAGCCCCCGACGACGACGAAGGCGGCCACCGCCGCGATGCCGGTCAGGGCGAACAGGAGGATCGCGCCGAGCTGCGCCACGATGCCGAGCGGATCGACCGCCCTGCGGGGCGCGGGCACGGTCCGTGCGCGCATGCGCCGGAGGGCCGTCCGGGTGCCGCTCGGGCGCCGGGGCAGCGGCCTGTCCGCGGACGCGCGGTCCCGCGTTCGGAGGGAAGCCATGGGAACCGAACGTAGCGCGCGGGCCGGTCCATGCCCGTCAGCCGCAGGCGGCCGATTCGTTACGCGCCGATTGCGCTTTCGGCCGATTGCGAGGTCGGTGCAACGCGTCTGCGCGCGGGCGCCGGTCGCATCCGCCCCGCAGCTGGGGAGACGCTGCGCCCGTCGGGCGAGGGTTCGGCGGAGGCGTTCCGATGGATATCAGGTTTCCGCGCGGGAGCCAGGGCTTCGACCTGGCGCTGCTGCCGATCGCGATCCTCGTCGTGCTGTTCGTGCTCGCGCTCGTGCTCGGATCGGCGCCTCGCTGACACGGCGACGTCCGAGTCGGCGGACAGGACGGTCCGGGCCGGCGCCGGTGGCCATCGGCGGGTCGAGGACAACGGGCCCGACCGCAGCGATCGACGCCGCCGCAGAACCCGCCGAGGCCGCGAGGGCACCTGCCGACGCTGCGACGACATCCGCGGAGGCCGCGACGACATCGGCGACCTGGGCCACGGCCGGCCGCAGTCTGCGGACCGCGAGCCGGGTCGATCGGTGAAGGTGGATCCGTGCCGCGGCGATGCTCGCCAGGACCGTCGGGATGTGTGCCCGGGCTTCGGCGATGCCCGCGCGTGTCGCCGTGAGGAGTGGCCCGGCGGTCGGCATCGTCGACCGTCGTGCCGGGTCCGGTTGGTCGAGGAAGCCGCGCGTCGCGACCGTGCTCCGGATGAGTGCCTGCGCCCGTGCCCGGTGCCGTTGCGCCGCCCGCTCGACGAGGCGCAGGTGGGGGGCACGCCCGTTGTGGCGCCGCGCCGCGTCCATGCGACGCGACCGCGCCCAGCGCCGCGGCCGGAGCGAGGAGCCGATCCCGAGGCCGTCCGTCAGGGAGAAGGCGACGACCGTCATGATCGCGGCGATCGAGACGATGACGACGAGCATGAGGGGTCCGCCGAGGGTCCCGAAGACATCCCGTTCGACAGACGTCAGACCGGGGATCGATGGCGGGCAGGCACGCCAGACACCGCTGAGACCGGGGCAGTCCATACCAGGACAGCGTGGGAAGACGCCGTCGCCGACGCGCCGTCCCGGCACCCGCGCGCATGGCGACGGTGCGACAAACGGCGGCTAGGAACCCGCGATCAGGGCGAGGACGACGTCGAGGTCGTCGCTGCCCATGAGCCCCTCGTACTTCGCCCGCACGATGCCGCTGCCGTCCACGACGAACACCCACGGGACAGAGGTCGCTCCCCAGGGCGACCCACCGATGCCCCAGGCCGTCGCGGCGTCGACGAGCGGCGGGTCGGCCAGGTCGCCCGCGAGGACCGGCGTCTCGGACACCAGCGAGTAGCGGTACGGCTCGAGATGGACGAACCCGACGTCGGGCCAGCGGTCGGCCAGGTAGCGCGCCATGCCGACCGCCTTCCCGCATGCCGGCGAGACGCGGAACTTGACGGAGTCGACGACGAGGACGAAGGGCGTGTGCGACGCGAGCAGGTCAGCAGTCGAGCGCGAGGAGAGCCGGAGATCGGGCTGAGGATCGGTCGTGACCGCCCGGGCGTCGCCGCCGGCGTCGGCGACCGTCGGCGTTCGAGCGGTCGGCGCGCGCTGTCCCAGCGCCGCGGTCCCGCCCGGGTCGAGGACGTCGAGCGGCACGATGGCGCCCTGCGTGCCGCCGTCCCGAAACGTGGTGACCTGGAGGGTCCAGCGGCCCGGCGAGGGGATGTCGAGCGACACCACGTAGGAGACGCGGGCGATCCCGGGGGGCCGGACCGCCGTCGCCGCGAGGACCGGCCCGACCGGCGATCCATCCGGACGCTGGAGCTGGACGGTCACGCGGACGGAGGGGTCGTCGATCGGCCCGGACGCGTCGTGGAGCTGCAGGATGACCGGGCTCGGGCCGGCCCACACCGAGGTCGAGACGACCTCGGGACGGAGGGCCGCCGCCGCGGTCCCTGGCGAGGCCGCTGGCGTGGGGGAGGCCGCCGTCCCCGGGGAGGCCGCCGTCCCACCGGGG
>DASVZT010000082.1:0-4473 GCA_036391495.1 Candidatus Limnocylindrales bacterium
CTCGTCGTCCTGCGCGGTGACCAGGCATTGACGATCGCGCAGGCCGATGCTCCGAACATGGGAGCCGTCAGCGACTGGAGCGGCAAGCTCGCCCCGTCCAACGCCACGGCGAGCGGCAAGGTCCTCCTCGCCGCCCTGCCCGAGCGGGACATCGCGCGAATGGCGCGACGTGGCCTCCGCCGCCATACGGACCGGACGATCGTCGACATCGAGCCTCTCCTCGAGGAGCTCTCCCGGGTGCGGCGTCGCGGGTTCGCGACCGCGGTCGGCGAGCTCGAGGACGGGCTCAACGCGGTCGCGGCGCCGGTCCACGATCGGCGCGGCGCGGTCATGGCCGCAGTGGCCATCCAGGGGCCGGCGATCCGCATCACGGCCCGCCGGCTGCCGGAGCTCGCAAGCCAGGCTCGTTCGACGGCGACGGCGATCGAGGGGCGACTCGGCGTCCCGGCGGTGCACAAGAGCGCGGGCGGCGCGGCCGTCAACGACAGCTAGCTCCCGACGGGGCCGCCGGCGGGGGGCCGCCGGCGCGCCGGCGCGGCCCTTCCCGAGCGCGCTACGCTACCGGCCATGCCCGCCGCCACGCAGACCGACCAGCTTGCCGCGTTCCTCCAGCAGAGCGGATTGCGCCTGCTCGTCACGGTCGTCCTCGCCTTCCTCGCCTTCCAGGCCGCCCGCCCGCTCGTCCATCGGGGCGTGGTCCGGCTCATCGAGCGGCGCCGGACGACGGACGAGCTCGAGCAGCTCCAGCGCGAGGACGCCCGCAAGCGGATCGAGACCCTCGAGAACCTCATTGCCCGGATGCTTCGGCTGCTCGTCCTCGTCGTCCTCGTCCTGGTCGTCATGTCGATCCTCGACCTGTTCCCGGCGATCGCCGGGCTCGGTCTGATCGCGGCGGCGCTGACCGTCGCCGGCCAGGACGTCGTGCGCGACTACCTCATGGGCCTGCTCATCCTCCTCGAGGGCCAGTACTCCGAGGGCGACATCGTCCAGATCGCGGGCGTCGAGGGGACCGTCGAGCTGGTGGGCCTCCGGCGAACGGTGCTCCGGGACCTGTCGGGGACCGTCCATACCGTCTCGAACGGGAACGTGCGCGTGTCGTCCAATCTGACCCGGTTCTTCGCGCGCGCGATCGTGGACGTGACCGTTGCCTTCGGGACCGACCTGGAGCACGTGACGGAGATCGTCGACGATGTCGGCCGATCGATGGCCGACGATCCGGATTGGGGCCCGAAGCTGCTCGAGCCGCCCGCCCTCATCCGTGTCGGCTCGTTCACCGAGCTCGGCGTCCCGCTGCGCATCGGCGGCCGCGTCCGGGCGGCGGATCGCTTCGACGTCTCCGGGGAGCTGCGCAAGCGGATCCTGGTCGCCCTCCAGGCAAACGACGTCGAGATCCCCGGCGTCCACCGGCTCGTGCCGGCTGGCCGCGCCGGGACGTCGGCATCCGGCCGCTCTGCGCTGGGGGGCCAGACCGCGGCCGGACAGGCAACGGGCCCGAGCGTCCCCCCGTCCGGCGTGCCCCCGGCGACCACGCCCGATCCCATGGGCGCGGTATCGCCTGATCGGGCGGACGACATCGATCGCGGTCTCGGGTAGGCGGGCCGCCACCCCGCCCAAGGCCACCTCGGCCGCCCCGGTCCTTGCGTAATCTCGGGGGCAGCCCTCTTTATGCGACTGCCCGGCCGGACCGACCCCCGATCCGCCGCCTCCCGATTCGACTCTCGTGAATCGGCCGGCTCCTCGCTGCGGGATTCGTCGTCGAGGGCCCCGCGCGCCACGCCGGGCAGCAGCCGACTCGCATAAGGACCCTGACGACCGAGATTACGCAAGAAGCGAGGAGCTCCAGGTACGAGCGTCGGGGTAGGCCGCGGATCGACCCGCGCGTAGAATGACGCCCATCCCGTGACGACCTTCCACTGACCCAGGCAGAGGTGGCGAATGTCCGTCGAGCCATCCCAGGTGGGCGCGACCCCCTCGGACGCGAGTCCCGAGATCGAAAACCTCCTGCTCGAGAACCGGACGTTCCCGCCCGACCCGGCCTTCGCCGCGCAGGCGAACGCAAAGGCGGACCTCTACGAGGAGGCGGCGCGCGATCCCGTCGCCTTCTGGGAGCGCCTCGCGCGTGAGCGCCTGAGCTGGTACACGCCCTTCGCGAAGACACTCGAGTGGGATCTCCCGTTCGCCAAGTGGTTCGGCGGTGGCTGGCTGAACGTCACCTACAACTGCATCGACCGCCACGTCGAGCGCGGCCTTGGCGACAAGGTCGCCTACCACTGGATCGGCGAGCCCGGCGACACGCGGACCCTGACGTACGCGGACCTGCTGCGCGAGGTGAGCAAGGCGGCGAACGCGCTCAAGGAGCTCGGCGTCCGCAAGGGCGACGTCGTCGCGATCTACCTGCCGATGATCCCGGAGCTGCCGATCGCCATGCTCGCCTGTGCCCGGCTCGGCGCGGCGCACACCGTCGTGTTCGGCGGCTTCAGCGCCGAGGCGCTGGCGGGCCGCATCAACGACGCCAAGGCGAAGGTCCTCGTCACGGCCGACGGCGGCTGGCGGCGCGGCAAGAAGGTCGGGCTCAAGCACCACGCGGACGAGGCGCTGATCGACACCCCCTCGATCGAGCACGTCGTCGTCGTCAATCGTCTCCGCGACGGCTCGCACATGGTCGAGGGCCGCGACCACTGGTGGGGCGAGCTCGTCAACCGCCAGTCGGATGTCTGTCCGCCCGTGCCGGTCGAGTCCGAGCAGATGCTCTACCTGCTCTACACCTCGGGCACGACCGCCAAGCCCAAGGGGATCATCCACACGAGCGCGGGCTACCTCCTCGGCACGAGCTTCACCCACGAGATCGTGTTCGACGCGAAGCCCGACGACGTCTACTGGTGCGCCGCCGACATCGGCTGGGTGACCGGCCACTCGTATATCGTGTACGGCCCGCTCGCCAACGGGACGACCGGCGTCATGTACGAGGGAGCCCCCGACACGCCCGACTGGGACCGCTGGTGGCAGATCGTCGAGGACTACAAGGTCTCGATCCTCTACTGCGCGCCCACCGCGATCCGCGCCTTCATGAAGCAGGGCGAGCACTTCGCGGCCAAGCACGACCTCAGCTCGCTGCGGGTCCTCGGCTCGGTCGGCGAGCCGATCAACCCCGAGGCCTGGCTCTGGTACCACGAGCACATCGGCGGCGGGCGCGTGCCCGTCGTCGACACGTGGTGGCAGACCGAGACCGGCAACATCATGGTCAGCCCGCTGCCCGGGGTCACGACGACAAAGCCCGGCAGCGCGACGTTCCCGCTGCCGGGGATCGAGGGCGACATCGTCGACGCGAGCGGCACGTCGGTCCCGAAGGGGAGCGGCGGCTACTTCGTCCTCAAGCGCCCGTGGCCCGGGATGCTCCGCGGCATCTACGGCGATCCGGAGCGCTACAGGGAGACCTACTGGCGTCGCTTCCCCGGGCTGTACTTCGCGGGCGATGGCGCGAAGCGCGACGAGGACGGCTACATCTGGTTCCTCGGACGCGTCGACGACGTCATGAATGTCGCCGGGCATCGCATCAGCACGACCGAGGTCGAGTCGGCGCTCGTCGATCATCGCTCGGTCGCCGAGGCCGCGGTCGTCGGCAAGAAGGACGACGTGACCGGCCACGCGATCTTCGCCTACGTCATCCTCAAGGCCGGCCAGGAGCCGACCGAGGCGCTCGCCCTCCAGCTGCGCGAGCACGTTGCCTACGTCATCGGCCCGATCGCCCGGCCGAAGTACCTCATGTTCGTCCCGGACCTGCCCAAGACGCGCTCCGGCAAAATCATGCGCCGGCTGCTGCGCGATCTTGCCGAGGGACGGGCGCTCGGCGACACGACGACTCTCGCGGACGCGGGCGTCGTCGACGTCATCCGCGAGCGCTCGGGAGCAGCCGAGGAGGAGTAGGGTGCCGTTCAACCTGTTCCGGCGCCGGGGGAAGGAGGACGCTCCGACCGGCGCGGCACCGACGGCCCGGTCGCCCGGGCGGAAGGTCCGATTCGACGGCCTGAGCGAGGACTGGCGGCTCGTCGGCTACATGCAGATCGTCGGACGGCTGTCGGACGCGCTCAACCGGCGTGAGCCGGTCGAGCTCTCGGAGATGCGCTGGGCATCGGTCGTCGACGGCGGTCCGCTGGAAGATGCGCCCGGCCTGCGGACGATCGACCCCTACGACCTGATCATGGTCCTGGCGGGCGACGACTCGCTCCCGCCGCTTTCCGAGGAGGAGCGGGCGGCGCTCCGGCTGCACAAGGTCTCGTACGACGTCGAGCTTGCACTGCCGCCGTACCGTGTCGTCGGCCGCGTCTACCTGTTCCCGGGCACCGACCCGAGCAAGCTGCTCGAGCGGGCCACGGAGATGTTCATGCCGGTGACCGACGCTGTCGCCACGCTCGAGGGCCGGCGCGTCAACGACCCCAACATCGACACGATCCTGGTCAACCGCTTCTACCTGCG
>DASVZT010000083.1:0-15074 GCA_036391495.1 Candidatus Limnocylindrales bacterium
CGCGGCCATCCCGGGCGCCGTCGTCGGCGGACGGATCGGCTACGCGCTGATCCATCTCGACTACTACCGGGCGAATCCCGCCGCCCTCGTCGACCCCGGCAAGGGGAGTCTCGAGCTCGGGCTCGCCGTGGTCGGGGCGACGCTGAGTGCCGGGCTCGTCGCGAGGATCCTCGACCGCGGACCGGGCGTCTGGCTGCACGTCGCCGCCCTCCCGTTGCTCGGCACGCTCGGGATCGGGAAGATCGCCGCCGCTCTCGGCGGCTCCGGCCAGGGCAGCTTCGGGGACGCTCCGATCGCGACGGTCTATCTCCGGCCGGGTCCGTGGGGATCGCTCGGAGCGGACATGGCGGCCTGGCCGTCGCAGCTCATCGAGGGGCTGCTGGTGCTGACCCTGGTCGTCGTGCTGGTCGTCTCGGCCGTGGCCTTCGAGTCCCGCGACCACGGGCAAGGCCGCGGCTCTCCCGACAGCCGGGACCGCCTCGACGGCCGGGACTTCTTCCTGGCGCTCGGCCTCTGGGCCCTCGTCCGGTTCGCCGTCGCCTTCACCTGGCGTGACGCCCGTGTCGTCGGGCCGCTCGACGTCGACCAGCTCATCTCGCTGGCGATCGTCATCGGATCGGCGGCGGCCTATCGGCTGGTCTCGCGGCGCGCCACGAGGGATGGCTCCCCGCTACTTGCGTAATCTCGGTCGTCGCACCCCTTGTGCGAGTCGCGCGCTCCCCGACGGCGAGCGGCCGCCCGGGTTCGACCACCTCGCGTGCCGCGGAGGCCGTTCGGCAACGATTCCCGCCGGGAAGACGGTGTTGGCCCATGAGAATCGAACCGGCCAGCGACATGCCCCGGCCAGGCTCGGGTGGCCAGTCGCATAAAGGAGGCAACGGCCGAAGATACGCAGGGACCTGGCGTGGGCGGGGCGCTCCGCCCACACGCCGCCGTGACGACGGTGGCCGCGTCTACCCGTGCCGCACGAACTCCGCCGGCGACCGCTTCACGAAGCGGCCCGCACCCTGGGACCCGTGCCACTCGCCGTTCTCGACCACGACCGAGCCGCGCGACATGACGACGTCCGATCGCCCATGGATCGATCGACCCTCCCAGCAGGAGTAGTCGACGGCCATGTGGTGCGTCGTCGCCGAGATCGTCCGGGTCGCCGACGGGTCGTACACCACGATGTCCGCGTCGGAGCCGACCGCCAGCGCACCCTTCCTCGGGTACATCCCGAACAGCTTGGCCGGCGCGGTCGACACGATCTCGACCCAGCGCTCCCGGCTGATTCGCCCCGCGACGACGCCATCCTCGTGGAGGAGATCGACCCGTTCCTCGATCGCGGGAAGGCCGTTCGGCACCTTGCGGAAGTCGCCACGGCCGAGCTCCTTCTGGCCGTGGAAGTCGAACGGGCAGTGATCGGTCGACACGAGCGCGAGGTCGTCCTTGACGAGACCCTTCCAGAGCTCCTCCGCGTGCTCGGGCGTTCGCAACGGCGGCGAGCAGACGAACTTCGCACCCTCGAACCCGTTGCCCAGGTCGTCGAGCGAAAGCGTGAGGTACTGGGGGCAGGTCTCCGCGTAGGCCATCGTCCCGCGGTCGCGCGCCTCGCGCAGCTCGTCGAGCGCGTCGGCAGCGGACATGTGGACGAAGTAGATCGGTGCGCCGGCAGCCTCCGCCAGGCGGATGCAGCGGTTGGTCGCCTCGCCCTCGAAGATCGGGTAGCGCACGACGCCGTGGTAGTAGGGGTCGGTCTTGCCGTCGGCGACGTATTGGGCCGCCACGACGTCGATCGCCGGCCCGTTCTCGGCGTGCATCATGACGAGCCCGCCGTTGCGTGTCGTCCGCTGGAGCGCGCGGAAGATGGCCGCGTCGTCGCTGTAGAAGACGCCGGGGTACGCCGTGAACAGCTTGAAGTCCGGGATCCCCTCGGCGACGAGGCCGTCCATCTCCTCGAGCGAGGCGTCGGTGACGTCGCTCATGATCATGTGAAAGCCGTAGTCGATCGCGGCGTTGCCCTCGGCCTTGGCGAACCACGCGTCGAGGCCTTCGCGCAGCGACTTCCCCTTCGATTGGACCGCGAAGTCGACGACCGAGGTCGTCCCGCCGAACGCCGCGGCCCGCGTGCCGCTGAAGAACGTGTCCTTGGCGAACGTCCCGCCGAACGGGAGCTCGAAGTGGGTGTGGACGTCGATGCCGCCCGGGATGACCCATTTGCCCGACGCGTCGATCGTCCGGTCGGCGGTCACGCCCGTGCCGGCGAGGTCCCGTCCGATCGCCGCGATCGTCTCGCCGTCGACGAGGACGTCGGCCGGGTACGAGCCGTCGGCCGTGACGATGGTGCCGTTCGTGATGAGCGTGCGCACGTGCCCCTCCCTGGCGAGCTCGCGCCGGCCCCTGCCGGCGCGTCGAGGCCGGTCGTCCTAGGCCATCGCCGCCGACGCCGCGGCGGCACGGAACGCGGGGATGACCTCCCGGCCGAACAGCTCCAGCTGCTCCTCCTCGTCCCCGTTCATCAGGTAGAGATTGAACTGGTCGACGCCGGCGTCCGCGAGCACGAGGAGTTTCGCGACGTGATCGTCGACCGACCCGACCAGGCCGAACCGGTCGACGATGTCGTCGGTGACGAACTCCGCGTTCGACGAGCCGACCTCGGCGTGGTGGTGGTAGTCGTAACCCGTCCGGCCCCTCACGTAGCGCGTCAGCGACTCCGGCAGGTCGTCGCGCTCGTACTTGTTGACGAGGTCGACGACGTGGTTGCCGACGAGGGCCGGGAACCAGCGGATGCGATCGCGCCCGGTCGCCACCTCGCCGATGTAGGACGGGGCGGCCGCCATGATCTTGACGGACGCCGCCGCGCGGCCGTTCTCGACGGCCGACGCATGGACCTGTCCGGCGAACCAGCGGACGAGGTCCGGGTCGCCGATCTGCAGCATCGCGCCGTCGGCGATGCGTCCCGTCAGCCTCAGGGCCACCGGTCCGTAGCCGGCGATCCAGACGGGGAGAGGGTGTCCCGGCGTCCAGGCGAGCTCGAGCATCGTCCCCTCGAACTCGATCTGGCGGCCCTCGACGAGCGCGCGGATGACGTGGACGGCCTCCTCGAGATCCTTCATGGTCGTCGGACCCTTGCCGAGGACACGGCGAGCAGAGTCGCCGCGCCCGATCCCGAGGTCCATCCGTCCGCCCGAGAGCTCGTCGAGCAGGGCCAGGGCGCTCGCCGTGACGGTCGGCTCGCGCGTTGCCGGGTTGGTGACGCACGTGCCGAGGCGCATCGTCGTCGTCGCCCCGGCCATGAGGGTCAGCAGCGGGTACGGATCCCGCCACAGGACGTGCGAATCGAACAGCCAGCCGTACTCGAAGCCCAGCTCCTCGGCGCGCCGCGCGATCCGCAGCGTCCGCTCGATCGAGTGGTCCGGCTTGAGCGTGAACCCGAACTGCATCGGGTCGCCTCCGCGATCGGTGGGCCGGGACTGACTACGGGCGGACGAGGTCCGCGTACGCGTCGGGCCGCCGGTCGCGGTACCACTGCCAGGTCTGCCGGACCTCCTGGATGAGGTCGAGGTCGAGGTCGCGCACGACCAGCTCCTCGTCGTACGCGCTGCCGACCTCGCCGACGAACTGCCCGCGCGGGTTGACGAAGTAGCTCTGGCCGTAGAAGTCGTCGTCGCCGAGCGGCTCGACCCCGACGCGGTTGATCGTCCCGATGTAGTAGCCGTTGGCGACGGCGTGGCTGACCTGCTCGATCCGCCAGAGGTACTCCGACAGGCCGCGCGACGTCGCCGACGGGATGAACACGATCTCGGCGCCGTTCAGGCCCAGGGCGCGCGCGCCCTCCGGGAAGTGGCGGTCGTAGCAGATGTAGACACCCACCTTGCCGACGGCGGTGTCGAACACCGGGTAGCCGAGGTTCCCCGGCCGGAAGTAGAACTTCTCCCAGAAGCCCTTGACGTGCGGGATGTGCGTCTTGCGGTACTTGCCGAGGTACGTCCCGTCGGCGTCGATGACGGCGGCGGTGTTGTAGTACATCCCGGCCGTCTGCGGATCTTCTTCGTACATCGGGACGACCAGGACCATGCCGGTCTGCTTCGCGAGGTCCTGCATCCGCTTCGTCGTCGGCCCGTCCGGGATGTGCTCCGTGTAGGCGTAGTACTCGGCGTCCTGGACCTGGCAGAAGTACGGCCCGTAGAAGAGCTCCTGGAAGAGCATCACCTGGGCGCCCTGCTTCGCGGCCTCGTGCGCATACCCCTCGTGCTTCTGGATCATCGACTCCTTGTCGCCGGTCCAGCTCGCCTGCAGGAGTGCGCCACGAACGTTGCGCGCCATCGACCTACCTCCACGACACCTTCTGGGGACGGGGCCTCGGGATGATGGCGGATGGTACGCCGTCAGCCGCGGGCGAGCAGGGCGCGGGCGAGCAGGGCGCGGGCGAGCCCGACGTCGACGGCGACGTCGAGCCGTACCGCCCGGCACCCGGCTGGTCGACGGGCCGCGGGACGTCCGTAAGATGGCCGGATCGGGCGGCAGCGTCCCGGAACCGCGACAACCCGAGGTGCGACCCATGGACCAGCGTGCGCTCCTGCGTCGGACGGCCGATCTCGCCGCCGACTTCCTCGACGGCCTCGACGAGCGCCCCGTCCGCGCCTCCGCGGGACTCGACGAGCTGCGTGCCCGACTCGGCGGTGAGCTGCCCGAGACGGGCGAGCCGGCGATCGAGGCAGTCGAGGCACTGGCCGCCGCGGCCGACCCGGGTCTCGTCGCCAGCGCCGGGCCGCGCTACTTCGGCTTCGTCATCGGTGGCTCCGTCCCGGCCTCGGTCGCCGCCGACTGGCTGACCTCGGCCTGGGACCAGAACGCGGGGCTCTACGCCTCGTCGCCGGCGGCAGCCGTGGCCGAGGAGGTCGCCGCGGGTTGGGTGCTCGACATCCTCGATCTGCCGCGCGAGGCGAGCGTCGGCTTCACGACCGGCGCCACGATGGCGAACAGCACGGGGCTCGCCGCCGCGCGGACGGCCGTCCTGCGGCGAGCCGGCTGGGACGTCGACGGCGAAGGCCTCCGGGACGCGCCTGCCGTCACGGTCCTCACGAGCGACGAGTCGCACTCGACGATCTTCGCTTCGCTGCGCCTGCTGGGGCTCGGCAGCGGCCGCGCGATCCGCGTCCCGACTGACGGGCAGGGCCGGATGACCGCCGCCGCCCTGCGGCGCTCCCTGTCGTCCGTGGCCGAGGGGCCGACGATCGTCTGCGCCCAGGCCGGCAACGTGAACACCGGGGCCGTCGACGAGCTCGAGGGCATCGCGGATGCCTGCGCCAAGCGGAATGCGTGGCTCCACGTCGACGGCGCCTTCGGCCTCTGGGCCCGCGCATCCGCCCGATTGCGCGCACAGACCGCCGGGATCGAGCGAGCCGATTCGTGGACGACGGACGCGCACAAGTGGCTCAACGTCCCGTACGACTCGGGGATCTCGATCGTTCGCGACCGGGCCGCGCATCACGCGGCGATGACGGTCGGCGCGTCCTACTACGTCGAGACGGCGGGGGCCGAGCGCGACCCGTTCAACTGGGTGCCGGAGACGTCGCGCCGAGCGCGCGGCTTCGCGCTCTGGGCGGCCCTCCGCTCGCTCGGCCGGTCCGGCGTCCGGGAGATGGTCGAGCGCGACTGCGGGCTGGCCCGCCGTATCGCCGATCGGCTCGCGGCCGAGCCCGGCGTGGACATCCTCAACGACGTCGTCCTCAACCAGGTCCTCGTCCGCTTCGGCGGCGACGACGGGCTCACCAGGGACGTCATCGCGCGCGTCCAGGCCGAGGGCACATGCTGGCTCGGTGGGACGACGTGGCACGGACTCGGCGCGATGCGCATCTCCGTCTCGGGCTGGTGGACGACCGACGTCGATGCCGATCGTTCCGTGGCGGCGATCCTCGACGCCTTCGAGGCCGCCCGGGCTGCAGGCGACCGTCGTGCGGCGACGACGTCCGCCCCGGGCGGGGTGTGATGTAATGGCGTCTTCAGCGCGCGCGTCCGCCGGGGTCGCCGGGAGCGTGGTTCGGTCGGGACCGGCGCCATCGACGTGATCGACGAGTCGAACGGATCGAGGTGGACGATGGGCATCGGAACGGCGCCAGGCAGCTCGACGACGGGACCTGGCAGCTCGATGACGGAAGCCGAGATCGTCGCGCTCGCCCGTGAGTACACCCTGTTCCCGTGGACGGCGCAGGGGTCGGTCGATCCGATCGCGATCGATCATGCCGAGGGCGTGTACCTGTACACGCCGGATGGCCGGCGCATTCTCGACTTCAACAGCCAGCTCATGTCGGTCAACATCGGGCACGGCGACCGCCGCGTCGTCGACGCCATCAACGCCCAGGCGCAGAAGCTGCAGTACGTCAGCCCCGGCTTCGTCACCGAGGCGCGCGCCAGGCTCGGCAAGCGCCTGGCCGAGCTGTTCCCGGGCGATATCGACAAGGTCTTCTTCACGCTCGGCGGCGCCGAGGCGAACGAGAACGCGATCAAGCTCGCGCGCCAGTCGACCGGTCGCCACAAGATCCTCGCCCGCTACCGGACGTACCACGGGGCGACGGCCGGCGCGATGACCGTCACCGGCGACCCGCGGCGCTGGGCGAACGAGCCCGGCATCAGCGGCGTCGTCCGCTTCCCGGACACGCATCGCTTCGGGGAGAAGGAGCCGCGCCCGGCGGCCGAGGCGCTCCAGGGCCTGGCCGACGTCATCCAGTACGAGGGCGGCCACACGATCGCGGCCATCATCGTCGAGCCGGTCGTCGGCACCAACGGGATCCTCATCCCGCCCGACGGCTATCTCCAGGGCGTCCGCGAGCTCTGCGATCGCCACGGCATCCTGCTCATCGCCGACGAGGTCATGGCGGGCTTCGGCCGGACGGGGGAGTGGTTCGCGGTCAACAACTGGAACGTCGTGCCCGACATCATCACCGTCGCCAAGGGCCTCACCTCGAGCTACCTGCCGCTCGGCGCGGTCGGCGTCCGGCGCCATGTCGCCGAGGCGTTCGAGAAGAAGGTCTACTTCGGCGGACTGACCTACTACGCGCATCCCGTATCGCTGGCCGCGGCCCTCGCGACCCTCGACGTCTACGTCGAAGACGGGCTCATCGAGAATGCCCGCCGCATGGGTGCCAGGATGCACGAGCATCACGAGGCGCTCGCCCGCAAGCATCCGTCGGTCGGTGCGTACCGCAACATCGGGCTCTTCGGGATCCTCGAGCTCGTCCGGAGCCACGACCCGTGGACGCCGCTGACGGGCTTCAACGGCTCGAGCGACGAGATGAAGGCCGTCCAGCGCTCGCTGCGTGAGCAGGGGCTGTTCACGATGTTCCACGACAACGGGATCCACACCAACCCGCCGCTCTGCGTCACGGAAGAGCAGCTCGCGGAGGGCTTCGCGATGATCGACAAGGCGCTCGAAAGGGCCGACGAGGTGTTCGCCTAGCCCTTCCGGCGGACCGTCGTCCCCACGGAGTCCGCGATGACCCCGGCCGCGGTCCGGCCGCTGGGAGCGTCGACGCGCGTCGTCCGACGGAGTGCCTCGCGACCCGGACTGTCGCCCCGCGCGCGGGCCCTGGCGGTCACGGGCGTCGTCGCCACGTTCTTCGTCCTCTGGGAGGTGCTCAAGTGGCTCGCCGGCGACCCGTGGCGGATCCATGGGTCGCTGCTCGGCGTCCGGGTCGACTACGAGCACCTCCCGCCCTTCGCCCTGTCGATCGCGGGCGACCTCGCGCTGCCCCATGTCTGGTCGATCGTCGGCGCATTCTTCGAGCCGGCCCAGCGCTACGGGCCGCCCGTCTGGGAGGTGCTGATCGGAGCGTCGCTCTACACCTTCCGCGAGGCCTTCGTCGGGTTCGTCCTCGGCGCCGTGCTCGGGCTCGCGCTCGGGATCGTCTTCGTCCGGGTCCGCCTGCTCGAGCGCGCCTTCGTGCCGTACGTCGTCGCCTCGCAGACGATCCCGCTCATCACGATCGCGCCGATCGTCGTCATCTACCTGGGCGCGTCCTGGACCTCGGTCGCGATGATCGCCGCCTACCTGACGTTCTTCCCGGTGACGGTCGCGGCGCTGCGCGGTTTGCGCGCGGCCGATCCGCGGGCCTTCGAGCTCCTCCGCTCGGCGGCAGCGTCGGAGACGCAGGTCTTCTGGAAGCTGCGCCTCCCGGCGTCGGTGCCGTACCTCTTCTCGGCGCTGCGGATCAGCGCCTCGGCCAGCGTCGTCGGCGCCATCATCGGCGAGCTCCCGTCCGGCATCCCCGACGGTCTCGGCGGGCAGATCCTCCAGGACGTGCAGTACTACATCACGGGCCCCGAGCGGCTGTGGGCCACGCTGGTCGCCGCGGCCCTGCTCGGCATCCTGTTCGTGGGCCTCGTCCGCGTGGCCGAGACCGTGCTGACGACGGGCCGGTATCGGCCGGCGAACGCGTGAGGCGTGCGAGGAGAGTGGTCATGGGAGCGAGGGCGTGGACGTGATGACGGACGACGCGCGGCCGGTCGTCGAGATCGCGGGCGCGACGAAGGTCTTCGGGACCGGCCCGACCGCCGTCACGGCGCTCGAGTCGATCGACCTGGCGATCCGGGCGGGCGAGTTCGTCTCGCTGATCGGCCCGTCGGGCTGCGGCAAGTCGACCCTCCTGCGTCTCATCGGCGACCTGACGCCGGCCACTGCCGGATCCGTGCGCGTCAACGGGAAGCCGGCCGACGAGGCCCGGCGCGGGCGCGAGTACGGCATCGTCTTCCAGGCACCCGTGCTGTTCGAGTGGCGCACCGTCGATCGCAACGTCGAGCTGCCGCTCGAGATCTCGGGGCACCCGCGCGCCGAGCGGCGGGCGCGAGCGCTCGAGATGCTCAACCTGGTCGAGCTCGGCGACTTCGCCCGGGCCTATCCGTGGCAGCTGTCGGGCGGGATGCAGCAGCGCGTCGCCATCGCGCGTGCCCTC
The DNA here is from genome assembly GCA_036391495.1 of Candidatus Limnocylindrales bacterium. Taxonomy (GTDB): domain Bacteria; phylum Chloroflexota; class Limnocylindria; order Limnocylindrales; family CSP1-4; genus DASVZT01. Next base: position 8,934 of record DASVZT010000083.1, read on the forward strand.
GCGACCGACCCCGAGCTGCTCCTGATGGATGAGCCGTTCGGGGCGCTCGACGAGATGACGCGCGAGCGGATGAACAACGAGGTCATGGCGATCTGGCGGCGGACGAAGACGACCGTCGTGTTCGTCACGCACTCGATCCCGGAGGCGGTCTTCCTCTCGACCCGGGTCGTCGTCATGTCGGCGCGGCCGGGGCGGATCACGAAGGTGATCGACGTCGACCTGCCCCAGCCGCGGACGTTCGAGACGCGCGAGCACCCGCGCTACTTCGATCTCGTGACCGCCGTTCGGGAGGCGCTCCGCCAGCGCGAGACGGACGGCTCGCTCGTCGAGGGCGGTCGCGGCGGCGACGTCGCCGCGCGCATCCGGGCGGAGGGCTACACGTGACGGCCGCGGCGGCGCCCCGCGTCCCGGAGAGCCGCCTCGCGCTCATGGCCCGGACGCGATGGGGCCGCCGGCTCCGCGCCGCGATCCCGCCCGTCGCCGTGTTCGCCCTCGTCATCGTGGCCTGGGAGGCCTCGCTGACCCTCCTCGGGGTCCAGCAGTTCCTCCTGCCCCGGCCGTCGGTCATCGTCGCCGCGCTCGTCGCGGAGCAGGCCGACCTGTCGCGCGGCGCGGCCTACACGGCCACCGAGGCTCTCGGCGGGCTCTTCCTCGGCAGCCTGCTGGGTATCGGCGCGGCCTTCGCGACGGCACGGTGGGTGACGGCGCGCGAGTCCCTCCTGCCGGTCGCGATCGCCGCCAACTCGATCCCGATCATCGCGCTTGCCCCGATCGCCAACATCTGGTTCGGGTCGGACAACCCCGTCTCGCGCATGGCGATCGTCGCGGTCATGGTGTTCTTCCCGATGATGGTCAACGCCGTTCGCGGACTCGTGGAGGTCGATCCGGCCGCGCTCGAGCTCATGGAGGCGAACGCGGCCTCGACCTGGCAGGTCATCGCCAAGGTCCGGATCCCGAACGCGCTGCCGTACGTCCTGACGGCGCTCAAGATCGCGACGACGCTCAGCGTCATCGGTGCGGTCGTCGGCGAATACTTCGGCGGACCGCAATACGCGCTCGGCGTCTACATCACCTCCGAGGCGTACGTCTTCCGCTATATGAACGCCTGGGCCGCGATCCTCATCGCGAGCACGATGGGGATCGTCTTCTACCTGGCCGTCGTCGGGCTCGAGCGGCTCGCACTGCCGTGGCACGCCTCGAACCGGGCCGCATCGGGTTAGACTCCGGCCCCATCACCCATCGCAGTTCCGGCATGAACGTCACGGGAGGCGCCATCGAGGACGAGCGAGGCCTCGCGCACCCATCGCATCGGATGTGAGGAGGAGTACGGTCGATGAAGTTGCGAAGAGTCGGAGCACTCGTCGCCAGCGTCGCTTTCATCGCAGCAGCCTGCTCGTCGAGCGCATCGGCGCCGGCCGCGGCCACACTGACCAAGGTGAAGTTCGTCCTCCAGTGGGTCCCCCAGGCCCAGTTCGCGGGCTATTTCGCCGCGATCGACCAGGGCTACTTCAAGGACGCCGGGCTCGACGTCACGATCGTCCCCGGCGGCCCGGACATCAACCCGATGCAGGTCGTCGCCTCGGGCGGCGCTGACCTCGGGACAACGTGGGTGCCGAAGATGCTCGCCTCGCGCGAGGGCGGCACCGATCTCGTGGATATCGGCCAGATCTTCCAGCGCTCGGGCACGCTCGAGATCTCGTTCAAGTCGAAGAGCCTCGCCGGCATCGCCGATCTCAAGGGCAAGAAGGTCGGGACCTGGCTCGGCGGCAACGAGCCAGAGCTGTACGCCGACCTGACCAAGAACGGGATCGACCCGACGAACCCGTCCGACGTGACGATCGTCAAGCAGCCGTTCGACATGTCGCAGCTGCTCACCGGCCAGACCGACACGGCCGAGGCGATGATCTACAACGAATACGCCCAGGTCCTCGAGGCGAACAACCCGGCGACCGGCAAGCTCTATTCGCCCGATGACATCAACATCATCGACTTCAACAAGGACGGCACGGCGATGCTCCAGGACATGATCTTCGCCAGCGCCAAGTGGCTCGGGAACGGGTCGAATGCGCAGACGGCGGAGAAGTTCCTGGAGGCCGCGTTCCGCGGCTGGATCTACTGCCGCGACAACGCCGACTCCTGCGTCCAGTCGGTGCTCAAGGCGGGCTCGAAGCTCGGCCAGAGCCACCAGACCTGGATGATGAACGAGATCAACGGTCTCATCTGGCCGTCGCCGAACGGGATCGGGGCGCTCGATCCGGCGGCGTGGAAGCAGACGGTCGACATCGCGACGAAGTACGGCATCCTCAAGAACCCGCCGACCGACGGCGCGTACCGGACCGACCTCGCGCAGCAGGCCCTCGCGGCCCTCGGCTCGACGGACGCGAAGGGGGCGAGCTTCCAGAAGAAGACGGTGACGCTGAACGCGGGCGGGAACTAGGCGTCGTCGCTCCTGGCATCCAGCGGAGGGCCGGCCCCGGCGGGGCCGGCCCTCCTCGTCTCCACCGGTCGGATGAAGGCGGGCGGACGGCGAGCGTCCACGTGTCGAATGTGCTCGCGAAGCTCGGTGTCGCCCACCGCGGCGAGGCCGCGGCACTGGCCCACGAGCTCGGGGCCGTGGGCGGATCTTCCCGACCCGTTCGATAATCGGCGTCCGATGTCAACCCTGATCGACGTCGCCTCCTTCGGCGTCGGGGTCCTGCTCCTCGGCCTCGTGTTCTGGGACGTCTTCGAGACGATCGTCGTCCCGCGCCCGACGCCCGGTCGGTATCGTCTCGGTCGCCACGTCATCGCCGGGTCGTGGCGGGTGGTACGCGCGATCGGGACCCGTGGCGACGAACGCCGCGAGCGGCTGCTCGGCCTGTTCGCACCGGCCATCACGGTCGCCCTGCTGGTGACGTGGCTCGTCGACCTCGTCCTCGGCTACGGGTTCCTCCTATATGCGATCCGCGGCGAGCTGCGGCCCGCCCCGGCCGACATCGGCACCGCGGTCTACTTCGGCGCCACGTCCGTCCTGACGCTGGGGTTCGGCGACATCGTGCCGGCCGGCGGTCTCGCCCGCTTCGTCGCCGCCGGGGCGGCCCTGACGGGCCTCGGCGTCGTCGCGCTCGTCGTCACGTTCCTCTTCTCGCTCTTCGGGTCGTACCAGCGTCGCGAGGTCCTCGTCGTGACGCTGCAGGCCAAGGCGGGTGCACCGCCGTCGGCCGTCGTCCTCCTCGAGTCGATCGCGCGGCTCGGTCTGGTCGACCGTCTCCCGGACTTCTTCGCGGAATGGGAGCGCTGGATCGCCGAGGTCCTCGACTCCCACGTGGCCTACCCGCTGCTCGGCTTCTTCCGCTCGAGTCACGACGAGGTCTCGTGGATCGGCGCGCTCGGGTCGATCCTCGATGCCGCCAGCCTCGTCCTCACGACGATCGAGGGTGTGCCGCGCGGCGAGGCGGAGCTCGTCAAGAAGATGGGCGCGCACATGGTCGAGGACGTGACCAACCTGGGCTTCCGGGCCAGAGGGGCGGACGGCGTCGACCGCGAGTCGTTCGACGCGGTCTACGCGCGTCTCCGGGCGGCGGGTTATGAGCTCGCGGCGGCCGACGAGGCCTGGCTGCGCTTCCGGCGCGCGCGGGCGACCTACGCGGAGCGACTCGAGGCGATGGCAGCCTACTGGGCGGTGTCGTCGGCGGTGTGGTTCGGGGGACGGCGGGCGCTCCACCCGGCGGCGGAGGCGGCGCAGCCGGCGCAGGCGGGTGTCACTCCCGAAGGCGGACGCTGAGCGTGACTGACGTGTGGCGCTCTGGCGCGGGCGTCGGCGCGGGTACCGGCGCGGGCGTTGGCACGGGCGCTGGCGCGGGCGGGGGCGCAGGCGGCGACAAGGCCCGCGGCACGCGCGTCCTGGTCACCGGCGCGACCGGCACGCTTGGTCGCCAAGTCGTCGCGGCCCTCGACGGCAGGCCGGGTGTTGTCGCCAGGATCCTGAGCCGCCGAGCGCCCGTCCCCGAGGCGCCCGGCGATCGGGAGTGGGTGGTGGCTGACCTCGCGACCGATCCGCTCGACGCCGCCCTCGCGGGTGTCGACGCGGTGATCCATCTCGCCAGCGCGAAGGGCACCGGCGACGCGGACGTCGGCGTCGCGGGCCGGCTGCTGGCCGCGAGCGCGAGTGTCGGTGTCCGGCACCTGGTCGTCATCTCGATCATCGGCTGCGACCGGATCCCCCTGCCGTTCTACGCGTCGAAGGTGCAGATCGAGGAACTCACCCGCACCTCGGGGGTGCCGTGGTCCATCGTCCGCGTTGCGCAGTTCCACTCGTTCGTCGAGCACCTGGTCGCGACGCTCGCGACGCTGCCGATCCCGACCCCGATCGTCGCCGACCTGCGCTTCCAGCCGGTCGACGAGCGGGAGGTCGCGGAGCGGCTGGTCGAGATGGCTCTCGGCGAACCTCTCGGCGATGCCCCAGAGATCGCCGGCCCCGAGGTCCTGACGCTCGGCGAGATCGCGGCGACGTGGCTCCGCGAGTCGCGTCGGCCGGCGTCGCTCGTGCCCGTGCCGCTCGACGCGATCCTGCTCGGCGCGGGCCCGTCGGGCGCCGTCCCGTCGGACGCGGTCCCGTCGGACGCGGTCCCGTCGGACGCTTCGGACGAGCTGCAGAGCGCCCGATGGGTATCCGGCGTGCTCGAGGGCTACCGGGCCGCGGCCAACACCCCCCGTGGCGACCGAATCCTCGGCCAGGTCCGCTTCGTCGACTGGCTCCGGCGGCGTGCCGGATCCGAGTCGCGCTGACCACTGCTGCGGAAGGTGCGCGCCGGCTCCACGGCCGCGCGAGCCCCGGTTCTTGCCCAATCTCGGCTCTGGCCCCTCCTATGCGACTGGCCGTCCGGCTCGGCGGCCGGCGCCACCCGCGTACCTCGCCTGCCGATTCGATCCTCGTGGATCGGCCGCCACTTCGCTGCGCTATTCGTTGCCGAACGGGCACGTGAGCCCATTCCGCAGGTTGGACCCTTCGGGCGATCGCAGCCGAGGAGGGGACGAGGCGCCTAAGGGTGGCGACGGCCGAGATTGGGCAATCGGCGAGGGGCCGAGGCGCGTGGCTGCGGGGTCTGTGAATGAACTTGTTCTTGACGACCGACTCCACGTCGCCACACATCTGGTCCTCGCTTCGTCCGAGGGGTGAAACCCGCATCACGCCAGGGGGAGCCATGCCAAGCCGTCTCGCCGCTCTCCTGGTCGGGGCCATCGTCGTCGAGTCGTGCAGCGCCATGGCATCGCCCTCCGGCACGACGCCGTCCCCGATCCGGAGCCAGACTCCGACCGCGTCTGCGACGGTTCCTTCCCCGTCCGCACCCGCTTCGCTCACAGCCGCCGTGGCCACAACGGGGGCGTCGCCCGTCGCGGTCACGGACGGCTGTCCTCCCGGTCAGGAGGGCCTGGTCGCCTCGTCGCTGGCCCTCGAGCGGTCGCTCCGGATCGGCAGCACCCGCTTCGCTCTGGTGACGGCCGGCATCCAGAATCGCTCGGGCGACGCACAGGCGGATGACGCGATCGCGGCGTGGGCGACCCTGACGAACGAGACGCCGACCGTCTCGGCGGCAGCGGGCAGCACAGGGCGGCTCGCCGGCTCGTCGGCGCTGCGCCTCCTCTCGGGGACGCTGGCCGTGTTCCCTGCATCCGCGTTCGACCTGGCGGCAGGACGGGTCCCCGATTCCGGATCCGTTCCCACCACGGCACTCCGCGCGGCCGACGGCACCCTCGCCTTCCGCTTCCCGCCGACCGCGGGCCGCTGGGTGCTCGCCTTCGGTGTGAACTGGCAGAGCCTCTGCATCAAGGGCGACGGCGTCGCCTACGCGTTCGCGAGCACGAGGTGAAGGCGTCGGCGGCTCAGGCAGGCTCCTCCCGGAGCCGCGCCGACAGGTAGCCGAGCGAGGCGACTTCTAGCCACGCCTTGGCGCCCGGAGCACTGCCCTCGTCGCAGCGCGACAACCGCTGCGCGCCCCCGGACTGTGTGCCCGTCACTCAAGAACCGGCTTGACACGCCGATCCGAAGCAACGCAAACTTCCGTAGTATGGATGTGGTTTTCATCTGATGAAAACCAAGGACAAGCCCGTACGGAGTCGGCGGACGATGAGCCAGGAGTTCAACCAACGCCTTCACGAGTC
>DASVZT010000084.1:0-9903 GCA_036391495.1 Candidatus Limnocylindrales bacterium
GTGTGGTGCCTCTTCTCGCTCGAAGACGCCGTCCTGATCGGCCTCCGGAAGAGCGCCTGGGTGCCCGTCGAAAACGCCACCTACGGCGCGATCAAGCTCGCCCTCCTGGTCGGACTCGCGGTCGTCGGCATCCGCTGGGGACTGCTCGGGTCGTGGGTCATCGCCGCGGCCATCCTCGTCGTCGTCGTCAACATCGTCCTCTTCACGCGGCTGCTGCCTGAACGGCAACGGCAGGCGGCTCGCCTCCCGTCGCTCGCGGGCATGACCCGCTTCACGGCCGGCCACCACTTCGTCGCCCTGGTAGGCGGTCTCCCGGACACGCTCGTGCCGATCCTCGTCGTGGCGCTCGTGTCCGAACAGGCGAATGCCTACTACTACGCCGCCTGGACGGTGAGCTTCTCGATGCGCCTGGTCGCGATGAACATCGCGAACGTCCTGACGGTCGAGGGTGCTCACGAGGTGGACCGAGCGAGGCATCACCTGCGTGCCGGCGGGGAGCTCGGCCTGCTGATCGTGGTGCCGATGACGCTGGCGGCGCTGCTCCTCGCGCCGTGGATCACGGGTCTGTTCGGGCACGGCTACGTCGAGGCCGCGCCGGTCCTGCGGCTCTTCGCTCTCGGGCTCGTCCCATTCGCGTTCACGACGATGTTCGTCGCTGCCGAACGGGTCGGCGAGCGTGTCGCGGCCCCGGCGATCGTCATGACAGTCTCGACGGTGGTGACGATCGCACTCGACCTGGTGCTCGTGCCACTGATGGGCATCGACGGGGCCGGCCTCGGCTGGCTCCTGGCGCAGCTCGTCGCGGCGGCCGTCGTCGGGGCGATCATGCTGCGCCGCCGGGCGTCGGGGCGCGAGGTGGTGCCGATGCCCGTCGGAACGGGGTCGGAGGCAGCGGCCGGGGCGGTTGGGCCAGCGTCGGCGGTTGGGGCGGCGGCGTCGGGACCTGGGGCGGCGGCGGGGTCGGGGGCGTCGGCGGGGTCCGCGGCGCGGGCGGCGGGGTCGGGGGCGTCGGCGGGGTCCGCGGCCGCGCCGGGGTCCGAGCGCTCGTCGGCCGCAGGATTGCCGTCCCGCGCCCCGCTGGCGCCGTCGGGCACGGGCCCGAGCAGACGCTGACGGGCCCGAATCGGCTCTGCAACGCCCCCGTATCGACCGTCCGACCCCCGACGGAACGTGCGCATCGCGACAGACGGACGATTGACACGGTGCCCGACGAACGTCGGCGCCCGCGGCGAGCCCCACTGGCGCCAGCCGACGCCATCCGGCCCGTCGCACCGACAGTCGAGCGGCATGGCCCCGCGGGGCCGATCCGCCTTCGGCATCGGCTTTCTCGGGTCGGTCGGGCGGGCACCCCGGCCGGCCCGCCACTTCCTGCGGTCACGTTCAGGCCAGCGCCGCTCGCAACGCCGTTCACTGATTGCGTAATCTCGGCCAGCGCCATCCTTATGCGAGTCGCCCCTCCAGCGAGGTCGCTCCCGAGGCCGCCAACAACGAATCCCGCAGTCGAATGGCACCAGATCCACGAGAATCGCACCGAACGAGGGCATATCGGCGGTTGGCCCGGGCCGCCAGTCGCATAAGGGGGTCTGTGGCCGGAGATACGCAAGAAGACCGCCGCGGGCGACGGCGGCACTCGAGGGCCGGCCGAACATGGCTCGGCGGCGACGCTCCCCCAGTGAGCGACACCGCCGATGAGCAGAACGTAGGAGCCTCGCGATGTCAGCCGCGCTTCGGGACGGCGCCCTCGATTGCAGCCTCGTGGCGCCGCCGCGGGCGCTCGCCCCGCCGCGGCCGCTTGCCCCGCCGCGGCCACTCCCCCAGCCGCCGGCACACTCCGCCGCCGCCGACCCTTCGCGACCTGACACTTCCCCCCGGTCGTCGTGGATGCGCCTGTAACCGCAGGCGGACGACCCTTCGGTCATGACATACGCACGGAGCGATCGCGCATGGAGGCGATGACCGTCGTCGCGCTGGCCGGGTGGTTCCTGGTCGGCGTGGCCGTGATCCTCTCTCGCCTGCCCGTCGGCACGTGTCCGCAGTGCGACCACTGTCGGGCTGAACGCTCACGCGAAGAGTGGGAGCGTTCCCGCGAGCGCGAGATCGACCTCAAGCGCCTCTACGGCGTGGCGCGCTGCGCACGCTGCGGCCAGTTCCACCGCATCGACGGCCCCTGCTGAGGCCTGGGGCGACTGCCCGGCTTCAGCGGCTGCACGGTCGACGGAGGACGGTGCCGGCTGGTGGGCCCCGTTGACACGGGGCCGATACGTCCGGCGCGCACCGAGCCGGAATCGACGGCTCGAGCTGCGTCCTAGGCTCGCAGCGGCCGATGGAGATCCCGACGGCCACGACCAGGAGGGCTGAATGGACGACCTCAAGCGCATCTACCGCGAAGGCGAGGAGAAGGTCAAGGAAGGCGCCCGTGAGATCGACGGGCACGACACGGGCGACGACGTCGGCAACGCCGGCGACGATGTCCGCAAGGGCCTCGGCAACGCCGGCGACGACATGCGCCGGGCCGGGCGCGAGTCCCAGGACGATGCCGAACGGGATCGCGACTTCGATCGGGACCGGACCGCCTAGCCGTCCCGATCTCCCGCACAAGCGGCCGGCGGCATCGCCGCCGGCCGCGTCATGTCCGGCACCGCTACAGTCTGTCCATGGCTCGGTCTGCCGCGACACGCACACGTGACGCGCTCGGCGTCGTCGCGGCGCGGACGGCAGGCCGACTGACCCATCTGGCCGGCTACGCGGGGACCTCCCTCCCCGGGCTCGTGGCCGAGCGCGTGGCGCCAGGGATCGCGGGCCGCCTCGCCGCCGACCTGGGCCCGATCGTCCTCGTCTCCGGCACGAACGGCAAGACGACCACCACGCTGACGCTCACCACGATCCTGCGCCGGTCGGGCCACGCCGTGACGACGAATCCCAGCGGCGCCAACCTCGCCCAGGCCGTCGCCAGCGTCCTCATCGCGCGCGCCGACCTGACGGGTGACGGACTGCTCCGCCCCGGGGACCGCGCCGTGTTCGAGGTCGATGAGGCCGCGCTCCCTCCGCTGGTCGACACGCTGCCCGTCGCCGGGCTCCTGCTCACGAACCTCTTCCGCGACCAGCTCGACCGGTTCGGCGAGACGGATCGGATCGTCCGGACCTGGCGCCCGATGCTCGATGCCCACCCGGCGATCCCCGTCGTCTTCTGCGCCGACGACCCGCGGCTCGCGGCACTCGTCCGCGGTCGCCCGAACGCGCGGGGGTACGGCTTCGCGGCACGCCCCCTGGCAGCGACGACGGGCGGCGTCCTCACCACGGGCGGCGCCGTCAGCACAGCCGGCGCCGTGACCACTGACGTCACGACCTGCCCGGTCTGCGCCGCGCCGCTATCGGTCGAATGGACGACGATCGGGCACCTCGGCGCCTACCGTTGTGGCAGCTGCGGCTTCGCCCGGCCGGAGCCCTGGCTCTCCGTCCGGATCGTCGACGACCGCGGCTTCGACGGCCAGACCCTCGGCTTCACCGTGACGTCGACGGGATCCGGGGCCGCCCGCACCGACCCTGGAGCCGCCCATTCCGGAGCCGCCGACCCCGGAGCCGCCCGCGAGGAAATGGCCACCGTCGCCCTCATCGGCGTCGCCAACGCCTACAACGCGGCCGGCGCCCTGGCCGCGGCCTCGATCGTCGGCGTCGACCTGCCCGGGGCCGTCCGCGCCCTCGACGGTGTCGGCCCTGCCTTCGGACGATGGGAGTCGCTCGAGATCGACGGCCGGCGCGTCGTCCTCAGCCTCGTCAAGAACCCGGCCAGCCTCGACGAGGTCACGCGCGCCGGCACGGCGGCCGACGTCGACGCGATCCTGTTCTCGATGAACGACCAGCATGCTGACGGGCGCGACGTCTCCTGGTACTGGGACGTCGACCCGACGCCGCTCGTCCCCGGTCGCCTCGTCGCGATCGCCGGAGCGCGTGGGCCGGACATGCTCCTGCGCCTCCGCTACCAGCTCCTCGACGATCCCGAGGCCGAGCTGGGCGGGTTCGTGGGGCTGTTCGACCGACCGTCGGCCGGCCTCGACGCCCTGGTCGCACGGGTTGCCCCGGGCGGTTCGATCCTGGTCGTCTCGACCTACACGGCCCTGCTCGGACTGCGCGCCGAGCTGGTCGGCCGCGGTCTCCTTCAGCCGATGCCGACGTGACCGGGCGCCGCCCAGGACCATGCCCGTGCCCATGACCGCCCGACGCCTCGTCATCGGGCACCTGTTCGAGGATCTCCTCAACCTCTACGGCGATCGCGGCAACATCGCCACGCTCGTCCGCCGCGCGCGGTGGCGCGGCATCGAGGTCGAGGTCCGCCGCCTGGACGGCACCGCGGACGACGCTCGCGCCCTCGAGGACGTCGACATCGCCTTCATCGGCGGGGGCCAGGACGCGCAGCAGATCTCGGTCGCGGCCGGGCTCGACGTCGTCGGCCCCGCGCTCGTCGAGGCAGTCCGGCACGGAACGGCGCTGCTCGCGGTCTGCGGCGGCTACCAGAACCTCGGCCACCGCTACCGGAGCGACCTCGTCGGCGAGCTCCAGGGTCCCGGGCTGCTCGACGTCGCCACGGACGCACCGTCGGGCGCGCCGCGCCGTGTCGGCGGCGTCGTCATCGAGCTCGAGGACGACTCGCCGATCGCGTCGGGCGGCCGGGCCTCGGCGGCGGCTGCCGGTCGGCCGGGCGCGGAGCGCCGGCTCGTCGGTTTCGAGAACCACAGCGGCCTCACGTACCTCGGGCTCGAGGCTCGACCGCTCGGGCGGACCGTCGTCGGGCATGGCAACAACGGCGTCGACGGCGGCGAGGGCGTGCTCGCCTACCCTGGTCAAGGCGGCCTCGCGGGGCTGCGCGTCGGGACGTACATGCACGGTCCCCTGCTCCCGCGGAACCCGCATCTCGCCGACTTCCTGCTGCGTGCCGGCCTCGCACGCACCGGCCAGCCGGCCGAGCTGTCCGTCCTCCCGGACCGGGCGGAGTGGGCCGCGCACGAGGCGTTCGAGCGGCGGTGGCGCGCGGAGTGGGAGGAGTCGCAGCGTCGGGGGCAGTCTCGGGTCGGGCGCCTGCGGGATCGGCTGGAGAGCCTGGTCGGCTTCTGAAGAGGAGCCTCGGCGGCTTCGTGTTCAGGGCAGGGTCGTGATCGCCCGCGTCAGCGACCGACGGTCTCCTCGCCCCGGCCACCCGTGCCGCGACTGACGGCAGCGCCCGCCGGATCCGCGGACACGACGCCGGCCCAGCGGACGACGCGGCCGGCCGTGGCCCCCTGCACGACGACCGTGAAGAGGACGATCCCGAAGACGACGCCCTGGAGGAGCTCGCGATCGGGCGTGCCGGACGGGAGCGCGAGCGCCAGCACCGTGGCGACCGCTCCGCGCAGGCCCGCCCAGGCGATGACGTGCAGCCAGCCGAGGGGGAGCGTGGGCATGCCGATCCGTCCACCGATCCGGGATGCCCCACCCAACAGGAGGTAGACGACCGCCGCCCGGCCGACGAGGACGGCCGCGACGCCCCATGCGATCTGGACGACGGCGCTCGCCAGCGCGGAGAACGGGATGAGGATCCCGATCAGGAGGAACGCGGCGGCCGACATGAGGAAGGCGAGGAATTCCCAGACGACGTCGACCGCCTCCTCGGCGCGATCGCTCATCGGGCCCCGCCGGCCCAGGCCCCCGAGCACGATCGCCGCGACGACCGACGCGATGATCCCCGACAGGTGGAGAAGGTCGGCGACGAGATAGGAGCCGTAGGCAGCGAGAAGGGTGAGGGTCAACTCCATCAGGTGGTCGCGCGTCATCGCGAGGCCGCGAACGGCGAGGAAGCCGACTGCGAGGCCGATCAGGCTGCTGACGACGATTCCGCCGAGGAACGCGATCGCACCACCGAGCGGATCGGGCGGTGACGTCAGCGCGCCCACGGCGATGACGAACACGAGCGCCGCGGTGCCGTCGTTGAACAGGCTCTCGCCGTCGACAAGCGTGACGAGCCGCCGCGGCGCGGCGAGCTGTCGCATCGTCTGGACGACAGCGACAGGGTCGGTCGCCGACACGATGGCGCCGACGACGAACGCCTCGGCCATCGGCAGGCCTGTCGTCGCGTTGAGGATGACCGCCACGATCGCCGCGGTGATCAGGACGCCTGGCACGGCAAGCAGCGCGATGGCGCCGTAGGTGGTGCGGAGCTCCTCGATGTCGAGCCGGTACGCCGCCTCGAACACGAGCGCGGGCAGGAGCACCGTGGTGACGATCGCCGGCGACAGGCCGACCTCGCCACGCAGCGGGAGGGCCGAGAGGAGCAGGCCGGCGACCACGAGCGCGACCGTGTACGGCAGCCGCAGGCGCTGGGAAACCGCCGCGATGACAGGCATCGCGACGAGGAAGGCGACGAAGAGGACGAGGGTGGTCGTCTGGGCGGCGCCGGGCACGAGCGAATGCTACCGGCCGCTGGTGACCCGGACCGCGCTCATCCGCCGCGCGCGCGGATCGTCGGGTGGTGCGGCAGCAGGTTGTGGGTGCCGCACACGGGGCAGCCGACCCAGCTCAGGCTCGTGCCGAACATCAGCTCCCACCGAAGTCGCGAGAAGCGAGTCCGGCAGAAGCCGCACGTCACTTCCCAGCGGGCGACGATACCGAGCTCCGCCGGCAGCCACTGGTAGCGGACCGGGTTGATCGCTTCGACCTCGAGCGCCACGGCGCCATTCTCACGCACGCCAGCCCTGCGTGGACGGCCGGCGTGCCGACCCTGGTCGGCCCCGGGGCCGAGGTGACCCTCGCGGCACCTGGCTTGCGCCGGGAGATTGCCCTGGCAGGGCTACTTCACGCTCTCGGCGACCGATAGGGCCCCTCCCGAAGCCCGCGCCCGACCGACCGCGAGCTCGTCCACGCTCGCCGGCCGGCGCGGAGGCCGACGCGCCGACGCCTTGTGCCGGGCGTAAGCGTCCGGTTAGCCCTCCCAGGGGAATCGTCGAGGCTAGGGCCCGACGCACCCGGCAGACAAAGGAGGCAGGCGCAGACCGGTCAGCCTGGCAGCGTCAGCCTGGCAGCGTCACCCTGGCGCGAAGGCCCGGTTCAGCGTCCTCCAGGACCAGTCGTCCATGGTGCGCCTCGGCGATCCAGCGAGCGATCGACAACCCGAGCCCGGCACCGTCGCCGCTCCGGGCGGCGTCGCCGCGGACAAAGCGCTCGGTTGCCTTCGCCCGCTCGGCGGTGGGGATCCCGGGCCCGTCATCTGCGACGACGAGCTCGACACCGTCCTGGCCGTCGCGCCCTACGCGGGTGGCCGAGACCCGGACATGCACGCCGACACCGCCGTGACGGAGCGCGTTGTCGACGAGGATCCCGAGAAGCTCGGCGACCCGATCGGCGTCGACGCGCGCGCTCCCGACGTTCGCGACGACCAGCTCGACGGTCGACCCCCGGTTCTCGGCCAGTGGCCCGAACGCCACCACCGTCCCGTGCACGATCGCGTCGACATCGGCGGGCGCGACGACGATCTCGACCGCACCGGCATCGGCCCGCGCCAGCGTCAGCAGGCCGCCGACCAGGCGCGCCATCCGAGCCGTCTGTTCGCGCATCGCGCCGATCGTCTCCTCGTGGGCGGCGATGTCGTCCGACTGATGCCGCACGAGCACCTGGAGTCCGGCGTCGACGACGGCAAGAGGCGTTCGGAGCTCGTGGGAGGCGTCGGCCGTGAACTCGCGCTGGCGCTCGAACGCGCGCTCGATCGGACGCATCGCCCGCGACGCGAGGAAGACGCCCGCGACGACGGCCAGACAGAGTCCGATGAGGCCCGCGCCCGCTAGCAGGAGCATGACCTGGCGTTCGACGTCACGGACAGGACCGAGGTCCTCGCCGAGCTGGAGCACGCCATTTCCGACGGCCTGTGAGACGACGACGACCTGGCCGGTCGACAGGTCGACGACCGACTGGTCCGTGCCGCCCGAGCCGGACGCCGCCAGCGCGGACGATCGAAGTGGGCCCGTCGAAACGCCCCCGGGGTTGAGGACCACGTTGCCCGCGCCGTCCCACGCGACCGCGAAGACGCCGGCGAGCGGCCCGACGGCCCGCCCCGACAGCTCCTCCGGGTCGTCCCGCAGACGCTCGACGACGAGACTCATCCGGCTGCGAAGGTCGGCTGCGCGCTGGTCCACGAGGAAGCGGTCCATGACGGTCGTCACGCCGACGCCGAGGATCGCCACGATCGCCACGATCACGAGGACGTTGCCGATGACGAGGCTGCGCCGGACACGGTCGAACACGAGCTGCTCCCCTACGCCCGAAGAACGTAGCCGACGCCGCGGACCGTCCTGATGAGCGGCGTCTCGAACCCCTGGTCGACCTTGCGGCGCAGGTAGTGGATGTACAGGTCGACGACGTTCGAGGCGGGGTCGGCGTCGTAGCCCCAGACGTGGTCGAGGATCTGCTCGCGCGTGAGCGTCTGGCCGACGTGGCGCGCCAGGAGCTCGAGGAGACTGAACTCCTGCGCCGTCAGCTCCAGGAGCCTCCCGTCGCGGGAGGCGGTGTGTGCGTCCGGGTCGACGACGAGGCCGGCGACCCGGAGCGGCCCGAGCGCGCGACCTTCTCGGCGCAGGTGAGCGCGCAGGCGGGCGAGCAGCTCCTCGAAGGCGAACGGCTTGACGATGTAATCGTCGGCTCCGACGTCGAGGCCGGCAACGCGATCGGGCACGGCGTCGCGCGCGGTGAGCATCAGGATCGGCATCTTGAGGCCGCGGGCACGGATCGCGCGGCAGACCGACAGCCCATCGAGCCCGGGAAGGCTGACGTCGAGCACGAGCGCGTCAGGGGGGTCGGCGAGCGCCTGGTCGCGACCGGTCGGACCGTCGTGGGCGACACGAACGGCGAATCCCTCCTCGGCCAGGACGCCCTCGATCAGGTGTGCGAGGGAGGCCTGGTCCTCGACGACGAGAACGCTCGGGAGGGAGGTCCGTGGACGTCGTGCGCTCGACATGCGGCTCCAATGATGCTCCAAGACTCGCGGCCGACACTCGGGCCATGGATCACACGTCGTTCGGCTCCCGGGGCCCCTCGGTTCCCCGGCCAGCGCAGCGGAAGCATGACCCGCGCATGTTCGCGCACAGGGTGAAGCTCGTGGCGATCGGCGGGACGGTCGCCGGGTTCGGCGTCGTCTGGAGCCTCGTCGCGGCGAATGCCGTCGGGGTGACCTCGCGACCGGCCACCACGGCAGCAGGCACGACCGGTGCGAGCGGCACGACCGGTGCGAGCAATGCGGGCGCGAGCAACGCGGGCGCGAGCAATGCGGGCAAGGCGGGCACGACAGCCCAGCAGGGCTCGGGCGCCTTCTTCCAGGGGGCCGGCGTCAGGCCGCCGACGGTCGTCGGTTCGACCGGCTCGGGCTCGACCGGCTCGGGCTCGACCGGCTCGGGCTCGACCGGCTCCAGGTCGTCCAAGCTGCCCACCGTCACCGGCTTCGGCGGGTTCGGCACCTTCGGCGGCCCGGTCCTCGTGAGCGGCAGCTCGTAGGCCAGCCGACCCATGGATGTCGCATCGACCGCCGCCCCGCGCCGGCCCGACCTCGCAACGCCGCCCGGCTTCTTCCGCCACGAGCTCCATGCGATGGGGACGACCGCCACCGTCCTCGTCCCGGAGACGCACAAGCTCGCCGCCGCGTCCGTCGCGCTCCTCTTCGAGGAGTGGGAGGAGACGTTCAGCCGCTTCCGTCCGTCAAGCGAGCTCTCGCGCCTGAATGCACGGGCGGGGCGCCGCGTGACGGTGTCGCCGCTGATGATCGACGTCGTCTCGGCAGCGCTCGCCGCGGCCGCCACGACCGACGGCCTCTTCGACCCGACGCTCGAGCCGACCATGCGGCGCCTCGGCTACGACCGCAGCTTCGAGCTCCTCCCGGCCGACCGCAGCGCC
>DASVZT010000085.1:0-5757 GCA_036391495.1 Candidatus Limnocylindrales bacterium
CTTAGGGAGCATGCTGCGACCAAGCCCGAGCCGTACGTGGGCCCGAGCGCCCCCGAGCCGGCCGAGCGCCCCCCGAGCCGGCCGAGCGCCCCCCGAGCCGAACGAGCCCCCCAAGCCGGCCGAGCGGCCCCCCGAGCGGCCGCCCGCACCACCCGCGGCCCGGGTGGTTCCTCCCGCTGACCCTCTGGTATACTCCGCGCGCTTTGTCGGGCCGCCCGTGAACCAGCTTGGACCCGCTGGAGCGTATTTCGCCCTCTTCTCGGAGATCGGGATCGTCCTGCTCGTGACGACCCTCCTGGGAGTCGGCGCGGGCTACTGGCTCGACGGGCAGCTCGGGACACTGCCGATCTTCGTCGTCGTGGGGTTCCTCCTCGGCGCCGGGGCGGGCGGGGTCGCGATCTACAGACTGATCACCCGCTTTCTCGACCGGATCGATCACCCGCCCGGGTGACCCGCGGCGGGGCGGGCAAGAAGGGAGAGCGCGGCACTGCCGCGCTCGCGTGCGTGGAGCGTGTTCGTCGAGCGTGTCGAGCGAAACCCGGATGATGACCGACACTGAGGCGCCGAAGGGCCGGAGCCACACGGCCCGGAACCTCGGCCTCGTCTTCGTGGCCGTCATCGTCCTCGACGTCCTCGCGATGATCATCGCGCCACCGTTCCCCAAGGGCGGGGCGACGGGAGAGGCGTGCGCCTACCCGGTCTGCTTCATTGGGGGCAACCTCGAGTTCCCGCCGCCGACGACGGTCATCGACCTCGACCCGGCCAACCCGCTCCCGACCGGGCCGCTCGTCCTGGGGTTCCACCCGAGCATCACCTCGACGATCCTCACCATGTGGATCGTCGAGCTCGTCGTGCTGGCGCTCTTCCTGGTCGCCACGCGGCGCCTGGACGACATCCCCCGCGGACTGCAGAACCTCGTCGAGTGGGGCTACGAACTCCTCGAGGACTTCGCGACCTCCGTCGGCGGCACCGAGGCCGTGAAGCACATCCCCGTCTACGCGGGCTTCTTCATCCTGATCCTCTTCATGAACTGGAGCGGGCTCGTGCCGCCGGTCGGCAAGATCGAGCAGCTGCGAGCGCCGACGTCCGACGTCAACATCACGATCGGGCTCGCCCTCGCCGCGTTCGCCTATTTCGAATACCAGGGCTTCCGCTCGAACGGGGTCCTCGGCTACCTCGGCAAGTTCTTCCCGATCTACGAGTTCAGATCGGGGATCGGTGCCGGGCTCATCGCCATGTTCGTCGGCCTGATCGAGCTCCTCCTCGAGTTCGTCAAGCCGGTCACGCTGGCGATGCGACTCTTCGGCAACATCTACGGAGGCGAGGTCGCGCTCGCGGTCATGACGGCGCTCCTCATCGGCATCCTGCCGGTGGCGCTGTACTTCCTCGAGCTCATCCTCAACTTCGCCCAGGCGCTCATCTTCAGCGTCCTCACGCTCATGTTCACGCTCATCGCAGTCGAGTCCCACCACGGCGAGGAGGGCGAGCTGGGCCACGAGGCGATGGAGGCGGTCCAGGACGCCGAGCAGCACGAGGCGGCCCGCGCCGCCGCCTGAACGGCGACATCCACCAGCGGTCACGATCCGGAGCGATCCGGAGGGAGTAGGAGGAACCCAGAGTCATGGAGCATCTCGGCGCAGGCCTCGCGGCCCTCGGCGTCCTCGGCCCCGGCATCGGGATCGGGATCCTCGCCGGCCTTTCGAGCAGCGCGATCGGGCGCAACCCCGACGCGGCCGGCCAGATCCGCGGCCTCGCGATCATCCTCGCGGCCTTCGCCGAAGGACTCGGCGTCCTCGCGATCGTCGTCGGCCTGCTCGCGATCTTCATCAAGTAAGACCCGGGTCACGGAGAGCACGTCGTGGAGATCCTCGCCGTCGCGGCCGGAGCGACCCGCTGGTCGGACGGCGCCGTCCGGCTGTACCAGGAGGCGGCGACCGGCGGGCTGACGATCAACCTGTTCTGGGTGATCGTCAGCGCGCTGAACTTCGTCGTCTTCCTGGCGATCATCTGGGCGTTCGCCTTCAAGCCGCTCTCGGGGATGCTCCGGACGCGCCGCGAGCGGATCGAGCAGGGGCTGCGCGACGCCGAGCACGCCCGTCGCGAGCGCGAGAGCGCCGAGCAGGCGCGCGTCAACGTGCTCGTCGATGCGCGTCGCGAGGCGAACGACATCATCAACCGGGCGCAGCGCGTGGCCGAGGAGACCCGGGAGGCGGACATCGCCGCGACCCGCGGTGAGCTCGAACGGATGCGCACGCGCGCGGCCGCCGAGATCGACGCGGAGAAGCAGCGAGCGATCGCGGAGCTCCGCGGAGAGGTCGCGACTCTTGCGCTCCGGGCGGCCGGACGCGTCGTCGGCGAGACGATGACCGGCGAGCGCGAGCGACGGCTCGTCCAGGAATTCCTGCGCGAGAGCGAGCCGTCTGCATCGGCCAACGGTCGGTCCCCGGTCGCGGGCGACCGCGGCCTCGAGGAGACGCAGGCCTGATGGCGCGCCCGACGACGGCCGCCAGGCGCTACGCCGACGCCGCCTTCCAGGTCGCCGAGCGCGAGGACGCCTTCGCGGCCTGGCGCGCCCGGCTCGATGCCGCCGCCCGGGTCCTCGCCGACGAGCGGCTCATGGCCGGGCTGCGCAACCCGGCGACACCGGTCGAGCAGAGGGAGAAGCTCCTCGACGCCGTGCTCGAGGGGATCGACGCCGCGGGCGCCGACGACGCGAGGGTCCCCGACGCGGGCGCCGGCACTTCCCCCGGCGCGTCCGCCGGCACTGGCCCCGGCACTGCCCCGCTCGTGCGCAACTTATGCCTCCTCCTGCTCCACCGCGGGCGGATCGATCTCCTGCCGAACGTCGCCGCGGAGTTCCGCCGGCTGGACGACGCTCGCCAGGGCATCGTTCCCGCCGCGGCGACGAGCGCGTCCCCGCTCGGCCCGGACGAGGTCCGCGCCCTGACGGCTCGACTCGAACAGCTCACCGGCGGGCGCGTCGCGCTCGATCTGCAGGTCGACCCGAGCATCATCGGGGGCCTGATCGTCCGCCTCGGCGACCGCCTGATCGACGGGAGCGTCCGAGGCCGCCTCGAGCGGCTCCGGAGCCGGCTCGTCTCGGGCGCCCTCTAGGAGATCCGCACCATGGCCCTTCGATCCGACGAGATCACCAGCATCATCAAGTCGGCGATCGATTCGTTCGACGCCGGGACCGAGAGTCGCAGCGTCGGCACGGTCGTCGAGGTCGGCGACGGGATCGCCCAGATCTACGGCCTCTCGGACGCGCTCTCTTCCGAGCTGCTCGAGTTCCCGGGTGGCGTCATGGGCATGGCGCTCAACCTCGAGGAGGAGACGGTCGGCGCCGTCATCCTCGGTGACGCCACGGCCATCAAGGAGGGCGACACCGTCAAGACGACCGGCCGCGTCGTCGAGGTCCCGGTCGGCCAGGCGCTGCTCGGCCGCGTCGTCAACCCGCTCGGCCAGCCGCTCGACGACAAGGGCCCCATCGACTCGACCCGCGTGCGGCCTGTCGAGCGCATCGCCCCCGGCGTCATCGTCCGCAAGGGCGTCGACACCCCCGTCCAGACCGGCATCAAGGCGATCGACGCGCTCATCCCGATCGGGCGCGGGCAGCGCGAACTGATCATCGGCGACCGGCAGACCGGCAAGACCGCCATCGCGATCGACACGATCATCAACCAGAAGGGCAAGGGCCTCGTCTGCATCTACGTGGCGATCGGGCAGAAGCTCTCGACCGTCGCCAAGACCGTCGCCATCCTCGAGCAGTTCGGCGCGATGGAGCACACGATCGTCGTCGTCGCCGGCGCCGAGGATCCCGCTCCGCTCCAGTACCTCGCCCCGTACGCGGGTGTCGCGATGGGCGAGGAGGTCATGGAGGCCGGGGTCGCGCTCGGGGGCCAGCAGGTCAAGGACGCGCTCTGCGTGTACGACGACCTCTCGAAGCATGCCTGGGCGTATCGCGAGATGGCCCTGCTCCTCCGCAGGCCGCCCGGTCGCGAGGCCTACCCCGGCGATGTCTTCTATCTCCACAGCCGCCTGCTGGAGCGGGCGGCCCGGCTGAACGACGCCAACGGCGGAGGCTCGCTCACCGCGCTGCCCGTCATCGAGACCCAGGCGGGCGACGTCTCGGCCTACATCCCGACGAACGTGATCTCGATCACGGACGGCCAGATCTTCCTCGAG
The DNA here is from genome assembly GCA_036391495.1 of Candidatus Limnocylindrales bacterium. Taxonomy (GTDB): domain Bacteria; phylum Chloroflexota; class Limnocylindria; order Limnocylindrales; family CSP1-4; genus DASVZT01. Next base: position 4,186 of record DASVZT010000085.1, read on the forward strand.
ACGGACCTCTTCAACGCCGGCCAGCGGCCCGCGCTCAACATCGGCATCTCCGTCTCGCGCGTCGGGTCGGCGGCGCAGACGAAGGCGATGAAGACGGTCGCCGCGCCGCTGAAGCTCGACCTCGCGCAGTACCGCTCGCTCGCGGCATTCGCCCAGTTCGCCTCCGACCTCGACAAGGCGACGCGCGACCAGCTGACCCGCGGCGAGAAGCTCTCCGAGGTCATCAAGCAGCCGCAGTACCAGCCGCTCGCGGTCGAGAAGCAGGTGACGATCCTGTACGCCGCGACGAAGGGCTACCTCGACGACATCCCGACGCCACGCGTCAAGGAGTTCGAGTCCGGCCTCTACCGGTTCCTCGAGACGGAGCATCCGGCGATCCTCGAGGAGCTCGGCCGGACGAAGACGCTGAAGGACGACCTGGCCGCCCAGCTCGACGACGCGGTCAAGGCGTTCCGCGAGTCCTTCCTCGCATAGCCGCGGAACCGTCTGATGGCCAGTCAGCGCGACATCCGGCGAAGGATCTCCGCCGTCCGCAACATCAAGCAGATCACCCGCGCGATGCAGTTCGTCGCGGCGTCGAAGCTGAAGCGCGCCCAGGACGCCACGCTCGCGTCGCGTCCCTACGCCGAGAAGCTCGACGAGATCATCGCCGACCTCGCCGCCGTCCTCTCCGGCGAAGAGCACCCGCTCCTCGTCCACCAGGCGGACGGCAAGCGCCTGATCGTCCTGATCACGAGCGACCGCGGACTCTCCGGACCGCTCAACACGAACGTCATCCGCTTCGCCGCGCGCGAGATCAGCGAGGAGAAGGGCGACCTGGCCGTCGTCAGCGTCGGGCGGAAGGGCCGTGACGCGATGCGCCGGGCGCGCGTCCCGCTCGAGGCCCACTTCAACGGCTTCGGCGACCGGCCGACGTTCTCGGACGTCCTGCCGCTGGCGCGCCTCATCTCGGACGACTTCCTCGCCGGGACGTACGGACCGATCGATATCGTCTACGCTCACTTCGTCTCGACGCTGGTCCAGCGGCCGTCGATCGTGCGGCTCCTCCCGATCGAGCCTGCGGCGGACACGCACGGCATCCCCGGTGGCCAGTTCATCTTCGAGCCGAGCCCGTCCCAGGTCCTCCAGATGGTCCTGCCGCGCTACGTCGCGACGCGCCTGTATCACACCGTTCTCGAGGCGAAGGCCAGCGAGGAGTCGAGCCGGATGGTCGCGATGAAGAATGCGACCGAGAACGCCGAGGAGCTCATCGAGGACCTGACCCTCAGCTACAACAAGGTTCGCCAGGCGAACATCACCCGCGAGATGATCGAGATCGCGTCCGGCGCCCAGGCGCGCTGAGCGGGCGCAGACGCAGGAGGCACAAGCAACGATGGCGACCGCCGCTCCGGCCGCGACCGGCCGGGTCATCCAGATCACCGGACCCGTCGTCGACGTCGAGTTCCCGGCCGGGCATCTGCCCGGGATCTACAACGCGATCGAGATCGAGCGGCCCGGGATGGACCCGCTCACGTGCGAGGTCCAGCAGCACCTCGGCAACAACTGGGTCCGCTCCGTCGCGATGACGACGAC
>DASVZT010000086.1:0-2035 GCA_036391495.1 Candidatus Limnocylindrales bacterium
CAAGGCGCTCATCACCGGCATCACGGGCCAGGACGGCTCGTACCTCGCCGAGCTGCTGCTGGGCAAGGGGTACGAGGTGCACGGCCTGATGCGCCGCTCGAGCAGCTTCTCGACCGGGCGGATCGACCACCTCTACCGCGATCCGCACCAGGCCGAGGTCCCCCTGCACCTCTACTACGGCGACCTGTCCGACTCGTCGTCCCTCATCAACTCGCTCAACCGGATCAGGCCCGACGAGGTCTACAACCTGGGCGCCCAGAGCCACGTCAAGGTGAGCTTCGAGATGCCCGAGTTCACCGCCGACACGACCGGGATGGGCAACCTGCGGCTCCTCGAGGCCGTCCGCCATGCCGACTGGCCGATCCGCTTCTATCAGGCGGGCTCCAGCGAGATGTTCGGCAAGGTGCGCGAGACGCCCCAGCGCGAGACGACCCCGTTCTACCCTCGCAGCCCGTACGGCGTCTCCAAGGTCTTCGCCCACTGGATGACGATCCAGTACCGCGAGGCCTACGGCATGTACGCGGTCAACGGCATCCTCTTCAACCACGAGTCGCCCCGGCGCGGCCGGACGTTCGTGACCCGCAAGGTGACCCGGGGCGTGGCCGAGATCGTCGCCGGCCGCGAGGAGAAGCTCTTCCTCGGGAACCTGGAAGCCCGCCGCGACTGGGGCTATGCCCCCGAGTACGTCGACGCGATGTGGCGGATGCTCCAGCAGGACGAGCCCGACGACTACGTCATCGCGACCGGCGAGATGCACAGCGTCCGCGAGTTCGTGGAGGCGGCCTTCGCCCTGGTGGGCCGGGACTGGCAGGCCCACGTCCAGATCGACCCGCGCTACTTCCGCCCCACGGAGGTCGACGAGCTGTGCGGCGACGCGTCGAAGGCAGCCGCCAGGCTCGGCTGGAAGCCACGCGTGGGGTTCATGGAGCTCGTCCGCCTCATGTTGGAGAGCGACCTCGCGGCTGCCGGCGTCGACCCCGCGAGGGTCCTCCAGCAGCCGTCGCTGGTGCCAGGCTCGTGACGACCGCCTTCTGGCCGGGCCGAAGGGTCATGGTGACGGGCGGCGGCGGATTCCTCGGCTCGGTCGGCCCGACCGACGTCTTCGTCCCGCGCAGCGCCGTCTACGACCTCCGGACGCGCGATGGCGTGACCCGCGCCCTGGCTGACGGCCGACCGGACCTCATCATCCACCTCGCGGCCGTCGTCGGCGGCATCGGGGCCAATCGTGAGAACCCGGGCCGGTTCTTCTACGACAACGCGGTGATGGGCATCGAGCTGATGGAGGCGGCCCGCCGGGCCGGCGTCGCCAAGTTCGTCCAGATCGGGACCGTCTGCTCGTACCCGAAATTCACGCCCGTCCCCTTCCGCGAGGACGACCTCTGGACCGGGTACCCGGAGGAGACGAACGCGCCGTACGGGCTGGCCAAGAAGATGCTCCTCGTCCAGGCACAGGCGTACCGCCAGCAGTACGGCTTCGATGCGATCTTCCTCATCCCGGTCAACCTCTACGGGCCGGGCGACAACTTCGACCCCGGCAGCTCCCACGTGATCCCGGCGCTGATCAAGAAGTGCGTCGACGCGCGCGAGGCTGGCAGGGACCACATCGAGGTCTGGGGCACCGGCTCCGCGTCCCGGGAGTTCCTCTATGTCGACGACGCCGCGGAGGCGATCGTCCTGGCCGCCGAACGCTACGAGGGCGCAGAGCCCGTGAACCTGGGCGTCGGCCAGGAGATCACCATCCGCGACCTCGTCGCGCTCATCGCCCGACTGTCCGGCTTCGAGGGTGGGATCCGCTGGGACGCGACCAAGCCCGACGGCCAGCCCCGGCGCGCCCTCGACACCTCCCGCGCCCGCGAACGATTCGGGTTCGTGGCCGCGACATCCTTCGAGGACGGCCTGCGACGGACGATCGAGTGGTACGAGGCGAACCGGGCCCGAGCGTGAGCGAGGGCATCGGCGCCAGCCTGACCGAGCGGCCGGCGGCGGGCCGGGCGGCGACCCGCGAAGGCATGGCCGGGCGCCTCGCGCGCTACCG
>DASVZT010000087.1:0-34458 GCA_036391495.1 Candidatus Limnocylindrales bacterium
GGATCGCCCCTGGCTCTCCCGTCTGGCGGGCGGGTCCTCCTGGCGAGCGATCCGCTCGTCGGGCGGCTGCTGCCTGCCGATGCGAGCGTGTGGCTCGAGGGGGAGCCGTAGCAGTAGGCGGTGGGGCCTCGGATGCCTGCGTATTCTCGGCGGGAGCCACCTTTATGCGACTGGCCGCCCTGGTGCGCCCGGGACATGTCGTTGCGAGATTCGACTCTCGTTGGTCGGACCGGGCTCTGCTGCGGAATTCGTCGCCGAACGCGCTTCGGAGTCACCTCCGGGAGTGGACGACTCGCCTAAGGACCCCGCAGGTCGAGATCAAGCAAGAGGCGAGGGGGCCGGCCGAGCGGCGGCGCCGTCGGGCAGTCCGCCGGCGGTCCGTCGGCGGTCACTCGGACGGCTGCGCGTCCTCCGGGACGGTCACGTCCACGACCGTGGCGTCGAGGGCGTGGATGAGATCGTCCGGCGCGACGTGGAGGTTGACGCCGAAGGCACCGCCCCCGATCGACATGCTGTCGAGCGCCGCGGCCGACGCATCCACGATGACCGGCCAGGCCCGGCTGGCCCCGAACGGCGTGATCGTCCCGCGTTCGTATCCCGTGACGGCACGCGCCTCGTCCTTGTCCGGGAGCGACAGCCGGCTGACGCCCAGGTGTGCGCGCAGCTTCGGCCAGTCGAAGCGCCGGCCGCCCGGCACGAGGACGAAGACGTAGTCGTCCGCGCCCCGCCGCACGACGATCGTCCGGAACAGCTGGTCGAGCGCGATCCCCTGGAGCTCGGCGCTCTCTTCGGCCGTCTGCGGGCGCGGATTCGTCACGATGCGATGGGGCACACCGAGGGCCCGCACGGCCTCGATCGCAGGTGTCGACACGGTCACCGGGTCTGGCACGCCCAGCGCCGCCCCGGGCGCCTCCGGCACGCTCGGGGCCCCCGGCACCTCCGGCACGCCCGGCACGCCCGAACGATCGCGGGTGGGTTGGCCGCCCGTCATGCCGGATCGACCAGCTCGAGCCGGATCCGCTTGTTGATCCGACCCTTCGACTCGTAGCCGGTCACCCGGATCGACCCGACCTCGCGCGTGTTCGCCACGTGCGTCCCGCCGTCCGCCTGCAGGTCGAGCCCGACGATCTCGATCGTGCGCACCTCGGCGATTCCCGGCGGCAGGAGATTGACCTTCGTCCGGATCAGGTCGGGGATGGCGAAGGCCTCTTCCCGCGGCAGGATGGCGACGCGGACATCCCGTTCGGCCGCGAGCTCGGCGTTCACCGTCGTCTCGATCGCCCCGACCAGCTCACCGGACATCGTCTCGAATTCGAAGTCCATCCGGCCCGCGCCGGGCTCCATGTTGCCGCCGGTCACCTGCGCCCTGAAGTCGCGCCAGACGACGCCGCAGAGCGCGTGGAGAGCCGTATGCGTCCGCATCAATCGATGCCGACGTGCCCAGTCGATCTCGACGACGACGCGCTGGCCGACCGAGGGCGGCTCGACCCCGGGCTCCAGCGCGTGGACGACGTCGTCGCCTGTCTTGCGCGCGGACGCGACGAACCAGGCGCGACCGTCCGGGGCCCGAAGGGTGCCCATGTCCGAGGGCTGCCCGCCGCCGCCGGGGTAGAACACAGTCCGGTCGAGCACGACCTGGACGCCGGAGGCAGCGCCCGGGCCGGGTTCGACCGAGACCACGACGGCCTCGGTCGACCGGGCATATGCGTCCGTGTAGCAGAGGTTCTCGCTCACGGCTCCCCTCGGGCGCGAGTCGCCCACGTGCTACTTGGCCGTCAGGGTCCCCGTCATGTTCGGATGGACCGAGCAGTAGAAGGTGTACGTGCCGGCCTGCAACGCCGGGACCTGGTACGTGGTGTCCGCGGGGCCGGTGACGATCTCGCCCTTGAAGACGTCCGCCCCGCTGGCGTCCTTGATGACGACGTCATGTGGGACGCCAGCGTCCTGGTTCGAGAACTTGAGCGCGAATGCCTGGCCGGCCGGTGCGTCGAGCGCGGCCTTGTCGAACTGGATGTTCTGGGCGGTCAGATCGAGCGTCGCGCCTGCCTGGCCGCCCGACGCTGCGGGGGACTCGGAGCCGGCGCTCGCGGCGGGTGCCGAGGCCGACTCGGACGCCCCGGCCGAGCCACCGGCCGGCACCGACGCGCTGACGGACGGGACCGGCGTGCTCGGAGGCGCCGGCTCGAACGTCCAGCTCGCGGTGCTCGATGAGCAGGCGGCCAGGACGAGAGCGGCGAGCGTGGTCAGGACGGCCAGAGACATACGACGGGACATGAGTGTGCTGGGCACCTTTCGGCTGGGGCCCGAGTTCGGGTGGCGGGCCGTCGGGTCATTCGTTGGCAACCCCAACTTTACCCGAAGGTGCGCTTGGACCACGCCGAGGCCACCCGGTGACGGCCGTCAACGAACCCATGCCAGCCCCTGTCGAAGGTACCCCGGACCCCCCGTACCATCGGGCGGTACCTGCCGCGATGGGGCCCCCGTAGGGTGGTTCTCCCGGGACGGACGTCACGGACCCGAACGAGAACAGGTGCCCACATGCAGGATCTCGGCAAGAAGCTTCGTCGGATCGCCTACACGGCGGCCCCCCTCATCGCCTTCGCTCTCGCACTGAGCGCAACGCGCCGCTGGTAATCGATGACCGTGTCCTCGCCCCGCCCAGAGCGAGGACGACTTCGGGGCCGCAAGGCCGACACGAACCGCCGAGACCCGGACCTCCTCCCGGGTCTCGCGGCTTTCCAGGAGCTTGGCTGGACGGTCCGGCTACCTGTCGACGAGGCCCAGCCTGATCGCCACTGTCGCCGCCTCGACTCGGCCAGCGACCTTCATCTTGGACAGGACGTTTCCGACGTGGACGCCGACCGTCTTCTGACTGATGAACAGGCGGTCCCCGATCTCACGATTCGTCTTGCCCTGCGTGATCAGGCCGAGGACCTCGCGCTCTCGATGCGAGAGCCCGAACACGTCACCGCTGCTGCGCGATGTCCTCTCGGTCCCGGCGAACGCGGTCACCAGTCCGTCTGACGATCCGTCCGCCGTGATCCCGATCGCCACGACTGTCGATGTCGCTCCTGTCGCGGTCTCGTCCTGGGGCAGTGTGATCCGGGCCCGCTCGGCGAGAGCGACGCACTCGCGGAGCAACGGCCGTGCGCCCAATGTCTGCGCGACCTCGACAGCCGCGAGCAGGGGGCCTCTCGCTAGGCGTCGGCCTGTGCGTGAGTCGTTCGCGCGGAGCGCGGCCTCTGCCTGGCGCCACTGAGCTCGGCCGACCTGATATCGGTCGCCCGCGGCCTCCCAAGCGGCCGCGACCAACGACCACGTGGCGGGGTCGTCCCGGCCGTCGAGCCGGGACGCGTATGCCTCCGCGGTCGCGAGGTTTGCCTCTGCCCGCCGTCGCGATCCAATCTCCCGGCCGACAGCGGCTCGGGCGACTGCGGATCGGGCCGCGTGGAGGACCTCCTTCGAGCGCGCACGGGCCGATGCGAGTCGACCGAGGTGAGAGCTCTCCCGCGCCTCGTCGCCCACCGCTGCCAGCGCCGCGATGAGTGTGACCGCCATTTCGACCATCAGGACCCAGTCCTCGGCCTCGGTGGCGCGAGACCAGCCGATCTCGGCGCTCCGGACGGCATCGGCAGGATCCCCTCGCCACAGCGCAAAGGAGGCAGCGGCCCTGCTGGCCGGCCCTACGAACTGCGGGTCGGGATGGGTCTCGAGCGCGAGGAGTGCGCGCCCGAGTTGACGCGCCGCTTCATCGTCCGCAGCGGACTCCGTGAGCACTGTCGCCAGGCTGATCTCTGCATCCTGCACGGCCGGGCCTGCCGCGCTCCACTCGAGCGCCGTGCGACACGTTTCGGCAGCCTCGGCCCAGCGCCCCTCGAGGAACATGATGTTGGCCACGTTTCCGCGGATGAAGTTCCCGTAAACGGCTTCGAGGCCGACGGAGCGGGCCCGTTCGATCCCTTCCCGGGCGACTCGGATTGCCTCGGTGCGTCGGCCGAGGAGATCGAGTGCGGTCGAGCGGTTGGCTAGGGCGCGGAAGAGATCCTCGGTTCGATCGGTGTCCTCGGCGATCGCCTGGGCTCGCTCCAGGAGGACAGGGGCCTCGTCTGCGCGGCCGCTCCAGGCAAGGCCGATCCCGAGTGAGCACAAGGCATGACCTTCTTCCGGGAGCGCCTGTCGACCGGCTGCCCGGGCGACCTTGATCGCTCCCAGCGCAATTCGCTCGGATTCGTGGAACCGTCCATCGAGCATGAGCGCCTGCGCCAGACCAGCAAGGACGCGAGCCCGCTCGACGGTCGGCCGTGCGTGGACGAGACTGACGGCACGCTTGTGCGCAGCGAGCGAGCCCGCGGAATCACCGAGGACCCAGCGGAATCGGCCGAGCCGCTCGTAGAGCAGACCGAGCTCGAGGGCGTCCGATCGCTCCTCGAACCGGGCGATGGCCGCCTCCGTGTAGGCAGCCGCTCGACCCGCCTGGTCCGCGGCGAACGCCGCCTCGGCTGTCGTGGCAAGGAGCCGCGCCGCGTCCCTTTGGGCGGTCGCCGTGGGCGATCCCGTGCGCGATCCGTCGTCCGACGAGAGCTCGATCGCCAACTCCAGGGCAGCGAGTTCGTCGCGGGGCGCGTCCAGGTCCCGTGCCAGCTCAGCGACCTCCAGCGCGGCGCTCTGGGCGACCGACAACTCGTGCGCTGCCACCAGCCGAGCGAGCCGGGCAGCGGGGCGGTCGACGAGGGCGATCCCCAGTGCCGTGTCGAGCCGTCGGCGCTGGGCAGGAAGCAGGTCCGCCGAGATCGCCCGCGCCAGGAGATCGTGGCGAAGCGGGAGGCGGACCTCAGGAGTGGGCGAATCGTGGACCGGACCGTTCAGCGTGACGAAGCCGCGATCGATCGCCTCTTCGAGCCCAGCCGCAAGATCTGCGTCGAGGGCGCCTTCACCGCGGCGAGGAGCTGTCGTCGAGCGCGGAGGCAGTCCCGCGGCGAGCTCATCATGTGCCGCGGCCGTGGCCGCGAGCTCGCTCGCCGTCAATGGCGCACCGGCTCGGGCGAGGATCCGAAGAACCCGCCGACACTCCGGCGATCGCTCCGCCAGGCGTGCCGCGACCAGCTCGTCGAGGGAGCCGATCGGCAACACCCCAGAGAGTTCGTGACGAGCGGCGATCAGCTCTTCGACGATCAGGGGACTGCCATGGCTGCGTTCCGTCACGAGCAGAAGCAACGATCCACCCGGCCGTTCGCCTTCGATCGCCTCGACGATTTCTGCCAGGGCGGCGTCCGTCATGCGGTCGAGAGCGAGGACATCGGGTCGGCGGGCGGCCACGAGCATCGATGCCAGATCTGCACGAAGCGGATGGTCCCGCGCAACCACATCGGACTGGTAGGTCGCGACGAGGCAGATCCTGCTCGGCCGGGTGACGCGCGCGATGAACTCTGCGACCGACCGCGTTCCGGCATCAGCCGCGTGGAGATCCTCCAGGACGAAAAGGACCGGGCGGCGCCGTGCGAGTCGTTCCAGCACTCCGAGCACGGATTCGAGGAGACGCGCCTGCCGTCGTTCGCGGGCGACGATCGGTGGGCGACCGAGGTCAATCCCGAGCCGACGAAGGCGGGCCCCGAGGCGTGGGATCAACCGCGAGATCGGTTCAGCGGCCGGGCCAAGGAGAGCGGCAAGGTCCGCGTCCGCGACGGCGGCGAGCAGGGGCTCCAGCGCATCGACCACGGGGCCGTAGGGCATCGGGTCGCCCTCCCAGGCCCGTCCGCGACCGACAGCGAACGGCATGTCGAGCGTCCCGAGCCGCCGTTCACTTTCGTCAATGAGCCGGGAGACTCCGATCCCTGCTGGACCGGAGAGGATGAGCGTCCTGGGTCGACCATCGGCGACGGCACCGAGGAGCGAGGCGATCGTCGCCAGCTCCCGCTCTCGGCCGACGAAGCGCGGACTCGTAAGGCGCCCTCCCATGGGTTGCATCGTAGTCGCCGCCGGGAACGGCAGCCACCCTGCTACGCTCCCGGCGATGACCGACGTCAACACCAATCCTGCCGGGGCCGGCTCGCGAGCCATCCATCCGCGGAACGAGCTGAACGAGCTGACCGGCGAGGAGTGGCTCTACTTCACGAAGTCGGTCTGGTCGACCGCCTACCCCTCGGAGCTCGGACACGCCCGCCGGAAGGCGCACGGCGCGAACAAGCCGCCGCGGCTGATGGCGCGGCTGATCGAGTTCTTCACGCGGACCGGCGAGCTCGTCCTCGATCCGTTCGCGGGCGTGGGAGGCACCCTCCTCGGTGCCGCAATCGCCCGTGGCCCGCGCCGAGCCATCGGCGTCGAGATCGAGCCCCGGTGGGCCGCGGTCTTCGACGACGTCGTCCGCGAGCTCACGGCGGAGCGAGATGGACTGGGGCCGGTCATCGCGGAGCTCGGACCGGCCGATCCCGGGGGACCCCGGACTTTCGATCCGAGGGGGGTCGAGCTGCGGGTCGGCGACGCTCTCGCAATCCTGCCGACACTCGCGCCTGGGTCGGTCGACTTCGTGGCCACGGATCCGCCCTACAACATCCAGCTGCCCCTGACGATGTCGGGTGGACGCCTGGCCGAGGCGCACGCGAACCGCCGCACCGACTACGCCATGGTGACGGACCACCCGGCCGATCTCGCGAACGCCCCCGACTACCAGGCCTACGTCGAGCGGATGGGCGCCGTCTTCGCCGAGCTGCGACGCGTCCTGCGGGCCGGGCGGTACGCCGCGGTCATCGTCAGGGACGCGTACCAGGACGGCCGGTACGTCTTCACCGGCGCCGACCTCGCTGCAGCCGCTGCAGCCGTCGGCTTCGTCACGAAGGGCGATCTCATCTGGTACCAGGCGGGGACGCGGCTACGACCCTACGGGTATCCACGATCCTTCGTGCCGAACATCGCCCATCAGCACATCCTCATCCTCCGCCGCGAGCGCTGAACCGGCCTGGTCGTTCGCAGCGACCACCGTCTCGCCGAGCGTCATGCGGTGCAGCCATCCGCGGCTGCCGTCGGGCGCGAGCACGAGCCAGTACGCGCCGGAGCGCTGGAGGAGCTGGACCTCGTCGCCCTGGTCGAGGACGGCGACCTCGCGCCCGCGGACCTCGTCGGGCGTGTCCAGCAGGCTGACGAGCCGATAGCGAAGGAGACGGCGCTCGTAGCCGTCGACCGGCGCGACGGCGCCATGTGCGAACGTCAGGCTGCGCGTCTCCTCCAGGGGGGCGCGGTTCGGGTCGGCGCGACGAGCCTGCATGAGGGAGGGGCGCCGCCAGCGCGGCATCCCGATCTCGTCGGGCGGAGTCGAGCCACCGGCCGCAGGCGCGGCGGCGGGCTGAAGCAGCGACGGATCGGCGATGAACGAATGGCCCGTCACGTCCGGGGGCGTGCTCGCGGCGGAGCGCAAGACGCTGTCCGGGCCCGGCGCCTCCTCGTCTCGCCGCCGCTTGCCGAAGGCGAGGAAGGCCATGGCCATCGCCACGCCACCGGTGGTGACGACGGCCTCGGTCGCAAGGCGTGCCGCCAGTGGGACCTCTGCGCGCCCGAGGACGACGTCGAGCGCCGGCACGGTCAGGGCCGGCAGGGGCAGGAGACGAGACAGGACGTCCGGGGGCAGGCCGAGCCCCACGATCGAGAGAAGATCCGTCGTGCCGGGCGCTGTCGGAGCGCCCGCGATGTCGAGGTCGGCGGACTTGCTCGTCGCCAGCGAGCCGGCCGACACGCCGTCGACCCGTCCATCAGTCGCTGCCGGGTTCGCGACGGCTTCCGGCCCGACCATCTCGACGGTGAGCAGAGGCTCGTCGACGGTGGGCCCACCTTGGCTGGATGCACCGGTCGACCCACCGGTCCCCGGGAACGATCCGCTCGAACCGCCCGTCAGGCCGGGGCTGAGCGCCAGGCTCGCCGCCGGGGAGGGGCTGGATGTCGGGGGACGGCTGGCGACCGGCGTCGGGCTCGGCGTCCTGCCTGGTGTCGGGCTGGGGGCAGGCCGCGAGGTCGGGGTCGGAGAGGGCTCGGCCGTCGCGGAGGGTTCGGCGGTCGCGGAGGGCTCGGCCGAGGACGGCTCGGTCGTCGGCGCCGGCGTTCGCGTCGGAGCAGGAGTCGTGCTCGAGCTCGGTGTCGGTGCGACCGACTGTTTCGGCTTGGCGGTCGACCAGCCGTTGTCCCCGCCATACCCCGACGGCGTGGAGCCGCTCCCGATGCCGCCGTTGCCGTTCATGGCGCCGTTGCCCGAGTTCGCCAGGACGGCCGCCGGGAGGGCGGCGACGCACAACGCGAGGACTGTCGCGGCAAGCGCGATCCTCGGCTCCGTGCGTCCCGTTCCCCCGCGTGACGTGGACAAGGGCATCTCCCCAGGCGGGCGGCGCCGACCCCGAGACATGCGGCCGCCGAGGTCGAGGATGCACTCTCGCGCGCGGAGCCTCCATGGTACCTGCGTCATGGTCCGAGGAACGCTCTGGTGGCACCTTCGTCGCGTGGCGATAGGCCGAACGTCCGGCTGGTGACTCCGGGGTGCCGGCGACACCCTTGTCGGGCCATGCAGGTCCTCCAGCGCCAGTCACCCCGTCCGTCGCTCGTGGGAGCCTCGCGCACCATCACGACCGCCTCGCTCGGCGTGGCGCTGGTCGCCGCCGGCGTGTGGCTCGGCGTCCAGGAGATGACGTCGTCGACGCTCACCGAGCTCGTGCTCCGAGCGCGACCGGGGGCCGTCGGAACGACGGTGGCCGCGCTCGGCTGGGCGTTCGGGATCCTCGCGCCCGCATCCCTCGTCCTGGCTGGGTCGATGCGGTTTGCGCGCGCGGTTCTCCCGGCACTGGAGGCCAGCCGCCCGAGCCCGTATCTGCGGATCGCCCGCGCGCTGCCACCGGGCCAGACGGCGGCGGTCGGCATCCGATTGCCCGACGGGCGCTTCCTGCCGGCCCTCGTCGTCGGACCTCATGGGATCGTCCTGCTCGAGCGCCTTCCCCCCGCCGGCGCGTTGCGGCGCACCGACGGACGCTGGGAAGCGCGCCTGCGCGATCGAGGCTGGACGGCGATCGAGGATCCGCGCATCCGCTGCGAGCGCGATGCGGACGCTCTCCGTCGCTGGCTCGGCGAGGACGACGTCGACTACGTCGTGAAGGTCCACGCGGCCGTGATCGACGACCGCCTCTCCATCGGACGGACCGCCGGCTGCGCCATCGTGACGTCGCGCGAGGTGCCGGAGTTCATCGCGGCTCTTCCGCCCCAGCGCCAGCTCACCGAGGCGCGGCTGGAACAGGTCGTGCGGCGGGTCCGCTCGGCGATGGACTGAGGGGCCGGCCGCGCGGTTAGCGAGCGTCGGCCACGTTCATCCGAAGTTCGACTTCGTCTGAACGTTACGGGCCGCCCTCAAGCGCGAAGACGCCATATGCGTCCGAGCCCGTCCGCAGGAAGACCAACGTGTCGCACGCTCCCATCGGACCAGTGGCGCCAGCGAATAGAGCGAGCACCGGGAGCTGCCCGAGAACCGGCTCGAAGATGACTGGCTGGTAGCCGCGAATGATGCTCGACCTGATCTTCGACAGAGTCCAGATCTGGGGCGGCTCCGCGGCTCGGTAGCTCCGAAAGCCGCAGGTCGTGATGCGGGTCGGCTCGCCCAGCAGCCCTCCCTTGGGCTCAAACCACTTGGAGAACAGAACGGCACCGCCCGAGAGGGTGACCGAAACGACGAACGCGATGACGAGCACGACGGCCAGAACGTCCTCGCTACGAAGTCTTCGCCCGAAGGCCACGCTCGCCTCCACTTCAGGCCGGCCGACGTCCTACTCGATCGCCTCCGCCTCCAGCGTGTGCTCACCCGCGCAGCTTCTCTGGAATGGGTCCCAGGTGAGGGCGCCGGAGACCGTGACGCGGTCACCCATGTGGATCAGGACGCCGTCAGGGGCACGAAGGCCCAGTTCGTCCGCTGATTCGTAGCCGGGCGGCAGGTACCGGAGCCAGTAGCGATCGGTGCTGCTCCCATTCGGCACGAGCAGGTAGAGGCACGCGCGGTCGGCACCCTCGAGTGTCCCGGCGACCGTCGCATTCCCGCGAGAGCAGCCCGAGACGAGAAGACTCGCGCAGATCGCGCCGAGGGCCACGAGCCGGAGGCTTCCCACACTGGATCTCCACTTGATGCGACTGGTATTCCCGGGCGCTGACTCTGTGGGACGGAGACAGCGCCGGACGTGTGGCGCGAGGGCTGGCTGCAGGCCCTCGAGCGCCGGACAGATCTTGACGTGGCCCCGTCTGCCACGCAGGATCGCACCGCAGACGGCGCGGTGGAGGGGTCGGAGGGGGTCGGCGGTGAGGAAGACCGGGCTGCTGTTCGGAGCCGCGATCGTTATCGCCGCTTGCTCTGGTTTCCGCCAACCGCCGACCTCGGAAGACACGCAGTTCTCGGTAGTGGTCTACAACCGGACTCAGGCTCCGGTCTTCGTCCTGTCTCACAAGGTCGCTGCCTGCGCCTCGTCGCGGATGTCTGCGGCCGCAGCACTGGCCGATGGAGCCACCTCTCCGCCCGGTGTCGCCCAGTACCGGGGAGCGATCAGGATCACGACTCCGCGCGGCTACACCGGGATCGTCGGCATTGTGATCACTGCCGGTGGTTCATCGTTGGTGGCGCTTGGCGACATCCCGGACGCGGCTCTTCCCGCATGCCAGGGCACGATTTGAGCGTTCCCGCCGGCCACACGATGTCGGCCTACCTGACCGGTCGACATCCACCAGGTGAAGTCCTACCTCTCGCTCGAGAGTCTTGGTAGGGGAGGGAGGACTCGAACCTCCGACTTCCAGGGTATAAGCCTGGCGCCTCTAACCAACTGGGCTACTCCCCCGTGGCTGGTCGATCGTACGCCGACGACGCGCATCGGGCGAGGTCACCGCGAGACCACCCCCGCCCTCGGCGCTAGCGAGCCGCCAGGTCGGGGCGCCAGCGAAGGGTACGGACCGCCACGAGCACCGCGAACGCCGCGACGATCAGGATGGCAGCCGCCGCGACGGACGCGTCGAGCGAGGTCTGGAACCCCGCGTAGACCGCGATCGGGAGCGTCTGCGTCCGACCCTCGATGTTGCCGGCGAACATGATCGTCGCCCCGAACTCGCCCAGCGCCCGCGCCCACGTCATGACGAGGCCGCCCGCCAGTGCCGCCTCGGCCAGTGGTGCCGTCACGTGGCGGAACACGGCCCAGCCGCCGGCTCCGTCGGCTCGGGCCGCATCCTCGACGTCCCGGTCGACGCCCGCGAAGCCCGTCCGCGCGGAGCGGACGAAGAACGGAGCGGCGACGAACGTCTGGGCGAGCACGACGGCGGCCGTCGTGAAGGGCACCGTCACCCCGATCCCCTCGAGTGCCGGCCCGACGAGCCCGCGACGGCCGAACACGAGCAGCAGTGCGATTCCGGCGACTGCGGGCGGAAGGACGAGCGGCAGGTCGACGGCCGTCTCGACCAGGCTTGAACCGCGGAAGCGCCGTCGGGCGAGGACCCATGCGAGCGGCGTCCCGAACACGACGGTCAGGACGGCGCTGGCCGCGGTCGTGCCGAGGCTGAGGACGAGCGCGTCGACGATGGCGGGGGAGCCGAGCGCAGCGCGGATCGGGGCGTCGAGGGCAGCGCGTGCGAGGAGAGCGACGATCGGCAGCCCGAGGAAGACGGTGCCGACGGCGACGAGGATGCCGACGACGAACGGGGAGCCCTCGATGCGGGGGCGACGAGCCGGGGTCGGCAGCACGCCGGCGACGACGTGGACGCCGCTCATGGCGGAGGCAGGAAGCCGTACTTCGCGAGGATCGTCCGGGCGTCCGGCCCGGCGAGCCACGCGACGAAGGCCTTGGCAGGCGCCGGGTTGACCGACGAGGAAAGAGCGACCGCCGCGTACGACGTCGCGACGTTCGTCGACGGCGGGATCGGGATCACCGCCACCTTCGCGTCGGCCCTCGCGTCGGTCGCGTAGACGAACCCGGCATCCGCCTCGCCGAGCTCGACCTTGGCGAGGACGGCGCGGACGTTGTCCTCGCGCGACACGGTGTTCGCCTCGATCGCGGCCGGCAGACCCGCCTGTGCGCCCCGGTAGGCCTGCAGGTTCGAGATGAGCCGGGTCACGTACTTCGTGATCGGGACGTTCGGGCCGGCCGCGACGATCCGGACGCCCGGCCGGGCCAGGTCGTACGGCGTCGCGACGTGGGCCGGGTTCCCGGACGGGACGACCAGCGCCAGCTCGTTCGCCGCGAACACGACCGGCGACCCGAGCGTCTGCCCGGCAGAGGCCAGCGCGGCCGGATTCGACGTGTCGGCCGAGGCGAAGACGTCGGCGGTGCCGCCCGCCTCGATCCGTGCCCGCAGCGCGCTCGACGCGTCGAACGAGAGCGCGAACGTCACGTCCGGATGAGCGTGCTGGTACGTGTCGGCCAGGTCGGTCAGGACGTTGGTCAGCGAGGATGCGCCGAGGACGGTCAGCTGGGCGGAGGCCGCCGGCGAGCCGGTCACAGGCGCCGCGATCGACGCGGTCGGCGAGCCGCTCGTGGGCGACGTGGCAGCGCCGCTGCAGGCCGCGAACGCGACCGACGCCACCATGATCGCGACGACCGACGCTCGTCCCCGGAAGCGAGCCATCACCGCGGCACCTCCACGATCACCTGGGTCGCCTTGACGACGCAGATCGCCTCGTCGCCGACGTCGAGCCCCATCTCCTCGACCGCCTCTGCCGTCATCAGGCTCACAAGGCGATGCGGGCCAGCGAGAACCTCGACCACCGCGGCCACCGTGTCCTTCTCGATGCGCGTGACGATCCCCTCGAAGCGGTTGCGGGCCGACTGGGCGACGACCGTGCGCGCCGGGGCGCTCCGCCGCCGTTCGGCGAGCAGGCGACTGACGGCGTCGATCGGGATGAGGCGCTGGCCGCCGGGCGTCCGTGTCGTGCTCAACCGGCCGTCGGCCTCCCATCGGCGGAGCGTGTCGATCGAGACGCCCAGGAGCTCCGCCGCCTGGCCGATCCGGAGCGCGCGGTCCGTCGTGGTGTCCATGCGCGGTATTCAGGCATGAAACGAGTAATTTGTCTAGAGATCGCCCGGGATTGCCGCAGCACGCCGGCCCGGCGGCATCGTCCGAAGCTCAGACGAGCAACGGCTTCAGGATCTGCCCCTCCACGACGAGGACCAGGTAGGCCACGGGGACGGCGGCGAAGAATCCGAGCATCGCGCTCCAGGCAGTCCGAGTCGGCCGCCCACGCGACGCCGGGCCGGCGCCCGTGGGCTGCGGCACGATCAGGTAGGTGACGACTGTGCCCACGGCCAGGACGACGGCGACGTACGCGGCCACGGCGGCCGGCCGAAGGTCGCCGCCCGGCAGCGGGGCGCCACGGGTGATCGCCACGTCGTACGCCAGGTAGGCCAGCCCGAGCACGGACGCCACGACCAGGCTCGAGAGGACGGCGCGGACGACGGGCCGGGGGGCATTGCGGAACTGGCGCCAGCGGACCTCGAGCCAGCCACGTTGACGCCGTCGGCGATCACCGAGCTCACCGGCGCCGCGCTCACCGGCGCCGCGCGCGCTCACCCCTCGCCCTCGCCGAGGATCGTCAGAGCAGGTCGTCGCGGCAGCGTCTCGGGCGTATGCGCGGCCAGCTCCGCGACGGCGTGCAGGACACGCTCGATCTCGACCTCGGTGTTGAAGAAGGCCACCGAGAGCCTGATCGCGTCCAGCGACGGCACGGCACGCGCGATCGCGAAGATCCGCCGCCCGAGCTCGTCGAGCGCCGCCTCGGCGGGCCAGCGGGAGACGCGGAAGGTGACGAGCGTCGCCATCGCATCGCCTGGCGTCAGGACCGTCACGCCGGGGATCGCCGCGAGGCCGGTCGCAGTCGACGCCGCCAGGCGGCCCGCCCGCCCGAACGCCCAGCCGAGACCGACGTACATCGCCAGCCAGCCGCAGCTCCTGGCCAGCCCGGTGACCGACGGCGCGTGGAAGCCCGACGATTCGAACCGTCGCGCCTGCGGCCAGGGGACGGATCGCCCGGCGCCGTCGCTCCGCTCGAAGCTGAGGTATGACGCGCGGCTCATCGAGATCCGCTCGACCGCGCTGGGCCTAATCCAGGCGGCCCCCATGCCGTCCGGGCCGAGGAGCCATTTCTGCCCCGGGAAGGCGTAGACGTCCGCCCCGAGGGCGTCAGGGTCGACGGCGATCGCCCCGACCGCCTGCGCCCCGTCGACAGCCACGAGCGCGCCTCGGTCGCGCGCCATCGCGGCGATCCGCGCCACGGGCAGGACCCGCCCGGTCGACCAGGCGACGTGCGAGAGCGAGACGACGCGCGTCCGCTCGTCGACGGACCGCTCGAACGCCTCGACCGCCGCGTCGTCGTCGGGTGCGTCGGCGACGGAGGCGAACCGGAGGTCGATGCCGTGGCGCTCCCGCACCGCGTACAGGCCGGCGAGCCCGCCGATGTGGTCCAGGGACCCGACGACCGCGTTGTCGCCCGGCCGCCAGTCGACACCCCACTGGGCGACGTTCATGCCGTCGCTCGTGGCGTGCGTCAGGGCGACCGAGTCGATGTCCGTCGCGAGCACTGCCGCCACCGCCGCTCGAGCCTCGTCCAGCCGCTGGCCGCGGGCCTCGAAGATCGCCGCGGCTCCCCGTCCCGTCCGGACCTCCCATTCGGAGACCTCGGCCATGGCGGCCGCCGTCTCGGACGGAAGCGGCCCGGCCGTCCCGGTGTTCAGGTAGATGCCGGCGGCCGTCGCGGGCAGCGCCGCCCGGACCGCCTCGACCTTCCGGTTGTCGGGGGGGATAGGGCTGACCACGGGTCCGTATGATACGGGCCGATGGCGAAGGCCTACGCGCGCCCCGAACTGCTCGCGTCGCCCGACTGGGTCGCCGCGAATCTCGAGCGCCCCGACGTCCGGCTCCTCGACGTTCGCTGGCGTCCGGATGGGACCGGGCGGACCGTGTGGCAGGCGGGGCACATCCCCGGCGCGGCGTATCTCGACTGGTCGACGGACCTCGTGCAGGCCGAGGACGACGCTCCCAGCTTCCATCTCGGCGGTCCCGACCAGGTCGCCGCGGCGCTCGGCTCGCTCGGCGTCGGCGACGGCACGACCGTCGTCCTCTACGACGACTCCGCGTCGCTCTTCGCGGCGCGCGCGTGGTGGAGCATGCGCGTCTACGGGTATGGCTCGGCGCGCATCCTCGACGGGGGCATCGACGCCTGGACGTCCGAGGGTCGCTCCCTCTCGAACGGGAGCCCGGCTACCGTGCCGTCGGTCTTCACGCCTCACGCCCAGCTGCGCGACAGGCTCAGCTGGTCGGACGTGCGCGGGCTCCTCGGCTCGCCGGAGGTCCTCCTGCTGGACGCCCGCGCGCCCGCCGACTACCGCGGCCACCAGGGCAACGCCCGCCGGCTCGGACATATCCCGGGCGCCGTCAACGTACCCGTCGCGGTCACGACGAAGCCGGGGACCGGGCGCTTTCGCGACGGCGACGAGCTCAGGCCGATCCTCTCGCGGGCCGGTGTCCAGCGCGGGCGACGGCTGGTCTGCTACGACGGCTCCGGCATCGCCGCCGCGAAGCTCACGTTCGTGCTCGCGCTCCTCGGATACGACGACGTCGCGATGTACGACGGCGGCTGGGCCGAGTGGGGCGACCGCCTCGATCTCCCGGTGGAGCGCTGACGCCGCGCCGAGACACGCGGACGACGACGTCGCCGGCAGGAGATCAGCGCTGCGTTGTCGTCGTCACGAGGTGCTCGACGCCGTGCTGGAGTCCCGCGTAGATCGCCTCGACCGCCTCGAGCGTGTCGATCTCGTCGGGAGACTTGTCGGTCCGGAGTCGGGCGATCCGCGGGAAGCGCAGCGCGAAGCCGGACGGGTGGCGCGACGATCGCATGATCACGTCGAACGCGACCTCGACGACGACCGCCGGCTCGACGACGCGGTAGCGGCCGAGGCGGCGGACCGTGTGCTCCTCGAACCAGCGCGTCATCTCGGCGATCTCGGCGTCGGTCAGCCCGCTGTACGCCTTGCCGATCGCCACGAGCTCGCCGGTCGACTCGTCCCGCACCGCGAACGTGTAGTCCGACAGGACGCCGTGGCGCTTGCCGTGGCCGGCCTCGACGCCGACGACGACGCAGTCGAGCGTCGCCAGCGCCTTCTTCATCTTCAGCCAGCCGAGACCGCGCCGGCCGGGCGAGTACCCGCTCGCCGGATCCTTGACCATCAGCCCCTCGTTGCGGCGGGCGCGGGCCTCCAGGAAGAGCCCCTCCAGCTCGTCTGCCGAGGACGCGGTCGCGAGGTACGACAGCGCGAACCCCCCGCCGTCCGCGGCCAGCGGCAGCCCGAGCGCCTCGAGCCGGCGCCGGCGTTCGGTCAGCGGTCGGCGCAGGAGCGGTTCGACCTCGCGGGCGGGCGAGACTCCGTCACCGTCGTGCCCGACGGCGAGGAGGTCGAAGGCGACGTAGACGACAGGCACCGTGGATCGGATCGCCTCCGAGGGATCCTTCCGGCCGAGGCGCGTCTGCAGCGCGAGGAACGGCAGGACGGCGCCGTCCCGGAAGGCCAGGATCTCGCCGTCGAGGATGCCGTCCCAGGCGAGGTCGCGGGCCGCCTCGACGATCTCCGGGAACTGCCCGCTGATGTCGTGAAGGTCGCGGCTGTAGAGGCGCACATCCCCGGCCTGGCGGTGGAGCTGGGCGCGGATGCCGTCGTACTTGTCCTCGACCCAGACGGTGGGCCCGAGGCGGGCGACGATGTCGTCGGCATCCTCCGCCGGCGAGGCGAGCATGAACTTCAGCGGCCGGAACAGCGTGAGCCGGGCCTCGTCGAGCCGATCGTCGCGGGCGAGGAGAGCGGTCGTGCCGATGTCGCCCGTCAGCATCCCGGCCCACTTGACGTCTGCGAGTGGCCGGTCGAACGCCTGGGCGATGGCGGCCTCGAGGAGCCCCTCCCGCAGACCGATGCGAAGATCGCCGGTCAGGATGCGCACCAGGAACTTCGCGGAGAGCGCATCCGCGTCCGACAGGAGGCGTCCGAAGATCGCGCCCTTGCGGGCCGGTCCGGAGGCCGCCTGGATGGCGGCGAAGGCGGCGGACGCCGCGGCCGGCGTGGGGCCGTCGAGCGTCGGCGACCGCCCGGAGCCGGACAGGACGTCCCCGACCGCCGTGCCCAGGTCCGACGATCGATCGTACGCGTCGCGCAGCGCCTCGGGACCCGCGCCTGCGATCTCGCGCACGACGGCTGCGATCGTGGCCCAGCCGATCCCGGTGGCGCGACCGTCGGCCTGCGCGAACGGCCGTCCCGCGAGGAAGTGCGCGGCGGGCACGAGCTCCGCCGGCGGGAGCGAGCGGAGGTAGTCGGCGATGAGGTGGGTCTTCTCGGACGTGCGCGTCGTTGCCGTCACACGTTCCGCCAGCTCGCTCCAGCGACGCATCTCTCGATGGTATAGGGTCTCCCCACGATGCTCTCCCAGCGCTGGTTCCCGGGAGTCATGGAGGGCGGGCGAGTGGTGCTGCGGCGGCACTCCGCCGAGAACCTCGAGGCGTTCCGGCGCTGGTATTCGGACCCGGAGGTCGTCCGCCTGACCCGCTACCAGGACGGACCGATGGGCGCCGGCGAGGTCGAGCGGTTCTTCATGTCGCGGGTGCTCGGCCCCGATTCGCTGACCTTCGCGATCCACATCCGGGGCTCGGATCGACTGATCGGCACCTGCGCCTTCAGCCAGCTCGACGGCGACAACGGGTCCGTCCTCTTCCACATCACGATCGGCGAGAAGGACGCCTGGGGTCACGGCTACGGCACCGAGGCGACCGACCTGATGGTCCGCCATGCCTTCGAGCACCTGGGGCTGCACCGCATCGCGCTGTCGGTCTTCTCGTTCAACGAGCGCGCCATCCGCTCGTACCGCAAGGTGGGGTTCCTCGTCGAGGGTCGGTCGCGCGACGCGATCTTCCGCGACGGACGCTACTGGGACGAGCTCCAGATGAGCATCCTCGAGAGCGACTGGCGGGCCGGGCACGAACCGACGGTGCGATCGGTGACGGCCTGAGTCCCGGTGGACGAGATGCGGCCGCCGAGCGGCGGGCCGATGGCGGAGCTGGCGCGGGCGGAATTCAGGTCGATCCTGGAGGAGAAGGGCCACGCGGTCGAGATCGCCCGACGGGCGATGGCACGGCTCGAGGCCGCCTTCGACGACGGCTCGCTCCACCGGACGACCGCCCTCGATGCGATGCTGGTGGACCTGGCGGCCGCGCTGGACCCAGGGGACGACGAGGGCGGCAAGCTCGGCGGCAAGAGCGCCGAGGCGGCGCGGTTCATCCTGCGTGCCATGTCGCGCGCGATCGCGAAGGCCTAGCGTCTCACGCTGCAATGGTCTTGATTCTTGGATCGGACCGGCGCAGTGTCGAATGGAGGATGACTCGTTTCGGTGCGGCGGCCCGATCCGCCCTTTGGCGAGTTCTGCGGCTGCCTCTTGCGGTTGTACTTCTCATTGGCCTCGTCGCGACAGCATGCGAGAGCAAGCTGCCGAACATCAGCTCGCCCACCGCTGCCGCAACCAGTGCGCTGGGCAGCGAGGCGCCAATCCAGGGCAGTGGTACCGCACGTGTATCGGCGGCGCCCGCCGGAACGACGCGGCTTCCCGTGACTAGCCAGATGGCACTACCTCTCATCTATGCGGCGCATGTTCATTCGGATCGAGTGACCGTCCTCGCATGGTCCCCCGACGGACACGAGCTAGCGTCGGCCGCGGGTGCCGCCGGTTCGAAGGACTCCACCATCAGAGTCGTATCGCGCGACGGCACCGGGATCGCGACACTCCGCGGCCATACTCAACCGGTTACCAGTCTGGCGTGGTCGCCAGACGGAAGCCTGCTTGCGTCGGGTTCGTTTGACGGCACCATCCGTCTCTGGGATTCCAGAGGGATTCTCGTCAGGGTGCTCGACGCGGGTGCCCCCTCAGCCGACCTGCCCTGGCACTCGTCTCAGCCGCTATTCAGCCTGGCTTGGTCGCCAGACGGTCAGTTCCTGGCGTCGGGCGGCGTCGACTTCGGGAGCGCCACGCATCCGAACCCGCCTAACGTCATCCCGGGCGTCGCTCGTCTCTGGCGGACCGATGGCACTCTCGTTCGGACGCTCGACACCCAGCGGACGGCTGGGAAGTTCCTCAACCTCGCCTGGTCACGCGACGGATCACGCATCGCGGCCGGAGCTGTGGACTATGGCATCTGGCGTTCCGACGGGACTCTCGTCGCACGCTTGTGGCCGGGAGGCAGCCCCGTTTGGGGCATGGCCTGGTCGCCCGACGGCAACACGATCGCGTTCGGCGACGAAAATGGCACGCTTGCCCTCTTTGATGCCCATGGGACGAGCTTGGCGGAAGCGCAGCATCGCGGGCCGATCAATCACCTTGCGTTCTCCCCCGACGGGAGAGTTCTGGCCATCTCCGACGGCAATCTGGAGCTTCGGCATGTCAGCGACCTTACTCGGCCGGGCGTTTCCCTCGGCCGTCTCGCTGGTGCCGGTCCGGCTTGGTCCCCATCTGGGTCCTTAGCCGCTGGTGCACAACCGTCCCTATGGGACCCCCGTGGTGTGTTGGTGGGGACGCTTCCGGGCTGCGCCACGGATACGCTGACCTTGGCATGGTCGCCCGATGGATCCAGGCTCGCCGGAGGTTCCGACGGCGGCGAGGTCTGCATCTGGAGGGCAGGCCCATAGAGATGAGGGCTCAACTCGGTCGCAAGGAGTGGGCTAAGGTCCCGCCGAACGCGTCGAATGACGAGTGTGCCATCCCGGCTGGCTTCGACAACGGTCCCCCGAAGCCCTCGCCGGGCCGCTGCCCGTGAGACGATGATCGCCCCACGGAAAGGACGGCGACCATGACCGATCTCACGCTCGGCATCCTCCTCTGGAACCAGGCCTCCGAATGGCGTCCGATGGTCGATGCGGCGAAGCGGGCCGACGAGCTCGGCTACGACTCGCTCTGGGCGTGGGATCACATCTACGCGATCTACGGCGACCCCTATCAGCCGATCTTCGAGGGCTACGGGCTCCTCGCCGCCTACGCCATGGTCACCGAGCGCGTCCGTCTCGGCCTCCTCGTCGGAGCGAACACGTTCCGCAACCCGGGCATCGTCGCCAAGTCCATCGCGACGCTCGATCACCTGAGCGGCGGCCGTGCGATCTGCGGCCTCGGGGGCGCCTGGTTCGAGCTCGAGCACACGGCACACGGCATCGACTTCGGATCGGGCTTCGGCCAGCGGCTCGACTGGCTGGACGAGTCGGTCGGGATCGTCCGGCGGCTCCTCGACGGCCGGGAGGTGACGTTCGAGAGCGCCAAGTACCGGTTCGAGGCGGCTCGTCACAACCCGCTTCCCCTCCAGCGGCACCTGCCCATCCTCATCGGTGGCGGCGGCGAGAGGAAGACGCTGCGCACGGTCGCCAAGTACGCCGACACCTGGAACGTCTTCGGGACACCGGAGACCGTCGCCCGCAAGGACGGCATCCTGCGCGAGCATTGCGCGGACGTCGGTCGCGACCCCGGGGCGATCACGCGGACGGTCGGCGCCAAGATCGTCATCCGCGACAGCCGGGCCGAGGCTGAGCGCGTCTGGGCGGAGCAGATGGCGCACAACAAGACGCCGCGCGAGGACTGGGACGGACCCGAGACGCTCTGGCTCGGCACCGTGGAGGAGATCGCCGAGACGATCCTCGGCTACGTCGGCGTCGGGTTCGAGGAGGTCCTCGTCGAGCTGCCCGCGCCGTACGACATGGAGACGATCGAGCGGCTCGCCGGCGAGGTGAAGCCGCTCGTCGACCGCGGCTGACCCGCTTCCGACCCGGGCGGGCCTATCCGCCGACGCCGAGGGCCCTGAGCAGCTCTCCGCCGTCTGCCCACGCCGCGGGTTCGGCCGCGCGCAGGCGCCGCGCCTCGGCGACCACGTGGCCGGCGAACGGGCGATCCGCCTGGACGAGGCGCGTCGACCGGCCCTCGCGGACGAGCGCGTCGGCGATGAACGCGCAGTAGAGGACGCGGGGGTCGGCGGCGACCAGCCTGCCCTCGGCGCCCGGCGTGAAGTCGATCGGGACCATGAGGCGTCCGAAGAACGCGCCCATCTCGGCCGTCATCAGGTCGAGGCCCTGGCTGTGGCCGCTCCAGCGCTGGATCGGCGCCGGCGAGTGGAAGAGGATGACGGTGGTGCCGCCATCGAGCGCGGCGGCGCGGACCGTGCCTCCGAACGTCAGCCACTGGTTCGTCAGCCCGAGACGGTCCGCGATCGAGATCCGGCCCCATGCGAATCGCCCGGTGAAGGGCATGTCGCTGTCGCGATCGATCTCGTGCGTCCGGCTTCGGCCGCCCTCGGGGGCCCAGAAGTCGACGACCTCGGGATCGAAGTGGCGGAGCGTCGGGGACTCACGGACGGCGACGACGAGCTCGGTGGCCGCGGGATCGTGTCGGTCGACCCCGGTGACGATCGAGAACCCGAGGTCGTGGATGACCGACCCGGCGCGCTCCAGCCAGCCCGGATCGTCGCCGACGTCGGTGACGTCGATCCCGGTCACGGCGCGGTCCTCAGCGGTTCGGCTGTCTCCGACCGGCCACGCGCGGATGCTCGTCGCCAGATGCGCAGGAAGGCGACGCTGCCGCCGAGCGAGGTGACGACGATGATCGTCGCGTGGCCGATGAGGGCGATCGCGAACGCCGTCTCGGACGAGAGTCCGATGACCGCCCCGATCGACACCGCGGCCAGCTCGTACGTGCCGAGGTAGCCCGGGCCCGACGGGATCGCGGTCGAGAGCGCGGTCCCCGCTCCGAGGAGGGCCGCCTGGGCGGTCGTGAGCTGCACGCCGACCGCCTGACCGGCCGCGGCGACGGCAAGGACTGACGCGGCCCACGCCCCCAGGCTGAGCAGCACGGCGGCGACGAGGGTCCGCGGCTCCGACGCCACGGCCAGGCCGCCACGCAGGCGGCGGCCGAGCTCGGCGATGCGCGGGTTGCGCCGGACGAGCGCGACGAGGCGGTCGCCCCCCGGGAGCCGGTGCGCCAGCAGCGCGAGCGCCAGTGCGACGACGAGGAGCCCGGAGACGGCCAGCCCCACAAGGACGGCCGACGCCACGATTCCCCGGACACGCAGGACGAGGATGGCGGCCGAGGCGAGCAGCACGAGCACGGTCGTGTCGACGACACGCTCGACGACCACGGTGCCGAGCGTCGTCGTCCGGCTGATCCCCTCGCGATCGCCGAGGTAGTGGCTCCGGACGAGCTCCCCGAGGCGGGCGGGGAGGACATTGTTGGCGAGGTAGCCGACGAGCATGTAGTCCAGCGTCCGTCCGTACGGGATCGACGCCACGGGCGCCAGCAGGCGCTTCCAGCGCAGGGCGCGCAGGACGACGTCGGACAGCTGGAAGACGAGCATGAGGGCGAGCCAGCCCGGGGCGGCCCGGCCGATGACCCGGGCGGTCTCCGCGAGGTCGACGCCGCGCAGGACGAGCGCGAGCGCGACGACCGAGATCGCGATGCCGCCGAGGCCCCGGACGATCCGGCCGCCGCCGTTCATGCCGCGCTACATCCCGCGCTGGCGGGCCGTCAGCTTTCGCGAGCGGCGGAGCTTCGCGCGATGGAGGAGGAACCGCGCGACGACCCGCAGCGTCGAGAGGCCATAGACGACGCTCCGTCGGAAGTCGACCGAGCTCGCCTCCTGGAAGTAGCGCGTGGGAACGGCGATCTCGTCGATGCGATCGGCCATCCCGGCGGCGACGACCTGGGAGATGAGCTCCTGGTCGAAGACGAAGTCGTCGCTGTTCAGGCGGTAGGGGATGGTCTCGAGGAGGCGACGGCTGTACGCGCGCAGGCCCGTGTGGTATTCGGACAGGTGAAGACCGAAGGCGAGGTTCTCGACGATCGTCAGGAAGCGGTTGCTGACGTACTTCCAGCGCGGCATGCCCCCGGCGAGCGGGTCGCCGAGGAAGCGGCTGCCGAGGACCAGGTCCGCGCGTCCGGCGAGGATCGGTGCGATGAGCGCCGGGATCCGCGTCGCGTCGTACTGGTAGTCGGGATGGAGCATGACGACGACGTCGGCCCCGGCGCCGAGGGCCGCGTCGTAGCAGGTCTTCTGGTTCCCGCCGTAGCCCAGGTTCTGCCGGTGGACGATCGTGTCGAGCCCCAGCCGGCGGCTGATCTCGACGGTCTCGTCGCGGCTGACGTCGTCCACGAGGACGATGCGGTCGACGAGCTCGTGCGGGATGTCCGCGTACGTCCGTTCGAGCGTTCGCGCGGCGTTATAGGCGGGCATGACGATGACGAGCCGGGAACGCTCGGTCGTCGCAGGAACGGTCACCGCGACAGGGTAGATCATCCCGGGGGCTCGGCGGCGCTGGCCGGGCGGAAGACTGGCCGAACGTCGGTGGGCGATTGCCGGTCTCGCCCTGCGCGACTCCCCGAGGAGACCGGATCGAGGCCGGGGTATCCTCTGCCGTGTCGCTCGGTCAGGCCCGCCCGCGACCACCGACACATCCCCGAAGGAGCCCGCGCCCTGAGCGCTCCTGCTCTCGCCCCGAGCGTGCGCCGCCGCGAGTTCGGCCGACTGCGCGGCCTCGACGGGCTGCGCGCCATCGCCGTCGCGGCCGTCGTCGTCTATCACCTCGGGGTCGGCGCGCTGACGGGCGGTTGGGCCGGCGTCGAGGTCTTCTTCGTCGTCAGCGGGTACCTCATCACCGCCCTCCTCCTCGCGGAGTGGCGCGCCGGCGGCCGGATCTCCCTCCCGAGATTCTGGGCGCGCCGCGCCCGGCGGCTCCTGCCCGCACTGTTCGCGACGCTTCTCGGGACGCTGGCGATCGCCCTCGTGGCGTTCCCCGACCAGCTCGTCCGGCTCCGCGCCGACGCGGCGGCGGCCACCGTGTACATCACGAACTGGTACCTGATCCTCGGGAACCAGCCCTACTTCGCCACCGTCGGGCGACCGTCGCCCCTGCTCCACCTCTGGTCGCTGGCGATCGAAGAGCAGTTCTACCTGCTGTGGCCGATCCTCCTGTGGGGTGCGCTGCGGCTCGGTGGCCGGCGCGCGGCCGGGATCCTCGCCCTCCTCGGGATCGTGGCGTCGGTCGCGGCGACCGTCTCCCTGTACGTCCCGGGGACTGATCCCTCGCGCGTCTATTACGGCACCGACACGCGCGCCTCGGGGCTCCTCGTCGGTGCCCTGCTGGCGCTCGTTTTCGTGCCACGGCCGGCGGCGGAGGCGATCGGCTCGCCGGCGCCGCCTCGACCGGTGGTGGCCGTCGGCCGGCGGCTCCTCGTCGAGCTCGTCGCCGCCCTGGCGCTCGTGGCGATCGTCGCGAGTTTCATCGTGTTCGACGAGACCGGCTCGTTGCCGTTCCAGGGGGGCCTGCTCGCCCTCGACGTCGCGACCGTCGCCCTCATCGCCGCGGTGGTGTCGCCCGTCGGCCGTGTCGTGCCCGGCCTGCTCGAGCTCGCGCCGATGCGCTGGCTGGGCACGCGCTCCTACTCCGTCTACCTCTGGCACTGGCCGATCTTCGCGTTCACGCGCCCCGGTATCGACAACGCACTCGACCTGCCGGTCGACATCGCCCTCCGCCTCGCACTCACGGTGCTGCTCGCGGAGCTCTCCTATCGCGTCGTGGAGACGCCGATCCGCAGCGGTGCGCTCGGTCGGTGGTGGGCGAGATGGCGATCGGACGTCGACCCCTTCCCGCACCGGCTCGTCCGCATCGAGCTGCTGGCCTCGGCCGTGGCAGGAGTCCTGGTCGTCGGTCTGCTTGGAAATGTCGCGGCCGCGACCCCGGTCGTCTCGACCGTCGAGGTCCCCGTGGCCGACGTCGACGGCCTCGTGACCCCGCCGCCGGACGCGGACGCGAGCCAGGAACCGGCGGCGATCCCGACGGCCGCGGCGGCCGGACGGACAGCTGGTCCGACCTCCACGCCGGAGCCGACGTCACTCGCCGTGCACGCGACGGCACGGCCGATCGTCGATCCGACGGCCGCCCTCGACCGCGATCTCGGCAAGACCGCGGCGACCGACGGGACCG
The DNA here is from genome assembly GCA_036391495.1 of Candidatus Limnocylindrales bacterium. Lineage (GTDB taxonomy): Bacteria > Chloroflexota > Limnocylindria > Limnocylindrales > CSP1-4 > DASVZT01. The sequence goes on from DASVZT010000087.1 coordinate 25,023, forward strand.
CGGCGACCGACGGGACCGCGGCGAGGCCGTCCGCCACGCCGGGGATCGCGCTGACGTCGCTCACGCGCATCTCCGTCAAGGGCCCGGTCCTGGCCGTCGGCGAGTCGGTCCTCATCGCTGCGGCACCGGCCCTCGCCACGGTCATCGGGTCGTTCCGGCTCGACGCGAAGGTCGGCCGCCAGGCCTCCGGGGACGTCGATGCCCTCGCGGCGCGGGCTGCGGCGGGCCAGCTCGGCCGCGTCGTCATCCTCGACATCGGCAACAACGGCTACCTCTACAGCCACGACGTCGATCGGGCCATGGCGATCCTCGCCAACGTCCCGATCGTCGTCTGGGTGAACGTGTCCGTCCCGCGCGAGTGGCAGGATCGGAACAACACCGTCATCGCCTCGTACGCGAGCGTCCATCCGAACGTCCGGCTCGTGGACTGGCACGCGGCGTCGGCCGGTCACCCCGAGCTCTTCGCCGCCGACATGGTCCACCCGAACGTCGCGGGGTCGAGGCTGTTCGCCCGGTTGATCGGGGACGCGCTCGCCCGATAGCTGGGCCGCTTCCTGGCCTTCCGCTCGCGCGTCGGGCCATCGTGGGCCAGAATGCAGGGACGCCGGCGTCGCCCCGCGCCGACGCGCCAGGAGATCCGCCTGATGCTCGATCGCCTCCGTGGCACATCGACCGACCCAGCCCTGGCCCAGCGCATCCCGCCGGGCCAGTACCTGACCGAGAAGTTCCCCGTGCTCCACTACGGCAGCACGCCCCGGACCGATCTCTCGACCTGGGATATCCGCGTCTTCGGAGAGGTCGACAGCCCCTTCCGGCTGACATGGGCGGAGTTCAAGGCGCTGCCCCGCAAGCAGGTCGTGACCGACATCCATTGCGTCACGCGCTGGTCCAAGCTCGACACGACCTGGGAGGGCGTGGCGATCCAGACCATCCTCGATATGGCGCAGCTGCGCCCGAGCGCGGCCTACGTGGTCGCCCACTGTGAGCAGGGCTACACGGCGAACCTCCCGTTGTCGGTCCTCGATGACGACGACGTCCTGCTCGCCGACACATTCGGCGGACAACCGCTCGAGCTCGACCACGGCTGGCCGTTGCGCCTGCTCGTGCCGAAGCGGTACTTCTGGAAGAGCGCGAAATGGTTGCGAGGCCTCGAGTTCCTCAAGGACGACCGCCTCGGATTCTGGGAGCGCTACGGCTACAACAACGACGCGGACCCCTGGAAGGAAGAGCGATTCAGCGAGTAAGGCGGCCCTGGCGCGGGATTCCACGAATCCTCGGAGTCGTTCTCGGAGTAGCGTTGCAACGTGCCTCAATCCCGCGGTCGCGCGGACGAGCGCGAGGCCATGGTCGACCGCCAGATCGCGGCCCGCGGTGTCCGCGACCGGAGGGTCCTCGATGCGATGCGGCGGGTGCCGCGCGAGATGTTCGTCCCCGAGGACCTGGCCGAGTCTGCCTACGATGACCTTGCCCTGCGCGTCCCCGCGGGCCAGACCATCTCCCAGCCGTTCGTCGTCGCGCTCTCGATCGAGGCGCTCGAGGTTGCGCCCGGGGACCGGGTCCTCGAGATCGGTGCCGGGACGGGCTATGCGGCGGTGATCCTCGGGCTCCTCGCCGCCGAGGTCCGCGCGGTCGAGCGCCACCCCGAGCTCGTCGCCTATGCGCGCGAGCGGATTGCCCGCCTCGACTGTCGCAATGTCCACGTCGTCGAGGGAGACGGGTCGCTTGGGCTCCCGGAACGGGCACCATATGACGCGATCCTCGTGTCGGCCGGAGGCCCGCAGGTGCCACCGAGCCTGCGCGAGCAGCTCGCGATCGGCGGGCGTCTCGTCATGCCCGTCGGACAGGCGGACACCCAGGAGCTCGTCGTCGTGACGCGGCGGACCAGGGAGGAGTGGCAGGAGCGCTCGCTCGGCCCCGTCACGTTCGTCCCCCTGGTCGGTGCCGAAGGCTGGTCGGCTCCGACGGAATCGGCGACCCATTAGGCTGGCGCGATGCACGACAAGGACCCCTTCGTCGCCGTGGCGTCGCGCGACCTGCCAGCGTCACTCGCTCGGGCTTGACGATGTCGGAGAAGGGCCCGCGGCCGGAACGCGGCGTTCTCGAGGTCCTCGGCGCCGCCGTCCTCTTCGGGACGACGGGGACGACCGCGTCGTTCGCGCCGCCCGGAGCCGGCTCGGTCGCGATCGGGTCGGCCCGCCTGGTCGTCGGCGGCACCGGTCTGTTCCTTGCTCTTCCGCTGCTGGGGGGCCGACGCCGCACCGCCCTTGCGCTGTGGCGAGGACCCTGGGGCTTTACGGCCGGGCTCATGACGGCCCTGTACCAGCTCGGCTTCTTCGCCGGGGTCGCGCTCGCGGGCGTCGCGCTCGGGACGCTCGTGACGATCGGGACCGGCCCGATCCTCGTCGGACTCCTCTCATGGCTGCTGTTGGGCGAGCGCCCGGCTCTGACGTGGTGGCTGTCGACCGCCGTCTGCGTGACGGGCCTCGTCCTTCTGACGCTCGACGGGAGCGGCCAGTCGGGCATCCACGTCGGCGGCCTCGTCCTGTCGGTGGTGGCGGCCGCCGGATACGCGTTCTACACCGTGGCTGCGAAGCGCCTCATGAACCGCGGTGCGCACGCACCTGAGGTCATGGCGTCGGCATTCACGCTCGGTGGGATCGTCCTGTTTCCCGTCCTCCTCCTCGCCGGCGCGAGCTGGATGGCGACGCTCCGCGGGCTCGTCGTCGCCCTCTGGCTCGGGCTCGGGACGACCACCGTTGCCTACTTCCTCTTCGGCCGCGGCCTCCGCGTCCTTCCCGCCGGTCCGGTCGCGACCCTCGTCCTCGCGGAACCCCTGGTTGCCACGTTGCTCGGCGTCGGGGTGCTCGGGGAGAGGCTCGGGCCGGTCGGCTGGCTGGGGGCGGCCCTCGTCGCCACCGGGCTCGCTCTCCAGGGAGTGACCGCTGTCCGCGGGCGCGCCGACACACCGCAGAACGTCGTCGAGGGCGCGCTCGCCTAGTCAGTCGAGCCCGTCCCTCTTATCCCTCCGGGCCGCCGGATGTCTCCTGCGCCACGGCAGCCTGCGGTTGCGCCGCCACGCGCGCCAGCAGTGCGAAGACAGGCCCGGCGGCAGCGTAGAGATCCGTGAGCAGATCAGGCAGCGACGGCGACATGACGTCGTCGTCCGAGAGCCGCCGTCCGAACGTGACGTCCTTCAAGGTCAGCAGCTCGGCGTTCGGGTCGTCCCGTGCGAAGCCGGCCGGGACACGCTTCAGACGTTCGCCGTCGAGCTTTCCGAACGTGCGGACGAAGGCCTCGTCCTCGATGGCGCGCCGGACCTCGGGGCCGTTGGTCGTGACCTCGCGACGCCACGCCGCGACGATGGACGGCTCGGCGTGCCAGATGCCCCCACCCGCGAAGATGTCGCCCGGGGCGAGATGGAAGTAGCCGCCTGGCCCTCCCCCGACAGCAGGGAAACGGGCGCTCGCATACGGCTTGTACGGGGACTTGTCGCGCGAGAAGCGGACGTCGCGGTAGATCCTGAAGGGCGATCGCAGGGGATCGGCGGTCAGGGGGACCCCGCGTTCGGCGAACCGTTCGCCGAGTGCCGCACAGAGCGCTTCGAGCGGTCGCTTGACGAGCCGCTCGTAGTCGGCCTTGCGCGGGGTGAACCAGGCACGGTCGTTGTTCTCCGCGAGCGAGGCGAGGAAGTCGATCCCCGCCCGCGGGAAGCCCTGGAACGCCATCCCGTCGAGCATGGTCATGTCCTCCGTCACAGCGTCGGCCTCCAGCCGCGGGGCCTGGTGGCCGCCAGGTGGCCCCGGTGCTGGCCTCCGCCAGGTGGCCGCCGGGTGGCCCGGTGCTGGCCCCGCCGGATGTCGTCGTCCAGACGGTACACATCCTCGCTCGACGGCGACTTACGCGCGGATCGACGCCGAGTCACCGTCGGATCGATGGCCGCGACACGGACGATGCGCGGCCCCGCCCCGGCCCGCCCTCGCGGCCGCCCTATCCCGGGCGATTGCCCCCGCAGGGCTACTTCTGGATCAAGATCGACGACAAGGGGGCGCCTCGACCGCGACGCGGGCTCGACAAGGGCGTCGACGAGCGTGACCGCGCAGCGTCTCGGCCCCTCGGCCCTGCGACACGGGGTGTTATCGCGCCTCTTGCCCCGAAGATAGCCCCCCGGTGGCAATCGCCTGACACAAGACTGGCGGAGTCGAAAGGCCCGGCGGAGTCGACACCGACCCCCTGGCTCGACCAATCACTGGGCGATGGTCACGTCCGAGGCCGTGAACGTGCGATTGCCCAGGCCTCCGTTCGGCGCGCCGACCGATCCGGCGCCGCCGACCGCCCCGGTTCCGCCGCTTGCGCCCGGCAGCGGCTGTGTACCGCCGGCCAAGCCGCCGCCGCCACCCGGTCGTGCGAACGTCGTCCGCACGATCACCTTCGTGCCGACCGTCACCTGCGATGCGCTGGCAGTGGCCTGGGCGTGATACGTCGTCCCGGAGCTCGTCTCGACCGTGATGTTCTGGCCATTGGCAACCTGGAGGGTGAGCGAGCCGTCGCCGAGCGCCGTGACGGTCCCCTCGACCGTCAGGCCGCCAGCGAGCCCGCCGAACCCCCGAAACCCGCCGCCTCCGGCCCCGTTTCCGCCACCGACCCCGTTGCCGCCGGCCGCCCCGAACGCGGATCCGAACGCGCCGGCGAACGCGCCGCTTCCCCCGTTCCGATTCGCGGCCGAGGCGGCCGGGGCGGTCAGCCGTCCAGCGGCGAACGCGACCCCGGCGACGGCAACGAACACGGCGGCCGCCATGAGGATCCTGTTCGTCCGCTTCTGGTCCGTCTTGCGGGCAGGCAACGGCGATGCTGCCGCCCCCGCCGATGCAGCCGCCCCCGGCGAGGGCGCCGCTTCCGGCAACGGCGCCGCTTCCGGCAACGGCTCCAGAGAGGCCGAGGCGATCGTTTGCTCCATCGGCGTCTCGGAGGAAGGCGTGGTCATGCGCGGATCCCTTTCCAGAGCTACTCGTAGTGGAGGGCGGCGATCGGATCGAGGCGCGCCGCCTGTCGCGCCGGCCAGACGCCGAAGACGACGCCGACGACGAGGCTGAACCCGACGGCGACGACGACGGTGAGGGGGTTGAAGACGAATCCCCAGCCCGCGAGGGTGCCGATCAACGCCGAGACGGCGACCCCGAGGACGATCCCGATGAGGCCGCCCAGGACGGAGATGACGAGAGCCTCGACGAGGAACTGGAGGAGGATGTCGCGCCGGCGGGCGCCGATCGCCTTGCGGATCCCGATCTCGCGCGTCCGCTCCCGGACGGACACCAGCATGATGTTCATGATGCCGATGCCCCCGACGATCAGGCTGATGGCGGCGATCCCGCCGAGCAGCAGCGACAGCGTGCCCGTGACCGACGAGAAGGTCTCGAGCAGCTGGGACTGATCGCCGATCGTGAAGTCGTCGTTCGTCCCGCTGGTTCCGTGTCTCTGCTCGAGAACCGACGTCAGTCGCGCCTTCGTCAGCTGAATCAGGTCCGACGAGGCGACGCTGATGCCGATCGCCCGCACGTTCGTCCCCGCGACGAAGTACCGCTGGGCGGTCGTGATCGGGATGACGACCTCGTCATCCTGGTTCCCGACGGCCGAGCCCTTCGGCTGGAAGATCCCGATGACGCGGAACGGGATCCCGCCGACGAGGACGTCATGTCCGATCGACTGGGCCCCGAGGCCGAGGTCGTCCGCCGTCGTCGCCCCGAGGACGGCCACGCGCAGCGCCGCCGAGACGGACAGGTCGGTCAGGAACGAGCCCTGCCACATCGTGTAGGCGCGGACCGACGGGTAGGCGGAGGTCGTGCCGACGACCGACGTGGTGGTGTTCTGGCTGCCGGCGACGACGATCGCCTGCGATTGCACCTGCGGAGCGAGGGCGGCCACGCCCTGGACCTTCGCGAGGGCAGTGGCGTCGTCCATCGTGAGTGTCGTCGCCGTGCCCGCGGCCGTCCGGACGAAACCCTGCGTCGTCGACCCGGGCGTGACCGTCAGCAGGTTCGTGCCGAGACCCGCGATCCGGCTCGTGATGCCGCTCGTCGCGCCCTGGGCGACGGCGACGAGAGCGACGATCGAGGCCACCCCGATGATGATCCCGAGCATCGTGAGCACGGCCCGCAGCCGTGACGTCCCGAGGCGCGAGAGGGCCAGGCCGACGAGCTCGCGGAGGCTCACGCGACGAACCTCCCGTCGCGGACGTGGATCGAGCGCCTGGCCGCGACCGCGACGTCCGAGTCGTGGGTGATCAGGACGATCGTCGTCCCTTCCTCGTTCAGCTCGTGGAGGAGCCGCAGAACCTCCGTCCCGGAGGCGGAGTCGAGGTTGCCCGTCGGCTCGTCCGCGAGGACGAGCGCAGGCCGGGTCACGAGAGCGCGCGCGATGGCGACACGCTGCTGCTGGCCCCCGGACAGCTCGGTCGGCTCGTGGTCGAGACGGTCGCCGAGGCCGAGCGTCTCGAGTGCCGCCTTCGCCCGGGCGAGCCGTTCGGCGCGTCCGACGCCCTGGTAGAGCAACGGCGTCGCGACGTTCTCGAGTGCGCTCGTCCGGGGCAGCAGGTTGAACGACTGGAAGACGAAGCCGATCGCCCGCGAGCGGACGCGTGCGAGATCGTCGTCGTCGAGCTCCTCGACGTTGGTGCCGGCCAGCGTGTACGTGCCCGCCGTCGGCCGGTCGAGGCAGCCGATGATGTTCATCAGGGTCGATTTCCCCGAGCCCGACGGCCCGACGACCGCGAGAAAGTCGCCGGGCATGACGTCGAGATCGATGCCGCGGAGGGCCGCGACCTCGAGCCGGCCCGTCGAGTAGGTGCGTGCGACGCCGCGCAGCTCGATGACGGGCGTCCCGGACGGGGTCTCGATCGACCCGGATCCATTCATCCACGGCAGGTTCACGGCTGCGTGACGACCTGGCGCGTCCCATTGCCGCCGCCCTGGCGGAAGCTCCCGCCGTTGAGACCGGGTCCGCCGAAGCCGCCACCTCCGAAGAGGCCGGCGTTGCCGGCGGCGCTCGAGCTCGACGTGCGCGTGCTCGCCGTACCGGTGACGACGGCGACGCCCTCGGTGAGGCCCGACGTGATCTGTGCATACGAGGAAGTGACGAGGCCGACCTGGACCGGGACCTGCGTGAGCTGTCCGTCGGATCCGAGGACGCGGACGTAGTCGGTGCCGTCGGCCGCGGTCAGGACGGCCGTCGAAGGAACGGCCAGGGTGTTCGGTGCCTGGGCGACGATGACGGCGACCTCGGCGCTCATGCCCGGCGCGACGCCGGTCGGAGGGTTCGGCAGCGAGATGAGGACGCCGTAGCTGACGACCCCGCCGGTGCCCGACGACGTGCCCGTCTGGTCGATCGAGGTGACGGTCCCGGCGACGCTCTGGCCGAGCGCGGTGACGGTGACCGTGGCTTGCTGCCCCAGCTTGACGCTGGCCAGGTTCGACTCGGGCACCGACGCGCTGACCTGGAGCGACCGGGTCCGGACGACCACGGCGACGCCGCTCGTTGCGAAGCCGGGCACCGCGTTGACGGTATCGACGATGCCGTCGACGGGGCTGACCAGCGTCGCGTACCTGAGTGTCTGCTGCGCGTTCGCGAGGCTCTGCTGGGCCTGGGCGACGGCAGCCTGGTCGGAGGCGACGGTGGTGGGGTTCGGGGTCGTCTTGCCCTGGTAGGCGAGAGAGGCTGCCTGCAGGCCCAGGTTCGCGGCCGCGATCGCCTGCGACGCCTGTGCCGCGGACTGACCGAGCTGGAGCTCCAGGCTCGCGAGGTTCTGCTCGGCCATCGTGACAGCCTGCTGCGCCTGCGCGATCGTCTGGTCGTACTGGTGCTGCGCGGTCGCCAGGCCGAGGTCGTTCTGCGCACTCCCGGTCGTCGCGTCGGCCGACGCGGACGTCACCTGGAGGCTGGTCGAGTCGTAGGCGTTCTGCGCCTGCGTCACGGCGTTCTGCGCCTGCGTCACGGCGTTCTGCGCCTGGCCGACAGCCTGCAGGTCGGACTGGTAGGTCGCGGAGCCGGTCGTCTCGTCCGCGAGCTTCGCCTGGGCCGCGTCCTCGTTCGCGATCGCCGTGGCGAGGGCGGACTGCGCGGCGGACAGCGCGGAGGCGGCCTGCGAAAGCTTGAGGCTGTTCTGCGCCGACGTGTCGCTCGAGGACTGCTGGGAGGCCTGGTAGCCGAGCTGTGCGCGCTGGAGCGCGTCCTGGGCGGCGATCATCGTCGCCTGGTAGCTCGCCCGGGCCTGGGCGACGGCGGATTCGGCCTGCTGGAGCTTCAGCGCGTTCTGCTGGCTCGTCTGGCCGTAGGAGGTCTGCGCGTTGGCGAGCGCGTTGCGTGCCTGGCTGACCTGCAGCTCGGCTGTCGCCAGGTCGGTCGCGGAGAGATGGCCCGAGTCGACGGCGAGGCGAGCCTCGGCCGCGGCGAGGGTGGCCTCGGCGAGGGCGACGCTGAGCTTGGCGACCGACGTGTCGGCCGTCGCCAGGGTCTGGCCGGCCTTGACGACCTGGCCTGTCGAGACGTCGACCGCCGTGGCGATCCAGCTCGAGGCGCCCGAGCCCGAGCCGGACGCGGACGCGGAGCTGGCGGACGAGGCCGAGCTGGTGGACGAGGCGGAGCTGGCGGACACCTGGCTGGTGGTCGGCGTGCTGCCGAACGCGAAGGAGTAGGTGGTGGCCCCGATCGTGCCTGTCGTCGCGACCTGGTCGACGACATCCGTCACCGTCGCCTGGGACGTGAGGTACTGGGTGGCCGGGGTCGACGAGAAGACGCCGGGCCCGAGGATGGCCGCTGCGAACGCCCCGACGCCGACGACGAGCAGCCCGCCCGCGGCGAGCGTGCCCTTGTTCATGCGGATGACTCCGATCGCTTCACCCGGGCCGATCCGCGACCTGGGTCGTCGAGGGGAATCTCGTCCGCCTACCTGTCGAATGGGTTACGCGCCCGTGCCGCGCCCGGCGGGCAGCGCCTGCCCGGACCGGGCCGCGCCTGCCGCCCACGCCAGCTAGGTCGGCCGCGCCGTTCGGCCGCGCCAGCTAGGTCGGCCGCGCCGTTCGGCCGCGCCAGCTAGGCCGACCGCGCCTGCCGCCCGCGCCCGTCAGTCACCGCGACCGGACCTTGCGCAATCTCGGCGCCTGACCCTCTTATGCGACTGGCCGCCCGGCCCTGACCTCGCCAGGGACCCTGACGATTCGATCTTCGTCGCTCCGGGCGCGCACTGCTGCGGGATTCGTTGCTGAACGGCCTCCGGCACCGCGTCGAGGAGCGGGCGAGTCGCATAAGCGTGGCAGCGCCCGAGAATACGCCTTGGGCTCAAGCGGTCATCGCAACATTCCTCGCACTGACCGACGCCGGGAGGGCACCGGAGCGCGCGGAGATCCGCCGACGGATCGCCGCCGGGGAGCGGCCGCGCGTCGTCGCG
>DASVZT010000088.1:0-3959 GCA_036391495.1 Candidatus Limnocylindrales bacterium
ACACCAGCGTGATGATGCTGCGGTTCCGGAACGGCGCGCTCGGCGTCATCGAGACGTCGCGCCACTCCGAGTGGGGCTACGACATCCGGACCGAGGTCGCCGGCGCCCGGGCCAAGGTCGTGGTCGACGGTGGCCAGAAGACCCCGGCGACGATCTCGCGCCAGTTCCGCTGGGAAGGCGACCTCTACGAGAGCTTCCCCGATCGCTTCGAGGTCGCATACCGGCGCGAGCTCGAGGCCTTTGTCGCCGATCTCGCCGCGGGCGGGATGCCCGGTCCGGGTCCCGACGATGCGCTGGAGACGCTGCGACTCGCGGTCGCGGCCACCCGGAGCTGGCGCGAGGGTCGGCCGATCCGTCTCGACGAGGTCGTCGCCGAGTCCGCCCCCTCCGCTGCCGGGGCCGCCGGCGCCGAGGCGGGAGCCTAGTCGATGGGCGATCGGCTGTTCCTGCGCCACCCGGACGCCTCCACGGGGAGGATCCACGCGGTCGACCCCTCGTCGGCGGGCTGGGAGTGGCTCACCTTCGACGTCCACGAGCTGCGGACCGGCGACCGCGTGGTGTCAACTGGCTCGGCCGCGCAGGGTCGTGAGCGTCTCCTGCTCGTCCTCGAGGGCAGCGCGTCGGTCAAGCTCGACGGCCGGGACGGAGGCGTTGTCGGACGCCGGTCGTCGGTCTTCGAGGGGCCGCCGGCTGGGGTCGTCGTCGCAGGTCCCGGCGTGACGCTGTCGGCCACGGCCACGACCAGGGCGCTCATCGGGCTCGCCTCGGCGAAGGCGGGCAAGGTCTCGCGGACGGCGGTCGTGCCCGATAGCGAGATCCTGGTCGAGCAGCGCGGCTCGGGCTCGACCGCCCGCCAGGTCAATCATCTCCTCGACCCGGCGGCGCAGGCGGGGCGTCTCATCGCGTTCGAGGTGTTCACCCCGGCCGGGAACTGGTCGAGCTATCCGCCGCACAAGCACGACACCGAGGACCCGCCGACCGAAGCCCTGCTGGAGGAGCTCTACTTCTACCGTTTCGCCCGGCCGGGCGCGTTCGGCGTCCAGCGCGTCTACACGCCGGACCGTTCGATCGACGAGACGTACGCCGTCGGCGACCTCGACCTCGTGGTCGTCCCGCGCGGCTACCACCCGTTCGGGGCGCCGGTCGGCTACGAGGCGTACTACCTGAACGTCATGGCCGGCCCGAACCGCGCCTGGCATTTCACGATCGACCCCGACCACGCCTGGTTGATGGACTGGAACCCGTCGGCCCCGACGACCTGAAGGTGAGCGACATGACCCTGACCACGCTCGACAGTCCGCTCCTGCGGATGACGGAGCGGACCCCAACCGACTACTGGAACGACTCGTGCGCCGTCGACGAGCTCGCCTATGCCGTGGAGCGGGGCGCGGTCGGGGCGACCTCCAACCCGTCGATCGTCCTGGAGGTCATGCAGAAGGAGAAGGAGCACTGGATCCCCCGGGTCAGGGCCCTGCGGACCGAGAACCCTGGCTGGCCGCTCGAGGATCTGACGTGGGCACTCATCGAGGAGATGGCCGTCCGCGGCGCCGCCATCCTCGTCCCGGTCTTCGAGCGCGAGGGGCACAAGAAGGGTCGCCTCTCGCTCCAGACGAACCCGACGTTCTACGTCAGCCCGGAAAGCATGGTCGAGCAGGCCGTGCGCTTCGCCGGGCTGGCGCCGAACATCCAGGTCAAGCTCCCGGCGACGTCAGCCGGGCTGATCGCGATCGAGGAGGCGACCTACCGCGGGATCAACATCAACGCGACGGTCTCGTTCACCGTGGCACAGGCGATCGGCGTCGCCGAGGCGGTCGAGCGCGGCCTCCGCCGGCGGAAGGCCGAGGGCCACGACGTGTCGACGATGTCGCCGGTCTCGACGACGATGGTCGGACGGCTCGACGACTGGATGAAGATCCTCGTCGAGCGCGACGCGCTGGCGGTCCACCCGGATGCGACGAACTGGGCCGGGGTCGCCGCGTTCAAGCGCGTCTACGCCATCTTCCAGGAACGCGGCTACCGGACGCGGCCGCTGGTCGCGGCCTATCGTCACCGGCTCCACTGGACGGAGTTCGTCGGCGGAGACGTCGCCATGACGATGCCGCACGCGTGGCAGGCCCGCTTCAACGACAGCGGTGTGGAGCCCATCGAGCGGATGTCCGTGCCGGTCGAGCCCTGGATCCTCGACGAGCTGTCGGAGCGGATCCCGGACTTCTCGCGCGCCTACGAGCCGGACGGCCTGTCGCCGGCCGAATTCGACACCTATGGCGCGACCGCGCGGACTCTCCGGGGCTTCATCAAGAGCTACTACGACCTGGTCGGGACGGTGAACGACATCGTCCTGCCGAATCCCGACAAGCGCTGACGGGCGAGGGACGGTCACCGCTGGGACTAACGGCCGCCCGCCGCGGGACCTTGCGCGGGCTGTCCGCGCCGATACCGCTTGGATACGTTCCCCGAGGGCCCGCGACAACCGGGCGGTCGGTTCTGGACTGCACCGACGGGGCGCACGGAGAGCGGCGTGGATCGAGGCGAATCGGCACGGCCCGGGTCCGAGGGAGCGGGACCGCGTCCAAGGGGCACACGAACGGTGCGTTCGTCCGGGCAGAGCCTGGCCGAGTTCGCCCTCGTCCTGCCTCTCCTGCTGCTGCTCCTCCTCTTCGGGATCGACTTCGGGCGCGTCTTCCTCGGCTGGGTCGAGCTCAACAACGTGGCGCGTGAAGCTGCCGATTTCGCCGCCCAGAACCCGGTGGCCTGGAACACCGTCAATCCCGACACGACGGCGCAGGCACAGTACGCCAGCCTCGTCGCGAACGATGCCGCAGCGATCGACTGCACTCTTCCGAGCCCGCTCCCGACGCCGTCCTTCCCGAACGGGGTCAATGGGCCGAATGCGATCGGCCAGCCGGTCTCGGTCTCGCTGACCTGCAACTTCGGACTCCTGACGCCGATCATCGGCGGGATCGTCGGCAATCCGCTGCGCGTCGGGGCGACGGTCGCCTTCCCGATCCGGCACGGGATGGTCGCCGGCATCCCGGTGGCGGCCGTCGTCCCGCCCCCGACGCCCACGAGCGGAACGCCGCCGCCCACCTGCACGATCCCGAATCTCCTCAGCGTCAAGGCGGTCAACGCCCAGGCGACGTGGACGGCGGCCGGGTTCAGCACCCCGGTCATCTTCAACCCGCTCGCGCCGGCGACATTCCCGCCGAGCGGCGGCAAGATCACGTCACAGGACCAGGTGGCCGGCAGCGCGCAGCCGTGCGGCTCCACGATCCAGGTGACCTGGAAGTGAGCCGTCGCCCGCGATCCACCCCCCACCCGGGCCGCCCCGAGCGAGGCCAGACGCTGGTCGAGTTCGCCCTCGTCATCCCGATCGTCTTCATGATCTTCTCGGGGATCTTCGACCTCGGGCGCGCGGTCTACGCCTACAACACCATCGCGAACGCCGCGCGACAGGGTGCGCGAGTGGCAGCCGTCAACCAGCTCGCACCCCCCGACACGAACACCCAATGCGCCAAGGACATGCCGATCGAAGACCCGTCCAACCCGCACTGGTCGACCCGGGCGTGCGCGGCTGCAGCGGCCATCGGCCTCGGCGTCCCGACGAGCGCCGTGACCGTGAGCTACGCCCCTCCGGCCGGGACGACCCTGTCGTGCTCGCCGCTCCACGTCGGGTGCCTCGCGTCGGTGACCGTCGCCTACACGTGGTCCGCGAACACCCCGGTCATCGGCCGCATCGTCGGCCCGCTGACACTCACGTCGACCTCCCAGATCCCCATCGAGCGGGTGTTCCCATGAGACGTCTCCGTCGCGACGATCGCGGCCAGGTCCTCGTCATCATGCTCGGTGCGATCCTCGCCCTCATCGGCACGGTCGCCCTCATCATCGACGGCGGGAACGCCTGGGCCAACCAGCGCATCGTGCAGAACGGATCCGACGCCGCCGCGGAGGCCGGCGCCGTC
>DASVZT010000089.1:0-25213 GCA_036391495.1 Candidatus Limnocylindrales bacterium
CTGACCCTCGATAAGGCGGATCTCCGTGCCCGACAGGCGCGGCGACCCGTCCGGGCGCAGGGTCGCCATCACCAGGTGCCGGTGCGCCTCAAGACGCTCGCGGACCTGACCGGCGAGCTCAGGCACCTCCAGGTCGAACGCCGACCAGGGCACCGCCACGACGGAGGGCGACGCTTCGGCCGACGGGGTCGGCTGCCCGGCGGAGTCGGAGCGCTCGGGTTGGTCGCTCATCGGCGATGGTCGACCCAACGGCTGCTTCGGTCCGACTCGGACTCGGCGAGACCGGCTTGCAGTTGACGGATGATGGCGCCGAGTCTGCCGGAGGCGAGGCGCCCAGGCCCGAGAGGGCCCGCGGAGTTCTCGCCAACGGACGGGAGGGCTCGGAGGGCCGCGCGAACCTCTGGCGACATGTGGTCGAGCTGCCAGCGGATCTCGTCGTCGACGGCCTCTGGCCGCTCAGGGCCGGCGATGCCGATGGCGATGTCGGCATACGCGGCGGCACTCAGTGCGTGAGCGCCCATGTGGCAGATGGCGACGGCCTGGCCGGCGGCTCGAGCCACGGCCGCCGTGACGGGAGTCTTCACATCCGCGGCAGCAACCCCGCCGGCGAACCGGCGGCGAATCTCCTCGGCTGTGTTCAGCTCTCCCCGGGCGAACGCTCGGGTCCTCGCGATGAGCGCCCGGGGCCGGTCATCACCTGGAGCTTCAGCCTCGAACAGCCCGAGAACCCGCTCGACGCAGTCGGCAGCCCAGGCGGCGACCATCCGACGGTCGGCCTCGCTCAGCGTCTGGGGAGATCGCATCGCACGATCTTCTACCCGGAGATCCTGCGGTGGTAGACCCGCATGGCGACGACGTACGCGATCGACAGGATGCCGACGCACCAGGCCAGGGCGACCCAGATGTCGGTGCCGACCGGCTGCTGGGCCAGCAGTTCGCGGACGGCGTTGACGATCGACGTCACTGGCTGGTTCTCGGCGAAGACGCGCACTGGGCCGGGCATCGTCGCGGTGGGCACGAATGCCGAGCTGACGAACGGCAGGAAGATGAGCGGGTACGAGAAGGCGCTCGCACCATCCACGGACTTCGCCGTCAGGCCGGGGATGACGGCGAGCCACGTCAAGGCCAGGGTGAACACGATCAGGATGCCCGCGACCGCGAGCCATGCCTGCACGCCTGCGGATGAGCGGAAGCCCATGACGAAGGCGACGAGCACGACGACGACGAGCGAGACCATGTTCGCGACCAGCGACGTCAGCACGTGCGCCCAGAGCACGGACGATCGCGCGATCGGCAGGGACTGGAAGCGCTCGAAGATGCCGCTCTTCATGTCCAGGAAGAGGCGGAATGCGGTGTAGGAGATGCCTGACGCGACGGTGATCAGGAGGATCCCGGGCAACAGGTAGGTGACGTAGGTGCCCGGTCCGTGCTGGATCGCGCCGCCGAAGACGTAGACGAACAAGAGCAGGAAGGCGATGGGCATGATCGTCGTCGTGATGATCGTGTCCGGGCTGCGCGTGATGTGGCGCAGGGACCGTCCCGTCAGGACGATCGTGTCGGCCAGGAAGTTCGTGGTCATGGTCGTTCCCTACCTGTCCGTGCCGGTGTCGGCATGCGCGCTGTCGCCGCTGCCCGGGCGGCTGCGTCCGACGATGGCGAGGAAGACCTCCTCGAGCGTCGGCTGCTTCTCGACGTACTCGACCTTCGCGGGCGGGAGCAGCGCCTTGAGCTCGGCGAGGGTGCCGTTCACCGTGATGCGGCCGTCGTGGAGGATCGCGATCCGGTCGGCGAGCTGCTCGGCCTCGTCGAGATACTGGGTGGTGAGGAGCACGGTCGTCCCTTGACCGGCCAGCTCCTGGACGGCGTGCCACACCTCGAGGCGGCCTTCTGGGTCGAGCCCCGTCGTCGGCTCGTCGAGGAAGATGACCGGCGGGTTGCCGATGAGGCTCATCGCGATGTCCAGGCGACGGCGCATGCCACCCGAGTACGTCGCCACCCTCCGTCCCGCTGCGTCAGCGAGCCCGAACCTCGCCAGCAGGTCGTCCGCGATCGAGCCGGCATTGCCGAGATGGCGAAGCCGGGCGACGAGCACGAGGTTCTCTCGCCCGCTCAGGATCTCGTCGACCGCGGCGAACTGCCCGGTGAGGCTGATCGATGCCCGCACGTCCGCGGCCTGCGTTGCCACGTCGAAGCCGTTGACGCTCGCCGTCCCGCCGTCTGCCCTGAGCAGCGTGGACAGGATGTTCACGGCGGTCGTCTTGCCGGCGCCGTTGGAGCCGAGCAGGGCGAAGATGCTCCCCTGCGCCACGTCGAAGTCCACGCCGCGCAGCACGTGGAGCTCCTTGTACGACTTCTGGAGGCCCTGCACGTGGATCGCTGGCCCCCGGGCCTGTGCTGTCATCGCCGTCTCACCGCCATCGTGTTATCTCCGTAAGCATATGGTGTATACGGACGCTCGCAGTCTATGTATGCGGCGTATACTTGTCAAGCGATGCGGCACATGAAGGAATCAGAACACGCGGGAGGTCGTCCTGGCCTGACCCGTGATGCCGTCGTGGCTCGAGCGCTGGAGATCGGCACCGCCGAGGGCCTGGAGGCAGTCAGCCTCCGTCGCCTGGCGCAGGAGCTGGGGGTCACGCCGATGGCCCTCTACCGCCACGTCCGTGACAAGCAGGACCTCCTCAACGCGATGACGGAGGTCGTGCTCGACGGCATCGACGCCACGCTCGGGTTCCAGCCCGGGATGACCTGGACGGAGCGTCTGCGGCTGGCGATCGACAACTACAAGGAGCAGATCGACGCGCGTCCGCTCGCCCTGCCCCTGAGCATCGCCTATACGGGTGAAGGCCCGCCGTCCTTCTGGAAGGTCCTGGAGGACCTACTGGCGATCCTGCTCGACGCGGGCTTCGAGCGACGCCAGGCGATCGTCCACATCCGGATGATCTCCAACCTCCTGGCTGGATATCTGCTCCTCCTCCGGCAGGGTGCTGCAGCTGAGGACACGTGGCCCGATGAGCATCAGATCGACCTGATGCGCCGCCGGTTCGCCCTCGTCCAGCTGAGCCTGCCTCGCGACACGTTCCCGAACCTGGTCGCAAGCGCCGAGACCACGGCCGAGGTCTGGCTGACCGACCCGAACCGCTGGTGGCGGAGCACCGTGGATCTGATCACGTTCGGTTTGGAGCAGGTGCTCGAGCGCAGCCGCGACGTTGTTGCTCACGGCGGCGCTCCGGCTGACCCGGCGCCCGGCCGTCCTCAGCAAGGGGGTCGATCGTGGTGAGCCTCGAAGCCTCGCCCGTGGCGGCGTCGGACTCAGACGGGACCTCGTCCGACAGGGTTCGATGGGGTGAGGCGCTCGGCTATCCAGCCTGGGCCGAGCGGGCGATGCCGCCGTTGCACGGCGCCTTCAATGCCATGAACCGTTACGCCGCCGTGCCGGCGCTGCGCATGGGCCTGGGTGGCCTGGCGTCGAATCCCCTGACCGGGTACCTGATGCTCCTCACCACCAGGGGCCGCAAGAGTGGCCACCGGCGCGAGGCGCCCCTCGGCTACATGGTCGCCGGCGACCACGTCTACTGCATGGCGGGCTTCGGCCGACGGACCCACTGGTTCCAGAACATCCTCGCCGATCCGCACGTGGACGTGATCCTGCCCGGTCGTGCGTTCTCGGGCATCGCCGAGGAAGTCACGGACGCGGAGGAGCGTCGCCAGGTCCTGCCGCGCCTCGTTCGAAGCATGGGTGTCGTCGTCGTGGCAACGGGTTTGCCCAATCCGTGGCGCAGCTCGCCCGATGAGATCCTCCGGTCGTGCGAGCTGTTCCCGCTCGTCCGCATCAGCGCGACCGGCATCGCCGCCGGACCGAACGACCCCGGGCTCCTGGGCTGGCTCCCGCCGCAGCTCCTGTGGCTTGTACCGCTGCTCTGGGTCGCGCTCCGCCGTTTTCGGGGCAGGAGCTCCGGGGCGGACTGAGAGGACGGCTGCGTCCTCCGCCATGCCCGCCCCGCGCAGTGGCCGTCGCCCCGTCTTGAGCAAAGTTTGAGCGGCCTTTCGATGATCGATCGCCCAGCCTCTTGGGGCGACGGCATACGTTGGGATCGAGATGGAGCTCCGCCCACCCGCCTTTCGGGTCTTCGTGCGCCGGATCGCGACCGCCCTCGGCGTTGCGATCCCGTCGCTCGTAGCCGCGACGACCGTCATCTGGGTCCTCGAACGAGGGCTCCGTGTCCACAACGCTTCCGTCGTCTACCTCGCCGCCGTCGTTGCCACCGCCATCGCGGCCGGCACTCCTGGTGCGATCCTCGCGGCCGTCGCCTCCTTCCTCGCCTACGACTTCTTCTTCGTCGAGCCGTACTACACCTTGACGATCGCCGATCCATCCGAGTGGATCGGGGTGGGGGCACTGCTCTTCACGGGGGTCGTGGTCGGCGAGCTGACCGCGCTCCAGCGGTCGCGCGGCGAGCTGGCAGAGGCGCGCGCCCGCGAGGCGCGCGCCCTCTTCAGGGTGAGCCGCGTGCTCGCGGTGAGGCCGTCGACGGCGGTCGTCCTCCCAGCGCTCGCCGACGTGCTGCGACGCGAGACGGCGATGGAGCGCGTGTGGGTGGCGCTCGGGTCCGACGACGCCTCCGAGCGCGTCGCCGCCGACACCGCGGCTGGCACGACGCTGCCGCCGCTGCTGCTGTACGCCGCCCTGCAGCGAACGGTCGGTGACGAGCCGGCCCAGTGGCGGCGTGTCCACGTCCCGGGTCCGCCGTCGAGACGAGGCCGCGCTGCCTCCGACGAGGCGTACCGGGTCCGGATCACCGCGGGCGATAACGTCCTCGGCTCGATCTGGGGCCTGAGGCGCCGTGGCCTCGATCCCCTCGACCCGACCCAGACGCGCCTCCTCGCCGCGGCCGCCGACCAGCTCGGGCAGGCGCTGGCCCAGGACCGGCTCGCGGGGGAGGCGCAGGAAGCACAGCTCGCGAGGCGGAGCGACGAGCTCAAGACCGCGCTCCTGCAGTCGGTGTCGCACGACCTGCGCACCCCGCTCGCGACGATCCGTGCCGCGGCGGGGACGCTCCGTGACGAGGAGGACATGCCGATCGCGGAGCGCCGCGCCGGGGCGGACGCGATCGACCGCGAGGTGGAGTATCTGAATCGCCTCGTGACGAACCTCCTCGACCTCAGCCGGATCGAGGCTGGGGTTCTCACGCCCGACCGCGATGTCTACCCGCTCGACGATCTCGTGGACGAGGCGCTCGTCCGCCTCCGGCCTCGCGTCCTCGGGCGGCATGTCGAGGTCGCAATCGGCGACGTGGCGGTCGACGTCGATGCCGTGTTCGTCGAGGAGGCGCTGACGAACGTGCTCGAGAACGCGCTCAAGTACACGGCCGCATCGACGACGATCAGGATCTCGTCCCGACCGATCGACGACCACCACGTTCGCCTGACGGTCGAGGACGCGGGGCAGGGGGTGCCGGAGTCGGCGCTCCCGCGCCTGTTCGACAAGTTCTACCGCGTTCCCGGGCGCCCCGGCGGATCGCGTGCCGGGACCGGGATCGGCCTCGCGGTCGTGCGTGGGCTCGTCGAGGCGACGGGCGGCGCCGTTTCCGCCCGCCGCGGCGGGCTCGGAGGCCTCGCGATCGACCTCGACCTGCCGGCGGCCGTGGTCCCCGCCGAGCTCGCGCTCGGGGGAGGCTGATGATGCAGCCCCGCTCCGGACCGACTGTGCTCGTCGTCGAGGACGATGACGCCACCCGCGCGGCGGTCGCGGCCGGACTTCGCAAGCACGGGTATGCCGTCGAGGAGGCACCCGACGGGCTGGCCGCCCTCCGCCGATGGGAGGCACAGCGACCCGACGTCATCCTCCTCGATCTCGGGTTGCCCGACATCGATGGCCTGCGGATCGTCACGCGGGTCCGCCGCGAGGCGATGACGCCGATCGTCATCCTCTCGGGGCGATACGACGAGCAGGAGAAGGTCGCGGCGCTCGAGCGAGGTGCCGACGACTACGTGACGAAGCCCTTCGGGATGGGCGAGCTCGTCGCCCGGATCCGCGTCGCGCTCCGCCATGCCGCCGGCCCCGCCGCCGGGCGGGACGGTCGGATCGCGCTCGGCCCGCTCGTCCTCGACGCCGAGCGTCATGCCGTGTTCGTCGGCCATCGGCCGCTCGAGCTGACTCCCCGGGAGTTCGAGATCCTCCGGGTCCTCCTCGTGAACCGCGGCCGGCTCATCACGAAGGGCCGGCTCCTGCGCGCCGTCTGGGGCGAGGCCTACCAGGGCGAGGCGAGCTACGTCTACGTCCACGTCAGTCAGCTCCGGCGGAAGCTCGCTCGCGCCGACTCATCGCTCCGGGATCTGATCGTCACGGAACCCGGTGTCGGCTACCGCGTGGTCGAGCCGCGGTCCGAGGCGCGCGACGAGGAGCTCCCCGCGGCTTTAGGGGGACCTTAGACTGTCGAGCCCCGTCCGGGCCTGTCCCCTCTTGGGGACGGGTGCAAGGCTCGGGTCATGGCGATCGAACCTCTCCCGTTCGGACGCGTCGGAGCGCGGACCGCCGTCAGGCGACAGCTCGACCGCGAGCTCGACCTCGTCGCGAGCGCGGTCGCGATGGTGGATGCGGGGCTGGCTCGACGCGTGACCGTCAGCAGCCTCCGCTTCGGTGCCCACCTCCTCGATGCCTCACGTCGGATGACCGTTGGCAAGCCGGTGCGGGTCTTTCCGCTCTACGGCACCGACGAGTCGCGCTGCTCGATCTCAGTCGAGCGGGTGCATGGCGAGCAGTGAGGGCCGGTCGATCCTCTTCGTTGAGGACGACCTCGCCTTCCGCTCGTTCGTCGCGCGTTCGCTGCGCCGCGCGGGCTACTCGGTCGCGGAGTGCGGCTCGGCCGAGGAGGCGATCGAGGCGATCGACGCCGGGCTCCGACCCGGACTCGTCCTCCTCGACCTCAACCTGCCGGGTGAGACGGGCTGGGGCTTCCTCCGCGACGGGATCCTCAGCGCGGCAGGCTCGCCGCCCGTGCTCGTGACGAGCGCGCTCACCGTCAGCCCGCGCCAGCTCGCCGACCACGGCGTCGCCGGGTATCTCCCGAAGCCGTTTGCGCTCGAGACGCTCCTCGATGCGGTCGGACGCGCTCTACCCGTGACGGGCGCCGCGCGGTGACCGACCTCCAGGTCCTCCTCGTCGCGGTCGCATGTGTCTTCGCGCTTGCCGCCTACCTGCTGCTCGTCGAGCGGCTCGCGCGATGAACGCCCCCGACCTCCTCGCCGCGCTCGCTTCCGCATTCGTCTTCATCTACCTGATCTGGGCGCTGCTGCGACCCGAGGACTTCTGACCGATGCCCGCCGGCGACCTCCTCACCCTCGTCACGCTCGCGCTCGCCGTCCTCGTCGTGACGCCCTCCCTCGGCGCGTACATCCACCGCGTGATGGAAGGCGAGCGGGTCTTCCTCACCCCGGTGGTTCGGCCGCTCGAGCGCGCCGTCTACCGGATCTGCGGGATCGACGAGACCGCCGAGCAGGACTGGAAGGCGTACACGCTCGCCGTGCTCGCGATGGCGGTCGTCGCGATCGCCGCCGGCTACGCGATGCTCCGGCTGCAGGCCGTCCTTCCGCTCAACCAGGGCGGGATCGCGGCCCAGTCCCCTGATCTCGCGTTCAACACGTCGGTCAGCTTCGAGACGAACACGAACTGGCAGAACTACGCGGGCGAATCCGGCGCGACCTACCTGACGCAGGCGGCGATGCTCACGGTCCGCAACTTCACGTCCGCCGCCACCGGGCTCGCGGTCGCGATCGCCCTCTTCCGCGGCCTCACCCGCCGGAGCGCCCGAACGCTGGGGAGCTACTGGGTCGACCTCACCCGCGGGATCCTCTACGTCCTCCTCCCGCTCTCGCTCGTCGGTGCGCTCGTCCTCGCCTCGCAGGGCGTCCCCCAGACGTGGGACCCGGCCCGCGCCGTGACCACGCTCCAGGGCGCCGTCCAGCACCTCGCCATCGGACCGGTCGCCTCGCAGGAGGCGATCAAGGAGCTCGGCAACAACGGCGGTGGCTTCTTCAACGCGAACTCCGCCCATCCGTTCGAGAACCCGACGCCGCTCACCGACTGGCTCGAGATCCTCGCGCTCCTCGTGATCCCGTTCGCCCTCACGTACACGTTCGGGCGGTACGCGGGCGACCAGCGCCAGGGCTGGACGATCTTCGCCGCGATGGCGCTCGTCCTCATCGTCGGCGCCGTCGGCGCGATGCATGTCGAATCGCTCGGCAACCCACTGTTGCCATCGTCGGTCGCGCAGGCCTCGCTCGGGAGCATGGAGGGCAAGGAGACACGCTTCGGCGCCGCCGTCGGCGGCCTGTTCATGGCGGCGACGACCGGCACGAGCACGGGCGCGGTGAACGCGATGCACGACAGCGCCCAGCCGATCGCCGGGCTCGTCCCGCTCTTCAACATCGAGCTCGGCGAGATCACGCCCGGCGGGATCGGTGCAGGCATGTATGGGATGCTCGTGATCGGCGCGATCCTCGCGGTGTTCATCGCGGGGCTCATGGTCGGCCGGACGCCCGAGTACCTCGGCAAGAAGGTCGAGGCGTTCGAGATCAAGATGGCGATGCTCGTCGCCCTCGTCCTCGGCTTCAGCATCCTCGCCTTCACGGCGTTTGCGACCGTGGTCCCCGACGGCCTCGCCGGGCCTGCGAACGGGGGACCCCACGGGTTCAGCGAGATCCTCTACGCGTTCTCGAGCCAGACCGGGAACAACGGCTCCGCGTTCGCCGGGCTCAACGGGAACACGCCCTTCTACAACGTGACCGGCGCGCTCGCGATGCTCATCGGCCGGTACGGGATGATCGTCCCGATCCTCGCGCTCGCGGGATCGATGGCAGGGAAGCGGCGGATCGCGGCCTCGCTCGGGACGTTCCCGACGACCGGCGTCCTCTGGAGCGTCCTCCTCATCGGCGTCGTCATCATCGTCGGCGCGCTGACGTTCTTCCCGGCGCTCTCACTCGGCCCGATCGTCGAGCAGCTGCTTCTCAACGCCGGACGGACGTTCTGACGATGGCCCCCGCCGCGTTCGCCCGCACGCTCGCCGCGGTCGACCTGGGCCGCGGGACGCGCCGGTTCCAGCGCTTCGTCACGCTCGGCGGCGCGAAGCCGCACGGTGGCGAACCGCCCCGACCCCGCGGCATCCTCGACCCCGACCTCCTTCGCGCGGCGCTCCCGCACGCGGTCCGCAAGCTCGACCCGCGGCTGCTCATCCGCAACCCCGTGATGTTCGTCGTCGAGATCACGGCGGTGCTCGTCACCGTCATCTGGGTGGCCGGCGTCACGGGGCTCGAGGCGGTCCCCGCGACGTCCGGCAGTGGCTTCCGCCTCGAGATCGCCGCCTGGCTCTGGTTCACCGTCCTCTTCGCGACGTATGCCGAGGCCGTCGCCGAGGCACGGGGACGGGCCCAGGCCGCGACGCTCCGCCGGACCCGCTCAGAGACCGTTGCGCACCGACGTCGCGCCGACGGGACGCTCGAGGCTGTCGGCTCATCGGAGCTCCGCCGGGGCGACGTCGTCGTCGTCGAGGCGGGCGAGACGATCGCGAGCGACGGCGACGTCATCGAGGGCGTCGGGTTCGTCAACGAGGCTGCCATCACCGGCGAGTCGGCGCCCGTCCTCAAGGAACCCGGCACCGACATCCGGAGCTCGGTGACCGGCGGTACGACCCTCACGAGCGACCGGCTCGTGATCCGCGTGTCGGCGGACCCGGGGAACACGTTCCTCGACCGGATGATCGCGCTCGTCGAGGGGGCCAAGCGGCAGCGGACACCGAACGAGATCGCGCTCGCCATCCTGCTCGCGGGGCTCACGATCGTGTTCCTCATGGCGACCGTCACCCTCCGGCCATTCGGCCTCTATGCGGGGACGACGGTCGACACCGTCGCGCTCGTCGCGCTCCTCGTCTGCCTCATCCCGACGACCATCGGCGGCCTCCTTTCGGCGATCGGGATCGCCGGGATGGACCGCGTCGCACGGTTCAACGTCCTCGCGATGAGCGGTCGGGCGGTCGAGGCGTCTGGGGACGTCGACGTGATCCTTCTCGACAAGACCGGCACGATCACGTACGGCAACCGGCTCGCATCGATGATCGTCCCGGCGCCGGGCGTCGCCGAAGCGGACGCCGTGTGCGCCGCACTCGTGGCCTCGATCCGCGACGAGACGCCCGAAGGGCGCTCGGTCGTCCAGCTCGCCCGTCGACGACTCGCCGAGCTCGGGGCACCGGGCGGGACCGGTGACGATGCCGGCTTCGAGAGGCTCGCGACGTCGATCGAGGACGAGATCGCGTTCCGCGCCGAGACCCGGACGAGCGGCGCGCGGACGGTCGGCGGCGGCCTCGTCCTCAAGGGCGCCGTCGACGCGATCGGCGAGGGAGTCGATGGTGGCCTGCCCGCCGAGGTCCTCGCCGTGACCGACCGGATCTCCGACGCGGGCGCGACGCCGCTCGCGCTCCGAGCTGACGGCCGGGTCCTCGGTGTCGTCGAGCTGAAGGACACCGTCAAGGAGGGCCTCGTCGAACGGTTCGCCCAGTTCCGCCGGATGGGGATCCGGACCGTGATGATCACCGGCGACAACCCGCGGACCGCCGCGACGATCGCGCGCGAGGCCGGCGTCGACGAGTTCATCGCCCAGGCGACCCCGGAGGCGAAGATCGCCTTCATCCGTAGGGAGCAGGCGGACGGCCACCTCGTCGCGATGACCGGCGACGGGACGAACGATGCGCCGGCGCTCGCCCAGTCCGATGTCGGGCTCGCGATGAACAGCGGGACGTCGGCGGCGAAGGAGGCGGCGAACATGGTCGACCTCGACTCCGACCCGACGAAGCTGCTCGAGGTGATCGCGATCGGCAAGCAGCTCCTCATCACCCGGGGCTCGATCACGACGTTCTCGATCGCGAACGACGTCGCCAAGTACTTCGCGATCCTCCCGGCGATGTTCGTGAGCGTCTACCCGGTGCTCGGCGCCCTCAATGTCATGGGGCTCGCGACGCCGCAGTCCGCGATCCTCTCGGCGGTCATCTTCAACGCGCTCGTCTTCGTCGCGCTCATCCCCCTCGCGATTCGCGGCGTCGCGTTCACCGCCGCGCCCGCCAACGAGCTGCTCCGACGCAACCTCGCCGTCTACGGGCTCGGCGGTCTTGTGGCGCCGTTCGTCGGGATCAAGGCGATCGATCTCGTCGTCTCGGCGCTCCATCTCGCGTGAGGATCGCCCGATGACGTGGTTCCTTCGGCGGACGCTCGGGCCGGCCTTCCTGCTGCTCGTCGCGATGACCGTGCTGACCGGCGGGGTCTACCCTGCGGTCGTGACCGCCATCGCCCAGGTCGCCTTCCCGTCGCAGGCGAACGGGTCGCTCCTCGTCGTCGATGGGCGCACGGTCGGCTCGAGCCTCATCGGCCAGTGCTTCGACCGGCCGACGTACCTCTGGGGCCGCCCGTCGGCAGCCGGCGCGACGGCGTCGAACCCCTGCGGCTACGACGCCTCGAGTTCGGGCGGCAGCAACCTCGGGCCCGCGAGCCGCACGCTCATCGATGTCGTGACGAAGCGTGTTGATGCGCTGCGGGCGGCGACCGGCGACGCGCCCGTGCCGGTGGACCTGGTCACGGCGTCGGCATCGGGGCTCGACCCGGAGATCAGCACCGCCGCGGCCGAGTACCAGGTCGCGCGGATCGCAAAGGCACGCGGGATCACCACGGCCGCGGTCCGCGCTGCGATCGCGCGGCGCATGGTCATGCCACTCCTCGGGTTCCTCGGCGAGCCGCGCGTGAACGTCCTCCTCGTGAACCTCGACCTCGACGGGCTCCTCCGATGACCGGTCGAGATCTCGACGCGTTCGACCTCCGTCCGACGGCGGACGAGATGCTCGCCCGCATCCGGGTCGACACGGCGCCGGCGCGTGGCCGGCTTCGGGCGTACGTCGGGATGGCGCCGGGCGTCGGCAAGACGTACCGGATGCTCGAGGAGGGCCACCGCCGGCTCGCACGCGGGACGGATGTCGTCGTCGGGTTCGCCGAGGCGCATGGTCGTCCGCACACGCTCGAGCTCGCCGAAGGGCTCGAGGTCGTTCCGCGGCGGCGGATCGAATACCGCGGCGTCGTCCTCGAGGAGATGGACACGGACGCGATCGTCGCCCGGCGCCCGACGGTCGCCCTCGTGGACGAGCTCGCGCATACGAACATCCCCGGGTCGACGCGGGACAAGCGGTGGCAGGACGTCGAGGTGATCCGGGACGCCGGGATCCATGTCGTCACGACCGTGAACGTCCAGCACCTCGACAGCCTCGCCGACGCGGTCGCGACGATCACCGGCGCTCCCGTCCATGAACGCCTGCCGGACGAGGTTCTCTTCAGCGCGGACGAGATCGAGCTCGTCGACATGAGCCCGCACGCTCTCCGCCAGCGGATGCGGCACGGAAATGTCTATCCGCCCGACCGGACGCAGATCGCCCTCGAGCGATTCTTCACCGAGGCGAATCTCACGGCCCTCCGGGAGTTGTCGCTCCGCGTCGTCGCCCGGCGGGTCGAGGGTCAGCTCGATGCGGTCGGCGCGGGCGAGGATCTGCCGCTCGTCACCGAGCGCGTGGTCGTCCTCCTCGACGGGACTGCGGCGTCGCGCCGCGCCGTGCGTCGGGCTGCAGAGCTCGCAGCGCTCCTTCGCGGATCGCTCGTGGCGGTGATCGTCGAGCCCGTGGACGCTGCCCCTGGTTTCGACCGATCACGCGATCTCCGGAAGAACGTGGACGACGCCGTCGACCTGGGAGCGACCCTCGTTCGGGTCGAGTCGGCCGACGTGCCGTCGGCCGTCGAGCGTGTGGCGCGCGAGTACCGCGCGACACACCTGGTCCTCCCACATCATCCCGTGCCGCGCTGGCGGTTCTTCCCGGAGCCGGCGCTCAGCGACCGGTTGATCGAAGGGTTGCCCGGCATCGAGGTGCATCTCGTGGGCGAGGAGCCCGTCCCCGGTCCTCGGTGATGCCATCGTCGCCTCAGGGTGCGCCAGGTCCGTGGCGACGCGACAGCAGACGGGTGATCGTGCCGTCCCTACGCCCACAGCAGCGCGTAGCGGACCGTCAACGCGTTGAACACCAGCCCGACGACGATGAGGAACTTGTCGTACGCACCCGGGTACGTCGGCAGCCCGATGAGGTTGAACGCGAACAGGCCGATCGCGGCGATGACGTTGACCGGGCGGTTCACTGCCGGGTCGAGCACCAGCGACAGCACCACCATGACGATGGGGACCACCATCACCACGGCGACCCCGAGCCACATCGCCTGGGTCATCGCGACCCCGCCGATCTGCCCAGGCTTGAAGTCCCCGCTGTAGATGCGCAGGACGTCGCCCAGCAGGTAGGTGAGCATCAGCGCGAGCCAGAGCGCCGACAGCTTGATCTGGATGTCCGACATGGGTGGGCTCCCGCTGGCCTTCTCTCGAGGCGACGTCACACCGCCAGCCCGACCTTGCCCTGGACCCGTCCCGAACCGAACAGGCGCAGCGCCTCGGCGGTCTCGTCGAGCGGGTAGGTGCGGTCGATGACGGCCCGCAGCTGGCCGGCCTCCGCGAACCCGGTCAGCGCGTCTAGATCGGCGCTGCTCGGGTGGGCCACGAGGATGCTCACCGTCTGCGTGTGGCGCCGGGCGCCGAGCCGCAGGCCGATGAGCCGCGGCATCACGCCGAGCCAGGCGTTCTCGGACTTGCCGACCGACGAGACGAACACGCCATCGGGGTTCATGACGCGGAGGCAGTCGCCGAGCGATCGGTTGCCGGCCAGGTCGAGGATCACGTCGTAGCGGCGGTCGCCCTTGGTGAAGTCGTCCGTGCGGTAGTCGATGACGTGGTCGGCACCGATCGAGCGCACGAGATCGACCTTCGCCGTGCTGCAGACGCCCGTGACCGTCGCCCCGAGCGCCTTGGCGATCTGGACCGCCAGGCTCCCGACGCCGCCCGAGGCGCCGTTGACGAGGACGGCATCGCCGGGTTTGACGTGGCCCTTGTCGCGCAGACCCTGGAGCGCCGTCGTCCCGGCCACCGGGAGCGCGGCGGCCTCCTCGAACGACAGGTTCCGCGGCTTGCGCGCGATCTCGTCCGAGCGGACCTTCGCGTACTCGGCGAAGGCTCCGCTGATCTCGCCGTAGACCTCGTCGCCCGGGGCGAACCCGGTCACGGCGGCACCGACCGCGGCGACCTCGCCCGCCATGGCCGCCCCCGCGATCCGCTGCTTGGGCCGTACCAGGCCGAACAGCGGCCGCACGAGGTACGGCTTGCCGGTCAGCTTGATCCAGTCGGCCGCGTTGACCGAGGCGGCCCGGACGCGGACGAGGACCTCGTCCGATCCGATGGCCGGCTGCTCGACGTCCTGGAGCTCGAGGATCTCGGGTCCGCCGTACCTGCCCTGGATGACCGCCTTCATCGTCCCTTCCTCCAATGCGATGTGGTATGATTAGTCAGTAAGCTTATTCAGTAAGCAAACTATGTCAAGGGGTCATGTCGCAGGAGGAAGCGATGGCCGTGGCGACGGGGCGCCGGGGGGGCCGCCCGGCTCGGATCAGTCGGGACGTCGTGCTTCGGGCCGCGGTCGACATCGCCGACCGTGACGGCCTCGACGCCCTGACCATGCGGAGCATCGGCCAGCGCGTCGGGGTCGAGGCGATGTCTCTCTACCGGCACGTCAACGACAAGGAGGACGTCCTCGACGGGATCGTCGACCTCGTGTTCAGCGAGATCGAGACCCCGGGGTCGGGCTCGTGGAAGGCAGGGCTGGATCGCCACGCGCGGTCCACGCACGACGCCCTCGCCCGTCATCCGTGGGCGGTGGCCCTGATGGAGTCGCGTGCCGGTCCCGCCAGCATGCGGCATCACGACGCCGTCCTCGGGTGCCTGAGGAGCGGCGGCTTCTCGGTCTTCGCGGCCGTTCGCGCGTACAACATCGTCAACAGCTACGTCTACGGCTTCGCGCTGCAGGAGCTGAGCCTGCCGTTCCGGACGCCGGAGGAGCAGTCGACCGTCTCGGCGGACATCCTCCAGCGATATGCGCCAGGGGAGTATCCGAACCTCGAGGCAGTTGCCACGGGGCTGCCCGACTCGGGCTTCGTGTACGCCGAGGAGTTCGGAGTCGGGCTGGGGCTCGTCATCGGCGCGCTCGAGCGCTTGAGCAAGACCGGTGAAGGCTGAGCAGAGGCCCGCACTCCGCGTCGGTGACAGGGCACCGCGGCGTTCTCGGCTTGGCTGCCGCGATGCCGTCCGGGTCAGCCCGTCGGGGGCGCTTCGGACGCTTCGTTATCCTCGAGCGCGGTCGATGCGTGCACCCACCGAGTGAGGTCGGATCTGGAGTTCAGCCCAAGCTTGTTGAAGCTGTTCGTGACGTGGGTTTCCGACCGCCTCATGCAGCCCGCATCGAAGGGTCTCGGTGGTTCGCTACGGCGTGAACGGCACCCGGGCCGCGCTCGCGGCGGCCGCGGTCGGGAAGAACTCGACCGGGATCCGGATCAGGTCTCGATCGAGGTAGTTCCCGGACTGGTTGAAGCGGGTCGTGTACAGGTAGGCAAACTGGCCCGTCGTCTCGAAGTCACGCGACGGGCTGTTCGGATCGATCAGAGACGCATAGAGCACATGGCGGGAATCGCCGATGTCGACGAGCTGCCGGCGGGCCGACCAGTGCACGAGGTCGTCCGAGAACGAGTAGGCGATGCTCCAGGTGTTGAGGCCATCGACGACGACCCACGTCGTCCCCACCATGACGTAGCGCCTCAGGTAGGTGTTGAAGGTGATGCTGTCGTTGATCAGGCCGAGCGGCTCCTGGGGGATCAGCCTGCACGTAGGGGCCGCGAGCGCCTCTGCGGGATGGAGATAGGGATTCACAAAGGCGACCGAGAAGCCCGTCCCGTCCCAGGCGCGCCACGCGGACGCGTCGGCGAGGTCGGGTGTCCGGATGAGGCAGACGCCCTGGTCGGTCGATGGGTGGCGATACCAGAACTCGTGGAGATAGGCGTAGTAGTAGCCGTCGGGGCCCCTGATGATGTTGCTCGGGTTGAAGAAGCCGTACGGTCCGGCACCCGCCTCGTACTGGCGGGGGGAGCTCGCGACGAGGTTTGCCGGCGGCGTCGCCGCTGCGTGGTATGAGGCCCCGCCGTCGGTCGACACGGCGAGAGTGATCGCGTTGTACCAGCAGGTCCACTGGCACGAGCCTCCGTCCGGATATGAACCGTAGTACTCGTCGTGGACGAGCGCGTAGATCGTCTGGCCGTCCGTCGTGTACGGCGACGCGATCCACTGGTGATAGCTGAACGCGGCCGGGTTCGGATCGCCCGCCGAGGCCATGATCACGGCGCAGTCGTGCTTGACGGCGTTCAGGCTCGAGCCCACGAAGCGCCGGTTGATGTAGTGCGCGGCGATCAGCTGGACGTTGCCCTGGGCGTCGCGGAAGGCACGCGCCGGCAGATCCGGGATGTCGAGGTCCTCACAGCGATCGACGCTCCAGTTGAAGACGACCTCGAGCGGTCCGACGGTGGCCAGGGTCGGGGAGGGGAACGGGTTGGCCGGGAACGCGCCACAGCTTCGGCCGACCCGGAGAGCGATCCGCCCGGTTCCTGAGGTCGCGCTCCTGACGATGCTCACCTGGCCCGCGGTCAGGCCCGACGTTCGGGATGCGCTGCCCGCGCTCGTCGTCCGGATCGCGGGGAACACGATCAGGACGCTCCCCGTCGCGGCGCAGGTGCCCTTCGAGAGGGTGACCGCGAGCGTGTCCCCGGCCGGCAACCTCGCGAGTGCGAGGGCAAGCGAACCGGTCCCGCCCCAGTAGGCTCGGATCGTGGCGCTCCCGTTGGTCCCGCTCGTCCCGAGCCTCGCCTGCCAGGTTGCGGTGACGATCGCCGCCGTTGTCACCGAGGGCGAGAGCGCAAGGAGAAGGAGGGTCGCGGCCGCGAGCGGTGCGACGACTCGCCGGACCCGGCGGGCGCGGACGGGTGCTCCACGCCACGTCGCGATCGAGGCAGGTCCAGTGCGCGCGGGTCGCTGCGCAGCCATCGGTCCTCCTCCGTCGGCGGCGTGTGGTGCCGCGGAGTATGCGCATCTCATGACCGATTTGGTAGATCCCGTTGAAGCCGCAGACAGGCCCGAGATAAGCCGCGGATAAGCCGCGGATAAGCCGCGGATGAGCCGCAGATGAGCGGCGGCCGGTATTGTCGGATCCGTGATGCTTCGACAACACGAGTCCGGGATCCGACGGCGCTGGAGGCGCCGGAACGGGCTGACCGTTCCGACAGCTGAGGCGATGGCGGATGCGCTCCAGCGGATCCCGAGGGGCATGCCGTGGGCGTGGGCTGCGCTGCGGGTCCTTCCGACCGTTCGTGGCGAGCGCTTGCACGTGATGGACGACATCGAGCTCGAGGAGTTGGGGTTCGTGCCCGCGAGTTCCTTTCCCGCTGTGAGGCTGCCACCTGGCGTGGACGTGACGTTCGCCGTCGACATCGAGGTTCTGGGCGTGAATGTCGACCAGCGTCAGCTCGACGCGTGGGAGATGACGGCCGAGCAGGTGCTCCCTGCGGCCATGGCAAATCTCGGCCGCGCCGTGGGCAGCTGGCCCGGCAGCGCATACGAGGATTCGTACGAAGGCGTGCGCGTCCGAATGCTGGAGGGGTGGCCGTCGTGGGCGTCGAGTCTCGTCCTCCTGCCTGACGAGCTGAAGCGCATTTTCGGCGATGAGGACCAGCTCCTGGTCGCCCCTTACCAGTGCAACCTCATCTCGCTGCCCATCGACGTGGATCGTGACGTGGCTGCCGACCTGGTCGACATGTTCGGCGTCATCAACCCGGCCTCGCTGCTCATCGGCATGCCGGCGTTCGTGCTGCGCGATGGCCTGCTCTCCACGGAGGAGCTGCCCGGCCTGCAGACGCTGCCGTGATCGCCTTCCGGGAGCGCCGCTGCCGCCATCGGCGACGGCAATGAATGTCACGGCCCGCTGGACCGTTGGACGTCTGTATCACCGGTGATACGATTTGGCCGTGGATACCGTGACGATCCGTGAGCTCCGCAATCACGGCGGCGAGGTCGTCGGCCGCGTCGAGGCCGGTGAGTGCGTCACCGTGACTCGTGACGGCCGACCTGTGGCCGAGCTCCGCCCGCTCCGCTCCCGCGGCGTGAGGGCTGTCGCCCTCCTCGAGCGCTGGCGTCACCTTCCAGGTGTCGACGCCGAGGCGTTCCGCCGGGACGTCGACGCCGTCATCGACCAGAGCCTGTGAGCGATCCCGAGGGTTTGCTCGACACGAGTGTCGTGCTTGCCCTTCACGCGATCACCGATGCCACACGCCTGCCTGAGGTCGCCATGATCTCGGCGGTCACGCTGGCGGAGCTCTCGGTCGGCCCACTCGTCGCGGCCGATGACGCCGAGCGGGCACGGCGGATTGCCATGGTTCAGCAGGCAGAGGCCGACTTCGATCCGATCGCGTTCGACGCCGCCGCGGCCCGCGCCTTCGGCCAGGTCGCGGCATCGTATCGCCGCCTCGGCCGGAAGCCCGCCGCACGCTCCTTCGACGCGATGATCGCCGCTACGGCACTCGCGAACGGCCTGCCCCTCTACACCGCGAACCCGGACGACTTCGCAGGTATCGACGGCCTCGTCATCAGGCCAGTCCGTGTCCCACCAGAGTGAGTCGGAGCAAGATGGCCAAGCCGGTGGTCGCAGTGGCCCTGGCGACCTTGGCGGTCGCGGGTGCCCTCGCTCTCACGAGCAGGGGCGTCCCTCGTGACGGCGAGACTGTGCTGGGCCCCGGCGAATGATCCCAAAGCACATGAGGCGATGGCCGCGTCCCGACGCCGCGCCGATCTCGGGCCTGTGGGCCTGACAGGATCTCAGGCCGGCCGCGCCATCGCGTCGGCGAGCCGGGCAGCGGCGGACTGCATGCTCGCCACGTCCGCCTCGGGAAAGGGACCCCCGCCGCGTCGCGCGCCGAGCTCGATCCGTCCGGCAGCGTCCCCGGAGCCAGCGACATCCACCGTCAGCACGGGCGCGGTCTCGCCGATCCGCGCGACCGTCGTCCAGGCACCGTCGCCGTCAAGGACCTGGGCGGCCCCGCCTGTCGCGGCGATCCCCTGGACCGCGACGGTGAGGAATCGCGCCATCACCCGGTCGGGATCGGGGCGCCCGAGGAAGCTGCGAACGTCGTCGATGAAGATGGCCAGGTGCCGCTCGAGATCGTGCGGATCGCGGAAGCGCCGGTCGACCCAGCCCTGGAGCGCGTTCTTGACGGGTGTGAAGAGGGCCACGAGGACGAGCGTGCTCATGATCACGGCGCCGTCCGACCGGTTGCCCGTGATCGTGACGAAGAACCTCTGGAGGAATCCCGTCGTGGCCGCGTACGAGCCGGCGAGGATCGCGGTCAGCGGCACGTACACGAGGGTCCGCCGGATGACGATGTCGATCTCGTAGAGCCGGTATCGCAGGACGGCGATCCCGATTGCGATGGGCACCAGCGGGAACGAGACGGCGGCCGGCAGCCACTGGAGACCGGTGCTGCCGATCTCCGGCAGGGCCGTCCCGACGAGGAAGCCGCCCACGACCGCGGCCACGATCCACGTCAGCGCCGCGACGATCCACCGAAGCTGCTGCTGCTCGAGTCCGCGCGTCCCGCGGTAGCGGAGGACGAGCGACACGGCTCCCACGACCATGAGCACGGCTGTCGGCATGGAAACGAACCCCGATGCCAGGGCCTGTGACAGGGGCGACTGCGGAGCGATCGCGATCGGATTCGGGATGGGCACGCCGACCGACGAGCCGGACCAGTTGAGGGTGATCGTCGTGGCGAAGGTCGTCCCCACGACGAGCGCGCCTGTCACGCCGACCGCCACCCGCATGAAGGTGCCCCAGCGTCCCGTGGGCAGGTGACCGTCGGGGAAGACCGTCATCAGGACGAAGTAGAGAAGGAAGAGGCCGGGACCGGCAGGGCCGCCGGAGAGGATCGCCAGCGCGAGGACTGCCAGTGAGGCGGTCCCGTCGGCCACGTCGGTCGGACTCGCCGGCACGGGCGTTGCGAGCAGGACATGCGCCCAGCCGATGGCGAGG
This sequence comes from Candidatus Limnocylindrales bacterium, assembly GCA_036391495.1. GTDB lineage: Bacteria > Chloroflexota > Limnocylindria > Limnocylindrales > CSP1-4 > DASVZT01. Next base: position 20,073 of record DASVZT010000089.1, read on the forward strand.
AGAAGGGGCCCGATCACGCCGCCCTTCGACCGGACGAGGAGCAGGGAGCCGACGAGCACATACGGGACGAACCAGAGCAGGCCGAGACCGCTCTGGAGCCCCAGCGCGACGCCGATGGCGGCGGACACCGCGAGCGTGAGGCCAAGGCCGAGCCGAAGCGGCTGCGCGCTCGGCCACCGTCGCCGATGGGCGCGCTCGATACGGGCGGCGGTGGCAGCGGGGACGTCCTGGGCGGCCACGGTCGCCGAACGGTACGCCAGGGATGGGATGGAGGGGAAGCCCAAGGCGCGGTCATGGTCCACCCGGGGCTGAGGCCCCCAAGGCCCGAGGCGTGTCGACGCGCGGAGCGCTGAGGTGAGGAATTGGTGCACATCGAGGGCGAGATCGTCATCGGGCGACCGGTGGAGGAGGTCTTCGACTTCGTCGCCGACGAGTGCAACGAGCCCCGGTACAACCCGCAGATGCGCCTCGCCCAGAAGGTCTCGGAGGGCCCGATCGGAGTGGGCACGCGGTACCGGGCCGAGGTGATGAGCGGGCGGCAGGTCGTCCCGATGGACATCGAGCTCACGGGGTACGAGCGGCCGACGATGCTCGCGTCGACGACGCGCATGGCGCCCATGGACGTCCGCTACGCGCTGACCTTCGACCCGATCCCGCAGGGGACCCGGATGCGATGGGTCGGCGACGTGGAGCCAAAGGGCTGCCTCAGGCTCATGGCGCCGGTGGTGGGCTGGCTGGGCCGGCGGCAGGAGGTGCGGATCTGGGCCGGCCTGAAGGACCTCCTCGAAGAGCCAGGCGCGCCGGCCACGGACCGACCACGCGCGGGCGCCCCTCTTTTGCGACTCCACGAGGCCCTACCGGCCAAGGTCGACCACGATGGTCGAGGTCGCCTGTGATCCGGCGTAGACGATCGCCCAGCATCCCCGGCTCGGCAGCGCCAGGCCGAAGCCCAGCGTCCCGCCGCCGAACCCGGGCGGGATGTCACCATCGACCGCGGTCCGGTCGAGCCAGCCGACCGGCGACGGCCCGAGGATCGGCAGGGCCTCGATGACCATCCGGCCGACATCCCACCCGGCAGCCGAGTCGAGCACGAGCTTGTCGCCGTCAGCGCCGATCTTCCAGGCTGCTGCCGTGGGCGTGAGCCACCGGAAGTCGCCGTCCGCGTAGGCGGGCCCGGGCCAGCCCCGGGGCGCGCTGTCGGGCGACCGCGTGCTCGCGGGGCAGGACGCCGGCGGCCCGGCCGGCACGGCGCTCGACGGGATCGCCGCGGGAGTGGCGGAGGTTGGCCCTCCAGGCACCGGCGTTGCCGGTGACACTGCGACCACGACACTGCTCGCGCCGCCCGACCACACCGCGGTGAGCATCCAGCAGCCGGGGTCGGGGAGCACGACGCCCTGAGCGCTGCCCTCGCCCGCCGCCAGGATCGAGCGTCCGCCGAGAGCCGGGTAGGTGACGGCCTCATTGCCGGCAGGGATCGATCGGTCGAGCCGGACCGCGAAGACCCGCAGGTCCCAGGCGGACGGCCGGCCGGTGTCCTCGAGCCAGACGACCTTCTCGGGCTGGCCGGCCACCCACGGGACCCCGCCCCACCGCCACTGCAGGCCGCTCGCGTCGACCTCGGGCGCCGTCGCGCCGACGACGCGCGTGATGGCCGTCACGGGGCAGGTGCCGACTGCCGCTGCGCTCGGCGGGGCCTGCGCGCTTGTCGCCGCGGGACTCGCGTGGCCGGAGGGGCTGGAGGCGCCCCCGCCGGCGGGCAGCGAGGCGAGCTGACCGGTCGTGGGATGCGGACCCCAGACGACGAGACCGGCGCCAAGTACGACCACGGCGACCGCCGCGGCGACGGCGGTCCAGGCGAGGGTCAGCCTGTGCCCCGGGTCAATCGGGAGACGCATCCGTGGACTTGGCGCCTGGGGCGTCCGGCGGACCGCCTCGACGATTCGGGCGTCGAGCGTCGAGGGCGGTCGGCCGGCGGCGTAGGAGCGCCGGAGGTCGTCGAGCGCGCCCTCGACCGCGTCGCGGTCGTCGGGAGAAGAAGGGGTTCCGCCCATGTCGCGCCTCACCGGTCCTCGGCCGCCAGGGCCGCGCGGAGGGAGCGGCGCGCCGTGTGCATCCGCGACTTCACCGTCCCGCTCGGCCGGCCGATCGCCGCTGCGATCCGCTCCACCGGCCAGCCCTCGAGGTGGTGGAGCGCCAGCACGGTGCGCTCATCGATCGACAGGCGGGCGAATGCGCGGCCGACGGCGTCCCGGTTGGCGATCGACGCCCCCGGGTCGGGGCTCCCGAGCCGGCCCATCTCCGTCACCGTGCCACGGTGCCCTTCTTGATCGTCGGAGGGCATCGCGATCGGGATCAACCGGACCCGCCCGCGTCGGCGGATCTCGTTGCGCGTCGCGTGCAGGAGGACCGCGCGCAGCCAGGGCTCGAACGCCCCGGGCTCGCGGAGCGACGGCAGGTCGCGCCAGGCCATCAGGAACGCCTCCTGCACGACATCGTCGACATCGACCCGATCGCCTCCGACTGCGCGGACGAATCTCCAGGCGGCGTCGAGATGAGCGGTCACCAACCGGGCGAACGCGTCCTCGTCGCCCAGGCGGGCCCGCTCCACCAGGTCGCGTCGGCCCCGTTCGTCCTGCACCACTTCATAGGACCACACCAGGCGCCCGAGGTTCGAGATTCCATGACTCTTGTCGATCGACCACGACGGGCACACGATCGACGACGACCGCCGGCGGGCCAGCCTCCGAAGGCCGCAGGCGTTCGTCCGCCGAACGATCGAGCGAACGGTCGGCGTTCGACCAGCTCACACCCGAGTTCCCGTGCCAGCCGAGCTGTCACTGCGGCAGGCGACCATCGCCCGGTGGACGTTGACGCAGTGACCCGGGGATGACGAACCGATCCGCACCCTGCGAACCGGCAACACAGCGACACGGAGGAGATCCGCTTGGCACTCGACCGTCGGCTCGCCGACTCCCTCTCGCTGACGTACGACGCCGTGACCGACGTCGCCTACCTCGCGCTGCGCTCGACCGGCCCGGCGGACGAGCTCGGCCCGACGCTCCTGCTGATGGAACGCGACCCCGGGTTCGGCGGCAACGTCGCGCTCGACTTCGCCCTCGCGGACGGTCGAGTCGTCGGGTTCGAGTTCGCACGAGCCTCCGCCTGCTTACCGGCCGAACTCATCGCCGGTGCGAACCGGATCGATGGCCGGCACCTCGAGCGCATCAGCGAGATGCGCCTCGGGCGCCATGGGAGCGCGCGCGTCCGGTCGCTGACACGCTCGCAGAGGGGCGAGGCATGACTAGCGACGGGAGAATCGTCCTGCGCCACCTCCGCGACGAGGGCGGGACGAGACACCTTGAAGCGTACCTCGACGAGGAAGGCGCCCTCCATGTCGATGGCCACGACTTCGGACGAGGAACGGCCGTCGTGAGCTCCGACGGTGAGTACGAGTGGTACAAGACGATCGCGGCCCCGGATGTCCCGCAGCTCACCGCCCTCTTGGGAGCCGCACCGGGGGAGGGGATCCTTGCCGTCCTGGAGCGTGCCTATACGGGCGAGCGCGCCGCGGACTTCGAGCGGGTCCTGCGCGAGAGCGGCATCCCGGTCGAACTGTTCGTGTGTTAGCTGGCGCGCACCGCCAGGAGTGGTCGCCTCGGGCAGCCTCCTGCCGGTTCGGCAAGGTGGAACGCCGTCGCGGCCCCGGCGCTCAGTCGGCGGGCCCCGGCGCTCAGTCGGTGGGCCCCGGCGCTCAGTCGGCGGGTCCCGGCGCTCAGTCGGCTGGCCCCGGCCCCCCGCGGAGCATCCAGCGCTCGGGCCGGTCGATCGGCGCGAAGCCGAAGGGCGCGTAGAAGTCGGGCGAGCTCGTCACCAGGATCGTCCGCTTGAGGCCGGCCAGGCGCTCATCGCCCGTGATCGCCGCCATGAGCATCCTGCCGATTCCCCGCCCCCTGCAATCCTCGTCGACGAAGACGTCGCACACCCAGGCGAACGTGGCCTGGTCGGTCACCACGCGGGCGAATCCGACCTGCCGTCGGCCGTCGAGGGCCGAGTAGCACAGGGAGTTCGCCACGGACCGTTCGACGAGCTCACGGCTCCGCCCCAGCGCCCAGTACGAACGCTCCGAAAGCGCCGAATGGAGCCAGTCGAGGTCGATCTCGGACGGGTCGGTGGAGATGCGTGTCACGTGTTCGTCCTCCTGTCGCGCCGCTCAGCCTGATGCGCGCCGCTCAGCCTGATGCGCGCCGGTCAGCCTGATGCGCGCCGTTCAGCCTGATCCTTGCCCAGTCAGCCTGATCGCGCCAGCCAGCCGCCCCTCGCTCGCCGGCGAGCCGCCTCTCGCTTGCCAGCCAGCCGCCCCTCGCTTCTTGCGTAATCTCGGTGGTGGCCATCCTTATGCGACTCGCTTCGTCCCTGGCGTTGCGGGAGTAGCCCACGGCGACGAATTCCGTAGGCGAGAGGAGTCTGATCGACGAGAGTCGAATCTACAGGGGCAGGACCGGCGGTGGATCCAGGCGACGAGTCACATAAAGGTGGCTGCCGCCGAGATTGGGCAGGGACCGCCGGCGGAGGTGGGGCCCGCGGCTGGCCGGCGGGGGTTGCGCCCGCGGATGCGGCTCCGACTCACTGCGACTCACCCGCCCGCGACACGTCAGGCACGTAGCGATGCGGCACGTCAGCCATCCGGCATGGGATGTCCGTGTCCTCGTCGAGGTGATAGCTCGCGCAAACCCGGTGATAGCCGTCCGCCACCTGGAGGGGCCGTCCTGCGCCGATCTCACCGCGGACCAGCAGGACCGGTGAGAGCGGCCGGCCGGACTTGACCTTCGCTACGTCCTTTGCGACGTGCACGTTGTCCGCCGGCAGCTGGGGCAACCCGGAGGCACGCAGGATGTCCTTGGCCTTGTGGCGGGTGACCGGCGCGCCGCGGAGGGCCTCGACGATGGCGGCGACGACGGCTCGATCGGCGAGCAGGCCCAGGTAGGCCTCCGCGGCGGGATAGTCGTGCTCGTCGGGATCGTCCTTCCACTCGACCCTGGCCATGTCCTCCCTCTCTTCGAGCCCGCGTCCCTCGTCCGACCCGGCCTGCCCCGACTGGTCGGGGAAGTCGACCGACGAGCGGCACTCTACCAACCACCCGC
>DASVZT010000090.1:0-8402 GCA_036391495.1 Candidatus Limnocylindrales bacterium
GCGGCGGCTCGGCTGGTGGGCGGCGGCTTCGGGGACGGGTGGGCGGCGGCTTCGGGGACGGGTGGGCGGCTGCGGCTCGACTCTTGCGTATTCTCGGGTGTCAAGGTCCTTATGCGAGTCGCCCACGGGCCGACATGGCGATCAGACCCGTTTGGCCACGAATCTCGCACCAGGGATGCGACCGATCGATGAGAATCGCATCCGCAGGCACCTCGCCGAGGATGCGGCAGGGGGGCCAGTCACATAAGAGGGTCTGCAGCCGACATTGAGCAAGACCGCCGGCGGGCGCGGAAAGATCGACGTGCCCGGCGCCCAACCGGCGTCGGCCAACCGGCGCCGGCCCAACCGGCGCCGCCCCAACCGGCGCCGCCCAAACCGGCGCCGCCATAACCCAGTCGCCGACTCCGCGCGAACCTGGGCCCGCGGCCCGGCCCCTATCCCTTCGGCTCGACGACGACCGTGACCTCGGGCGACATCCCGGCGTAGACCTTGACCGCGACCTTGTACGTGCCGAGCGATTTGAGCGGATCGGGCAGGTCGACCTTGTGGCGATCCACCACGATCCCCCGGCGTCCCAGCGCGTCGGCGATGTCCTTGGCCGTGATCGAGCCGTAGAGCTTGCCGCCCTCGCCCACCTTGACGCCCATCGTGAGCGTCGTGCTGGCGATGCGGGTCGCGTAGATCTCGGCCTCTTCGCGCTCGCGCTTCCGCTTCTCCTCGCGGCTGGCGATGTCGTGCTGCCAGGCGCGGTACGCCCCTCCCGCCGCCGGGACCGCCAGCTTGTGCGGGATCAGGAAATTGCGGGCGTAGCCGTCGGCGACGTTCCTCATCTCCCCGCTCTTCCCGAGCGAGGCGACGTCGGACGTCAGGATGACCTTCACGCGAATCGTTCCTCCTTCAGCCAGGTCCGAACCTTCGGACCGAGACCGGTCTGCCGCCAGGTCCGGCCGCCGAATGCAGCGGCCGTCGAGAGGCGATGGATCGTCCGCCGGACCGGACCCGGCATCAGTCGGCGGATCTGGGCGATGTCCTGGTCGAACGCTGCGCGCTCGATACCGAGCCGGTCGAGCTTCTCGTGGAGGATGTCCTCCGGAACGCCGTCGAGGAAGAGGTCGACCGCGAGCGCGACGACGATGAGGTCGTCGATCCCGCCGATGACCGGGATGTCGTCGGGCACGAGATCGCGTCCGAGGAGGAGGTAGCCGAGCGCCGCTCCGAGGAGCGCCTTGCGACCGGCGGGCGTCCGTGCGTCCGTCAGGAGCGCCCAGATGAGGCGCGCATACATCGGGCCGCGGCTCGCCACCGGAACGAACGCGAACAGCGACAACGCCCGGCGGATGCCGCCGGAGCGGCGCCCGCGACGGGCGTCCGATGCCGTGTCGATCCGTTGCGGTCGGGCCATCGCGTCTCCTCCGAAGGCGCGCCGAAGCTGACGCCGGACCTCCGGGACACCGCAGTCTACCAAGGACCTGGTCGAGATCACCGCGAAACCACGCCGCCGCGGGGTTGACATCGAACGTCCGTTCGGTATCCTAGTCGTACGAAAGGAGGCGCCCGTGACCAGGCACGACGCCGAGCGCAAGACGAGGATCCTCGACTACATCGCGGCGACCCTCCGCGCCCGGGGCTACCCGCCGTCGGTCCGGGAGATCATGCGCGCAGTTGGGCTCGCCTCGACGTCGGCTGTGCATCATCACCTGCAGATCCTCGAGCGCGAGGGCTACCTCGAGCGCGGGGTCTCCGTGTCGCGCGGCATCCGGCTCACGCCGACGGCCGCCCTGCGCCTTGGCCTCTCGTCCGAGCTCGTACCGCAGTCGTTGTCCGCGGAATCGCACGTGGTGCCGATCATCGGGGAGATCGCGGCCGGCGGGCCGATCGAGGCCTACCAGGACGCCTCGGAGTCGCTGGCGATCCCCGAGATGCTCGCCCCGACCGGGGACGCCTATGTCCTGAAGGTCCGCGGCGACTCGATGATCGAGGCGCATATCGAAGACGGGGACTATGTCCTCATCCGGCCGCAGACGACGGCACGCGACGGCGACATCGTCGTGGCGCAGGTCGAGGAGAACGCCGTCACCCTCAAGAGGTTCTTCAAGGAAGCCGGGCGCGTCCGCCTCCAGCCCGCGAACCCCAACTACCCGGTGCAGTACTACCGCGACGTCCGGATCCAGGGGAAGCTCATCGGGGTCATCCGCCGGCTCGACTGAACCCCGTCCACAGCGCATCCACAATGGGAGTCCCGGCGTCCACCGCCAGCGCCCGGGCGTGTGCAGTTGTGGACACAGGCTGTGGATGAACCTCTGGAGCCTCTCCCCGCGCGGCGCGACGATACGGTCTGCGAGCGCGCAGCAGGAGTCCGCCCACGGTGATCGATCGCCTTCCCCCGCAGAGCCTCGAGGCCGAGCAATCCGTCCTCGGGTCGGTCCTCATCGATCGAGACGCGATCGTCGAGGTCGCCGAGTTCCTGAAGCCTGAAGACTTCTACCGCCAGGCTCACGGCCTCATCTACGCCGCGATGCTCGATCTGTTCGAGCGTCGCGAGCCGATCGACATCGTGACCGTTGCCGAGGTCCTCGAGCGCCACGACCAGCTCGACCAGATCGGTGGACGCTCCTACCTGGCCAGCCTCAGCAATCAGACCCCGACGGCTGTCCACGCCGTCCAGTACGCGCGCATCGTCGAGAGGAAGTCTGTCCTTCGGAACCTGATCTCCGCGGCAGGGCGCATCGCCGGGATCGGCTACGAGGATCCGGCCGAGCTCCAGGAAGCGATCGACCGGGCGGAAGGGGAGCTCTTCGCCGTCAGCCAGAGACGGCTCGAGGCCGGATTCACGCAGCTCCGCGAACTTCTCCACTCCGCCTACGACCGGCTCGATTACCTGCACGCCCATCGCGGCGAGATCAGCGGGGTCCGAACTGGCTTCACCGATCTCGATGCGCTCACGACCGGCCTCCAGCGCAGCGACCTGATCGTCCTGGCCGCCCGGCCGAGCGTCGGTAAGACGAGCCTCGCCCTGAACATCGCGGAGCACGCCGCAGTCCGCGACAAGCGCAACGTCGGCATCTTCAGCCTCGAGATGAGCAAGGACCAGCTCGTGCTGCGTCTCCTTTCGAGCGTGGCGACGATCGACTCCCAGCGTCTCCGGACCGGCTTCCTCGAGGAGATGGACTTCGCGCGGATCGCGCCGGCCATGAACGCGCTCTCCGAGGCACCGATCTTCATCGACGACACACCGAGCATCTCGACCATGGAGTTGCGAACGAAGGCTCGGCGCCTGCAGGCCGAGAGCGGCCTCGACCTCGTCATCGTCGACTATCTCCAGCTGATGCAGTCGACCGCGACCTCGAAGGACGCGAACCGTGTCCAGGAAGTCTCCGAGATATCCCGCGGACTCAAGGCACTCGCGCGCGAGCTCAGTGTCCCGGTCATCGCGCTGTCCCAGCTGTCACGTCAGCCCGAGATGCGTGAGTCGAAGGAGCCACGCCTGTCGGACCTGCGGGAGTCCGGGGCGATCGAACAGGACGCTGATCTCGTCCTGTTCCTGTGGCGGGAGAAGGAGCGCGGCGGCGACGATCAGGACACCGAGGGCGAGGTCGTCAACCTGAAGCTTGCGAAGCACCGCAACGGCCCGACGGGAGAGGTCAAGCTCTGGTTCAAGAAGAGCCAGACTCGCTTCGTCTCGTACGCTGGAGAGCGGTACGCGGATCTGGTCGGCTGAGGCTGGAGGCAGGAGGCCTCCCGTTGCCCTGCGTCACGCGCGGGATCGTGCCGCGAGCGGGTTGACGGGCGCCGTATCCTGCCTCGCATTGCCCCGCCACCAGGACCGCGGAGCGCGTTGTCACGTTCGGTGGAGGCTGCGATGGGCGTCATCATCATCCGGGAGATGGTCGGCACGAGTCCGCGGTCGTGGAGCGACGCGGCCCGACAGGCTGTCGCGACTGCCTCGCGGACCGTGAGGAACATCAAGTCGGTCGAGGTCGTGAAGTCGACGGCCGTGGTCGACGACAACGAGATCGTCGAATACCGCGTCGAGCTCAAGATCGGGTTCGAGTACGAGGGTTGAGCCGCAGCTAAGCCGAAGATAAGCGGCGTCGAGTCCCAGATAAGCGGGGTCGAGTCACACGTAAGCGGCGCGCGCGACAATCGCTCGCACCCGCCACGAACATCGCCAGCCTGACCGACACGACTCGCCAGTCCGTTCCGGTGGCCCACAGGCCGGATGCTCCCGGGATAACGAATTCGGTCAGGAGGAGCGGAGATCGCTCCAGCCGCGACGCGTCCCCGTCGCTCGCGTCGAGCCAGCTCGCTCGTCGCCGGAAATGCGCCTGGGAGTGGTGCCCCGCTCCCAGAGCAGCGGTCGGGCACTCGTTGTGGTTCGCTCGTGCTACCTGTCGAGGCCGTCGCGGCCGAGGCTGCGCTCGGCCATACCCATCCGTCGGACCTGCCGCGGGATCGCGTGCTCCATCGGCTCCAGCAGGCCGTGACCAGGAGGCTCGTCCTGATCACGGCCGGTCCGGGATTCGGGAAGAGCGCGCTCCTCGCGGACTTCTGCCGCCAGGCGCCCGATCGAACGGCCGTCGTTCGGCTCGGACCAGCCCAGCGCACGCCGGAGGCGTTCGCGCGCTCAATAGGACGCGCGGTCGACGCCATGTCCGGGAGCGTGGCGCGCGCGGGCGATGACGGTGCAGCTTCCACCTGGAGCTCGGACGCGACCTGTCTGCGCTCGCTCGGCGCCATCGCGCGACCCACCTTCCTCATCCTCGACGACTTCCATCACGTCGACGACGTCCCGGAGATCGGTGCGATCGTCCACGCCATCGCCGCCGACGCTCCCGACGGCCTCCGCCTGATCATCGGCAGCCGGCGCCGGCCGGCGCTGCCCCTGGCGCGCTTCCGGGCCAGCGGTGAGCTCGTGGAGATCGGACCCGAGCACCTGCATTTCGACGGGGAGGAGGCGGCCCGGCTGTTCGAGACCCACGATGCGATCGTCGGGGCGGAGGTGATCGACGCGGTCCATGTGCACACCGGGGGATGGCCCGCGGCACTCCGCATGGTCGAGGCCGTCATCCGGGACGCGGGCGACGACGCCGTTCGACGCTGCCCTGAATGCGCGATCGCGGCCGCCCGCAGCGACATTCACGCGTATCTCGCCGAGGAGGTCATCGCCTCGATCCCGCAGCAGTTGCTCGCGTTCCTGTTGCGCACGAGCGTGCTCGACGACGTCCACGCCGAACTGGCCGCGCTCGCGGCCGGGACGACGCCCCGCGAAGCGCGCGATGCGATCGACGCCGCGCGGGTGGCCGGCCTCGTCTGGAACCACGGTGCACAAGGTGCGACCACTCACCGATACCGCCCGGTCGTGCGCGAGTACCTGGAGGCCGAGCTTCGCGCAGCCGTGGGCGAGCCGGGCGTGGCGGCGATCCATCGAACGATCGCTGTCGCCTCGAAGGAGTCCGACTGGCGAACGGCCGCGCGCCACGCAGCCCGCGCTCGCGACGAGTCGCTCGTCGGCGAGGTGATCGTGCACAGCCTCGATGCGATCGTCGACCGAGGCGAGGCCGCTGAGGCACTTGCGCTTCTCGACGGTGTCGGCGCAAGCCTTACCGCCGGGGTCGTCGAGCTGCTCGCGTCCCGCGCCCAGTTCCGCGCCGGACGCTTGGACCGCGCCCTGGACCTTGCGCAGCATGCTCTCGGGAGCGCTTCGGCCGGTGATGGCGTTGATCGGCAGCCCGACGTGGCGGCCGACGCGCTGTCGAACCTGCGCGCGATCGAGCGGGTCGTCACGTGCCGCGACGCCGCGGGACCGGTCGCCGAGGAACGGGATCTTCACGAGGAGGCCGAACGCTTCGAGGAGGCTCTGCGCATCGCACCCCCGTCGCCCTCGTATCGGCGGGCGCTGCTCCTGCTCGGCTCGGCCCTGGTGTCGTTCGCACGAGGGATGCTGGGGACGGCGATCGAGCAGACGGAGGCGGCCGCAGACGAGCTGCGGCTCACCGGCTCACCGCGCGAGGTCGCCCTGGCGCTCGAGCTCGGCGCATGGGCGGCGGCGCATGACGGTCGGTGGCCGGAGGCGAGGCTGCGGCTCGGCACGGCCGTCGCGACCGTGGATGGCGACCGCCAGGTGCTCGAGGTCGCGGTCGCGATCTCGAGTGCGTACGGGGATCCTGACGACGGAAGAACTCTCGAGGCCGACCTCTCGGCGCTCCAGTCGACCATCGGGCTGGACGCCGAACCGGCGGCGTCGCTCGCAGAGGCAATCGCAGCCATCGTCGGCGTGCCGGTGATAGCCATCGCCGCGCACGACGCGTCGGTCGCGACCGTGCTGGTGGCCGCGACGTCCACGTCGGCCGGCGGAGTGGGCCGCCACCCGAGCGTCGACCGCGCGTCGATCGGGCCTGCGATCGAGGCGGCCGAACACAGCCTGGCGCACGCCGTCCGAACCGGCGCCCGCGTCTGGGTCGACCTCGGACGCCTTCTCACCGCCCTGGCACGGGGCGGCTCGAGGCTTTCGGATGCTGTTTCGGCGGCGGCGACCGGCGATGGCGCACCTCTCGTGGTCCTCGCGCCGATCGTCGCCGGACGTCTCGACGAGCTCAACGCTGGAGCGCTCGACGCACTCGCCATTCACGCGGCTGCGCGCCCGGAGCGGTGGCGCGCTGCCCTGAGGGCGGCGATGGGCCAGGGATCGAACGCCTCGCGTCTCGCCGCGGGTCGCAGCCTGGTCGCCATCGGGACAGCCGAGGACATCACGCCACTCCACCAGCTTGCCCGCGGCGCGCGGGCCCACGGCAACGACGCCACGCTCGCGCGTCATCTCGCGCGCCGGCTCGCGCCGCCGGTCTTCTTCGAGGACCTCGGCCGGGTCGCCTTCACGATCGGCCCCGTCGTCCATGCAGGAACGACCATGCGCCGCAAGGTCCTCGCCCTCGTCTGCTTCCTGATGACACGGCCGGACCTGTCGGCCACGCGCGACCAGGTCCTCGACGCGCTGTGGCCCGAGCTGGAACCCGAGATCGCGGCGAACTCGCTCAACCAGACCATCTACTTCCTGCGCCGGATCCTCGATCCCACCTACGTCGATGAGCGATCGGCCGACTACGTGCACCACGACTCGGATGTCGTGTGGCTCGACCCGGATCTCGTCACGGGGCGAAGCCGGCGCTGTCGCGAGATCGTCCGTCGCTGCCGTCCCGTCGCCTCCCACGAGGACGTCGATGCCCTCAGCGAGGCGTACACGGGCCGGTTCGCGCTCGACTTCTTCTACGAGTCCTGGGCAGAGCCCTATCGCGAGTCGCTGCATGCCGCCTATCTCGAGGTGATCGAACGCGCGGTCGAGGCTGCGGCGGCGAGCGGCCAGGTCGATCGAGCGATCGCCCTTGCACGGCGCGCCCTGGAGGTCGACCCGGGTGCGGAACAGCTCGAGCTGGCGCTCCTGCGCCTCTATCGGCGGGCGGGGGCGCTCGCGGCCGCCGCGGAGCAGTACTCGCACTACGCGAGCGTGCTGCGCGAGGAGCAGGGCGTCGAACCTCCGCCGCTCGAAGCGATCTGACGGGTCCTTCCGGGCGCCGCGGCGGAGGTCGGCGCCGCGGCGGAGGTCCTTGCCCAATCTCGGCCACAGTCACCCTTATCCGACTGGCCGCCCGACTCGGACCTCCATGGGCGGTCGGTAGATGCGACTCTCGTCGCTCGGCTCCCTCTCCGCTGCGAGATTCGTTGCCACACGGGCTTCGGGGCGACGCCCGGATGGGGGCCATCCACATAAGGGTCGTGACAGCCGAGATTACGCAAGGGACGAGGGGCGGCCGACCGTCGGCCCGCCCGTCCATCGGTGCCTTGACGCCCCGACGAGCGGTCCGGATGGGTGCGAATAGGTAAGGTTCCGTATTGACCCGTCTATTCAGGCACGAATATAGTCCGGCCACTTCCTGGTACTGAGGTACTAGGAAGTAACGTCAAGACGCTCGGACGCGCCGATGCACCGCCTGAAATGGGCACTTAGGGTGGTGCGGAGCGAGTAGTGCAACCGACCGACGAACAGTCGCGTCGGTTTTCGTGTCTTTGTGGCACGGAACCGCCGAGGAGGAACGAGCGTGCAGCCAGAAGCCGGCGTCAAGGTCTTCTAACCACCGAGGATCGGAGATCGACCGATGAAGGTTCGAGTCCTGCGACTCCTCACTGCTCTCGCCGCGGTAGGCGCTACCGCACTCGCAGGTGGAGCTTCGCTCAAGCCGTTCTAAGGGTCCCGCCACCCCGTTCCCCCCAACGGCTCGCAGAGATTAGAGTTCTCTCGCCGTCCGCCGGAGCGGGGAGACGATGCCCAGGCGCCTGAAGCTCTACATCACCGGACTCGTGGCCGCCAGCGCAATCGCGCTCGGTGCCACGAGTCTTGTGTTTCCCGATCT
>DASVZT010000091.1:0-14238 GCA_036391495.1 Candidatus Limnocylindrales bacterium
CGGCGGCAGCCACGCGCTCGGACCACTCCCTGCGGCGATCGAGGGCCCGCCGGGGGAGCGCTCCCAGCACCTCGAGACACTGCAGACCCGCCAGGATGTCGAGCCGACGCCGCGTGGCGCGATCGTCGGGGAGACCGGCGGCATCGAGGAACGCCTCGACGGCCACCGGGGCGCGATCCGGGTGGTGATACCTGAGGATCCATGTCCACCAGGCCGCGTCGAAGAGGGGGTGGGCGATGCGCGCGCGCTCGAGATCGAGCAGCCCGACCAGCGTCGCGCCGTCCCCTGCCCCTCTCGTCCCGCCCTCCGTCGCGCCGTCGACGATGAGGTTCACCGGCGCGAGGTCTCCGTGGGCGAAGACCGGGGGCGGGTCGTCGAGCTCGGCGTCGAGGCGCGGCAGGAGCTGTCCGAGCTGAAGCGCAACGGCAGGCTCCAGGTCGGTCCGCGAGCGCGCCAGCCAGCGCTCGGCAGCGCCGCCGAGGGTCCGGGGCGACGCCCATCGCCGCGGAAGGCCGAGGCCCGCCGTCGGCACCGCGGCGAGATCGCGTGCCACGGCCCCGGCGACCGTGCCGAGACGGCGCGCCCCGGCGTCGTCGTCGAGGAGGCTGCGCCCGGACGTCCCGGCGACGAACCGCGTCACGACGTATGGGACCGGCGCGCGCGAGTCCCCTCCCGCGATGGCAGGGATCGGCAGCTCGGGCGCCACGACCGCGAGCCGGCGCCCGATCCGCAGCCGGCGGGCGATCGCGTCGCGATCGGAGCTCCACTGGACGACGAGGCGGCCCTCCGGCCCCGCTGCCGCAGGCGTGACGAGGACCGTCCGCGTCTCCTGGGACCAGGGAAGCGTCAGGTCCTCGAGGATCGCGGGCTCATCGCCGACGACGGCGGCGACATCGGGCGGAAGCAGCAGGGAACGCTCAGTCATACTCCTCGGCCAGCATGCCGCGTTCGTCGAACCTTATCGCATGGAGTGGCTGGACGATCTCGCAGCGGCCCGTCGCGATGACGTCCGGGAGCGCCGGCTCGCTCACATAGAGGAGCTCGAGGTGCTTGGTGTCGGGCACCCGCACCAGCCGCGCGGTCTCCGGTGCGACCTTCAGGCAACAGGCGATCGCGATCGCCATCGCCTCGCGGTCGGTGTCGACCGTCAGGGAGACGCGCGCTCCCTCCGGCGTCTTGGCCGTGATGCAGTTCATGTACGTCTTGGCGTAGTCGATCCGATCGACGAGCCCGCGCAGGACGACGTCCGCCATGCCCACCCCGACCGCGTTCCCGTCCGTCTGCTCGGTCAGCCCCCGGGCGACGATGCGCTGGATCGACGGTCCCGTGCCGGTCGGCCCGGTGTAGTAGCGACCGACCACGTTCGAGTCCATGCCGAGGCCGCTGATGTCCTTGCCGATCGTATCGAGGACGAGGACGTCGATCGCGTCCACCGGGAGCCGCGCCAGCCAATCGGTCGCCGTGACCAGCAGCTCCGGCTCACGGATCGCGATCTGCGCGGCGGGGATCGCCTCGATGTGGCGGAGCCGGGCGAAGCCGTTCTCGATCAGGGCGAGCCCGAAGGGGATCGGTGCGTGGGCGAGCGTGAAGATCCCCACCTCGGGGATGAGCTCGTGGAAGACCGCGAAGCCCTGCCGATGGAACGTGTCGGCGCCCTTCTGCTTGCCGAGGCCGATCGCCACCATCTTGAGGAGCCCGCTCTCGACCGGACCCGAGAAGTCCGTGTGGACCTTGACCCTGTTGATGGGGACGATGACGTCGGCCGACTCGAACGCCGTCCTGTCCAGGAACACCGGCACGCCCGGCCGGACTTCGCCGAGCTGGACCGTCTCCATGCTCGAGCGGATGTCGCAGCCCATGGTCTCGGGCGTGATGCCGTACTCGGCGAGGACGGCCAGCTGCCCTTCCGCCGTGGCCCCGCCGTGGCTCCCCATCGCCGGGACGATGAACACCTCGGCGCCCGCGTCGCGCATCCGGAGGACCGTCGCGCGAACGACTTCGTCGAGCCGGTCGATCCCGCGGCTGCCGACCGCCAGGCAGACGCGCGAACCCGGGCGGATGGCGCCCATGACGGGCTCGAGCGCAGCCTCCACGGTTGCCGCGACGTCGACGATCTCGCTCGGCTCGAAGCGTTGCCGGACGAGGGCCCAGGCGGGCAGCGTGCCCCCGGCGAACTCCGGGAATGCGGGCCGGATCGCCGTGCCGTGCGGGCCGGAACCCACGACCGGGGGGTCGCTCAGGCGGCTCTCGCTCTCTGCCGTCGCCCGATCGACATCGTGCCCGGATCCACCGTTCCCCATGAGCGGACTCCTTCTCCGATCAGATGGTCATCGCGCTGAAGCCGCCGTCGACGCGGATGATGGCCCCCGTGACATAGCCGGAGGCGACCTCCGAGGCCAGCCAGACGGCGGTGCCGACCAGCTCGTCCGGTTCACCGAGCCGGCCCGCGGGCGTGTGGCCGAGGATCGCCTGGATCCGCTCCTCCGAGAGGAGACGCCGGTTCTGCTCCGCTGGGAAGAAGCCGGGGGCGATCGCGTTCACCCGGATGCCACTGGGGGCGAGCTCGCGCGCGAGGTACTGGGTCAGGCTGTTGACCCCGGCCTTGCTGATCGAGTAGGTGAAGACGCGCGACAGCGGCGGGCCCGAGGAAGCCGACGAGAAGTTGATGATCGAGCCGCCGCGACCGTTCTCGATCATCGACCGGCCGAAGACCTGGCAGGCGAGGAAGATCGACGTCAGGTTCGCGTCGAGGATGGAGCGCCACTCGCCGAGCTCGATGTCGAAGAACGGCGTGGAGGAGTTGACGCCCGGTGCGTTGACGAGGATCGTGACCGGCCCCAGGCGCGCCTCCGCCTCCCGGCGAGCCGTATCGAGGGAGTCCGGCCGGGTGGCGTCGGCCAGGAGCCCGATCGCCCGGCCACCGGCCGCCTCGATCGCGGCGACGCGCGCATCCGCCCGCTCGCGCGACCGCCCGATCACGACGACAGAGGCGCCGGCCTCCGCGAGGCCGCTCGCGATCGCTCCGCCGAGGACTCCGGTTCCGCCGATCACCGCCGCGACGCTGCCGCCGAGGTCGAACAATCCGGTCACCGAAAACCCCTCCCTGGACGTCGATCCCGCCGCGCGACGAGACTTGATACGCGCTTCTGGCGTGACGTACTGTAGGACAATCAATCGCCAGACACTAGGCGGGTTAAGGTCAGGACGTCGATGGCACAGTACGTCTTCAGCCCGGACGCGGTGCTCCGCTACCGGTTCCCGACTCACACCAACGACCTCATCATGGACCGCAAGGAGGCTGCGACCTCCGAGGCTTTCTTCGTCGTCCTCGAGCCGGGCGAGGCGCCGCCCCTGCACGTGCACCGGGATGCCGAGCAGGTCTTCTATGTCCTTCGGGGCTCGGGCGAGCTGCGCGTCGTCGCCGACGGCGACGAGCGCTTCCCCCTGCGACCCGGCGACTTCGTCCGGACCCCGCCGGGCGTCCACCACGCCGTCACCTGCACCGGCTCCGAGCCGTTCGTCTACCTGAGCATCGACTGCTTCGTGGCCGGTCCGTCCGAGGCGGAGCCGACCTGGGACAGCCACGTCGAGGTCATGTGCCGGGAGAACGGCTGGGATCTCGAGGCCGTCCGCCACGGGCCGATCGACGCGACGTCCTACCTGACGGCGGAGCAGGCCCTCCCCCGCTGATCCTCGGCCCGCCCCCTCGACCCTGGAGGAACGCACGCCTTGATCAGGAATCTCGACGAGATCGCGCCGGAGCCGGAGACCTACGCCGACTACCGCCCCTACTTCGTGACGAAGCGCCTGAACGTGACGCATGTCCGGGTCCGGCCCGGGGAGACGGTCCCGGCGCACGTGCACCGCGACGAGGACCAGGTCTATTTCGTCGTGCGCGGCGACGGGTTCGTCGAGCTCGACGGAGTCCGGACCGAGGTCCATGCCGGGAGCGGGGTGATGATCCCGCTCGGCACGGAGCACCTGTTGACGAACACGGGAACGGACCCGCTCGACTACGTCTTCTTCGTCGTCTTCGTCCCCGAACGCGCATGAGCCCGATCGTCAGCGGGCCGGAGCGCGAGCTCATCCGCGACAGGCTCACCGTGCGGGCCTACCCGGACCGGGAGTCGATGGGTGTGGCGGCCGCCGCTCATGCCGCCGAGAGGCTCCGCTCGTTGCTGGCCCAGCCCGATCGGCGACCCCGCGTGATCTTCGCGGCCGCGGCCTCGCAGGCCGAGTTCCTCGACGCCCTGGCCGAGAGCGATGGCATCGACTGGTCCCGGGTGCAGGCCTTCCACCTCGACGAGTACCTGGGCTTGCCGCGTGACGACGTGCATGGTTTCGGGCGATGGCTCGACGACCACATCTTCTCGCGCGTGATGCCGGGGCGGGTGGAGAAGATGGACCCCACCGCCGCCGACCCGCTCGCCGAGAGCCGACGGTACGGCGCCCTCCTCGCCGACGGGGGCATCGACCTCGCCTGCATCGGGATCGGGGAGAACGGCCACCTCGCGTTCAACGACCCGCACGTGGCGGACTTCGACGACCCGGAGGTCGTCAAGCCCGTGGAGATCGACTCCACGAGCCGTGCCCAGCAGGTGCGCGACGGAGCCTTCGCGACGATCGACGCCGTTCCCCGTGTCGCGATGACCGTGACGATGTCGACGATCCTCGCGAGCCGCTCGATCACGGTCGTCGTCCCCGGCCCCGCCAAGGCGGCTGCGGTCGCTGCCGCGCTCGACGGTCCGATCTCGCCGGTCTGTCCGGCATCGGGGCTGCGCCGGCATCCCGATGCCGTCCTGTTCGTCGATGCGCTCGCCGCGGCGGGCCTCACCAACTGATCCCGAGGACATGACCATGTCGACCGCCGCCACATCGCCGTCCGCGCTCGCCATCAACGGGGGCAAGCCCGTGCGGACCGAGCCGTTCCCCAGGTGGCCGCAATTCGGCGCGGAGGAGGAGGAGCTCCTGCTCCAGGCGCTGCGGTCGGGTGTCTGGGGCTCCATCGACGGGACGTTCGTCAAGCAGCTCGAGGTCGAGTTCGCCGAGCTCCAGCAGGCACGGCACGCGGTCACCGTCACCAACGCGACGATGGGCCTGGCGGTGGCGCTCAAGGCCGTCGGTATCGGGCCGGGCGACGAGGTGCTCGTTCCGCCCTACACGTTCATCGCCACGGCGAGCGCCGCGCTGATGCTCGGGGCGGTGCCGGTCTTCGTCGACGTCGATCCAGAGACGCTCCTCATCGATCCTGCGCTCATCGACGCGGCCGTCACGCCGCGCACGCGCGCGATCGTGCCCGTGCATCACGGCGGCTCCCCGGCCGACATGGACGGCGTCATGAGCGCCGCCCGCCGTCATGGCCTGAAGGTCGTCGAGGACGCCGCACAGGCCCACGGGTCGGCGTGGCGCGGGCGTCCGGTCGGGACGATCGGCGACGTCGGGGTCTTCAGCTTCCAGTCCTCCAAGCCGATCAACGCCGGCGAGGGCGGGATCATGACGACGGACGACGACGAGATCGACGAGCTCCTGTGGTCCTACCGCAACGTCGGACGGCGTCGCGGCGGAGAGTGGTACGAGCACGTCCGCATCGGCTGGAACCTCCGCATGACCGAGTTCCAGGGCGCCGTCCTCCTGGCACAGATGAAGCGCATGCCGGCACAGCGCGCACAGCGCGCCGAGGCCGCCGCCTACCTGACCGCTCAGCTCGAGCGGGTGCCCGGCTGCGTCGCCCTCAAGGTCCCGGACGGGGTGACGAGTCACAGCTGGTACACGTACCACTGGCGCTGGCTCGGGGAGAAGGACGGCGGCCTGCCGAAGATGCGCTTCGCCGAGGCCCTCCGCGCCGAGGGCGTCCCCGTCTTCCATGGCTACGTGCCGCTCAACCGCAACGACGCGATCCGCGACGAGATCGCGCGGCTCGGCGGCCCGGCACCGCGGCCGTGTCCCGCCGCGGAGCGAGCGGCGGCGGACGAGGTGCTCATGTTCTCGATGCCGATCCTCCTCGGCACGCACGGCGACATCGACCAGGTTGTCGAGGCCGTGGCGAAGGTCGCCGCAGCCCGCGCATGAGCGGCGCGATGCTCCGCCGGCCCGCCCGGGGCGTGCCGGTCCGCTTCGGCATCGTCGGGTGCGGGGCGATCTCGACACAGCACGCCGAGGCGATCCTCGCCGTGCCGGGAGCCGAGCTGGCCGCGGTCGAGAGCGCCGGGGAAGAGCGCGCACGCGCTGCCGGCGAGCGTTTCGGAGTGCCATGGGGGACGGACCTGGGCGCGCTCCTCGCGCGACCGGACATCGACGCCGTGTCGATCTGCACGCCGTCGGGCCTGCACGCACACCAGGCGCTCGCCGCGATCGCTGCCGGGAAACACGTCGTGGTGGAGAAGCCGATCGCGCTGTGGGTGACGGACGCCGACGCGATCGTCGCAGCGGCCGCGGCGGCCCGCGTCTCGGTCTCCACGATCTCGCAGCGCCGGTTCGAGCCCGTGATGCACAATCTCCGGGACGCGGTCACGGGCGGCGCGTTCGGGCGCCCGGCCATGATCGTGGCGGAGGGTCTCTATCACCGTCCCCAGTCGTACTACGACAGTGCGAGCTGGCGCGGGACCCGGGATCTCGACGGCGGCGTCCTCATGAACCAGGCAATCCACATGGTGGATCTCCTGAGGTGGGTCGGCGGTCCCGTGGCGTCTGTCACGGCCAGGATCGCGACCGTCGGCCACGCCATGGAGGCCGAGGACACCGCGACGATCGCTCTTCGGTTCACGAGCGGCGCGGTCGGCGCCATCATCGCGACCACGTGCGCCACTCCGGGCTTCCCGCAGGAGCTGCGGGTCTATGGTGACGCCGGCCACGCACGGATCGTCGGTGATCGGCCGGTCGAGTGGGTCGTCGACACGCCGCACTGGTCGGGGCCGTCCGACCCGGAGAGCGCGGCGCAGGCGGCGGACGGCTCCGGCGGCGAGCCGGCCTCACCCGGCGTCTTCGCCCCCGCGACGTGGGGCACGGATGCGCGCGGCCACATCCGGCAGTACGCCGATATCGTGGCCGCGATCCGGGAGGGTCGACCATCCTCGATCGACGGCGAGGAGGGCCGCGCCGCGGTCGAGATCGTGACCGCCGCGTACGAGTCCGACCGAACGGGCCGGGCGGTCGATCTCAGGAGGCAGCAGCGGTGAGGATCGGCGTCGCATCCGTGGACATCACGCCTGCCCTCGGGCTACCGATGGACGGCTTCGAGGCGCGCACCGCCGGCGCGTCGGGCGTGCACGACCCCCTGGTCGCCCGCGTCCTGGCTGCCGAGGGTGTGGACGGCACGACGGTCGCGCTCGTCGTCGCGGACCTGCTGCAGATCGATCCCGGCCTCCAGGGGCTCATCGCCGATCGCGTCGATCGCTCGGTCGGCATCCCCAGGCAGCATCTCCAACTCGCCGGCACCCACACGCACAGCGGGCCGCGTGTCGACCCGGGGAGCGCCCTGGAAGCCCAGCTGGCCGATCGCATCGCGTCGGCCGTCCAGGCCGCGGTCGCCGATCTCCGTCCCGCAGCGATCGCGGTCGGAATCGGGACCGTCTCGGGCATCGGGGCCAACCGCCGGCCGCGCGGCGGGCCGATGGACGACCGGGTGACCGTCGTGCGCATCGACGCTCTCGACGGCTCGCCGATCGCGACTCTCGTCAACTACGGCTGCCACCCGACGACGCTCGGTCCGGACAACACGCTCTATTCGGCCGACTACCCGGGCGTCCTGAGGCGTGAGCTCGAGGCCGCGATCGGCGGGGTGGCCGTCTTCACCACGGGCCCACAGGGCGACGTGAACCCGGGTGGCTACTCGCCCGAGGACAGCATGATCGGGATCGTCGTCCCGTGGCGAACGTTCGAATCGGCGGAGCGCTACGGACGGCTTCTCGCTGACAGCGCCGTCGCGGTCCATCGCACTCTCCGGCCCGCTCCCGCGGATGACGTCTGGGGCGTCTCCGACCTGGTCGAGCTCGCGCGCAAGCCGCTCCCCGATCCGGCGACGGCACAGCACGCGGCCGAGGCCGCCCGCTCGGTCGCCGAGACCGTCCGGGCTGCCGATCTCACGCCCGATGCCGGCTACCACGCCCTGCTTGCCGCGGCCTACGCCGAGCTCATCGCGCTCCAGGCCGGCGCCGCGGACCGCGACGATCCGGTCACCATCCGGGCGAGCGCGATCGGGATCGGACCCTTCGTCCATGTCGGCATCGGTGGCGAGCTGTTCGTCGAGCTTGGGAGGAAGATCCGCGCAGCGGTCGGAGACGCGTCCTCGTGCGTCGCCGCCCTGTGCGACGGGACCATCGGCTACATCCCGACCGCGGAGGTGTTCGCCGAGGGCGGCTACGAGCCGAATGCGAGCGTCCTCCGCCCGGGCGAGGGAGAACGCCTGGTCGACGCGGTCGTCGCCCGGGTCGCGGCGGCGCGGGTCGCCGCGGCGCGCGGCGCGACGGCGGGCTCGGGCTCATGAGCGGGAGGGGAGCCGTGATCGACACCCGGTACGAGGCATATCTCTCGGGAGTGACGTCGCTGCTCTCGCGGATCGCCGTCGAGGAGCGCGAGCCCATCCTGCGCGGCGCGATGGCGATCGCAGACCGCGTGGAGGCCGATCGGCTCGTCAACGTCATCGGGCCCGGCGGCCATTCGACCATCGGGGCGGAGGAGATCTTCTTCCGGGCCGGGGGCCTTGCCTGCGTCAATGCGATCCTGGACGAGGGCTACCTCCTCGCCAACGGCGGCCTCCGGTCGCTCGCCGTCGAACGCACCCCCGGCTACGGCCGCGGCATCCTCGCCAACGCCGGCATCTCCCAGGGTGATGTCCTGATCGTCGTCAACGCCTACGGGGTGAACTCCGGGACGATCGACAGCGCGCTCTACGCCGCCGAGGTCGGCGCGACGACGATCGGCGTCACCTCGGTCGAGCTGCAGCGAGCGTTGCCGGCCGACCACCCGGCCCGCCACCCGAGTCGCAGGAACCTGTGTGACGTCGCCGACATCGTCGTCGACACCAAGGTCCCGATGGGCGACGCCCTCGTCGAGATCCCCGGGGTCCATGAGCGGATCGGCCCGGTCTCGACGTTCGCGACGGCCTTCGCGATGAACGCGCTGATGCTCGAGGCGATCGCCGAGCTGGCCCGTCGCGGCGTCGAGCCGCCTGTCTGGCGGAGCGCGAACAGCCCGGGTGGCGACGAGGCGAACCGCGCCGTCATCGCGCGATACCGGGACCGGGTCAAACGGCTGTGACGGGCCAGATCGTCATGTCCCCCGAGGTCACCTCCTGATGCTGCTGCTGCAGCGGCCGGATACCCTGACCGAGGCGATCAGGAAGTACATCCGCGACGCGATCACGCGGGGCGTCTACGCGCCGGGGGCCCGCCTCCCCGAAGTCGCGCTGGCCACCGAGCTCCAGACGTCACGCGGGACGATCCGCGAAGCCCTGCGGGCGCTCGCCGACGTCGGGCTCGTCGAAGTCATCCCCCATCGCGGCGTGTTCGTCTCCCGGCTCTCCGTCTCGGCGACATGGGAGATCACGAGCCTGCGCGCGCTGCTCGAGCCATATGCGGCGCGCCTGGCGCTGGAGGTCAACGCGGACGATGGCGTGATGGTCGAGGAGGTGCGGGCGGCGTTCGAGGCGCTGCGCCGGGCGACGACGACCGACGACCCGCTCGCCGTCGCGGACGCCGACGTCGCCTTCCACCGTGCCGTCTTCGCCCGCTGCGGTCACCGCATGCTCCTCGACGAGCTCGCCAAGCTCCAGGTGCTCTCACGGCGCCTGGTCATCACCAACCAGCTCTACGCGGCCGACGCCCCAGCGCTCGTGGGCCAGCATGCGCCGATCCTCGGCGCGGTCGAGCGGCGCGATCCGGCGGCGGTGGAAGAGGCCGTCCGATTCCACGTGATCGAGGCCGGCGAGCTCCTGCTCGGTCGGATGGCGGCCGTCGAAGCGCGTCGCGACGGGGTCGCGGACGACGCGCCGCAGCTCGTGGCCGAGACATACGGCACCTGGCCCAACGGCCTCATCCCCAACTGGCGGCCCATCCCCGGGCCGGTCAGGCCGGAATGATCCGAATCCTGGACTCCGTCGAACGCGGCGATTCGCCGCCCGCGGATGTGTCCGTTCGCGGACCGCGCTGCCCGACGCGAGAAGTCGAACAGGCCACCGAAGCACGGGGAGGGACCGACCGTCACTGACCGAAGCAGTGCCTCCGCGCAGACGTCCCCACGAGAGACCGGCCGTCGGTTCGGCCATCGGAGTCATCAGAGTGCAGGGAGAACATCCTTGATGCGATCACCGACAAGATCGCGGGGCCTCGCGCTCCTGCCGATCATCGCGATCCTCGTCGCCGCCTGTGGCGGCTCGACGTCGACGACCGCGCCCGAGAGCGGCGCCCCCGGCGCCAGCGCCTCGGCGCCGGCCGGCAGCGCCGAGGCGTCGATCCCGACCACCCCCGTCACGCTCAACGTCTGGGGCGGCTACCCGGAGATGGACGCCGTCTACAAGGCGGCCGGCGACGCCTACCACCAGCTCCACCCGAATGTCACCGTCACCGTGTTCAGCACGGACCTCCGCGGGTTCGAGCAGAAGCTGACGACGGCCCTGCCGTCGAACGCAGCCGGCGACGTCATCATCCGGACGACCGACTTCCTGTCCCGCTTCATCGATCAGAACCTGTTCGCAACGCCGCCCGCCGACCTGCAGTCGCTCGTGACGGGCGGGGCCTACGACAAGACCGTCGTCGACGATGCCACGTACAACGGCCAGATCTGGAGCGTGCCGGAGTTCGTCGGTCACTCGGCGCTCTACTACAACAAGGACATGTTCACCGCGGCCGGGCTTCAGCCGCCGACGACGATGGACGAGATCGTCGCGGACGCCTCGAAGCTCGCCAAGGTCGACGCCAACGGCCACCTGACGACATCCGGTCTGAGCCTGCGTCTCAGCGGACAGGGCTCGGGAGTCGCCGAGAAGTTCTGGATCTGGCTCGAGCAGTACGGCCACAGCCTCATCAAGGAAGTGTCGCCCGGCAAGTGGGTCGCGGACTACAACGGGCCCGACGGCGTGAAGACGTTCCAGATGTACGTCGACATGCTGAAGAACAACGTCGACGACCTGAACATCGCCGCCGACGCGGCTGGTTTCGAGAAGCGCGCCACGGCCATGTTCGTGCGTGAGTCGTGGGTCATCGGCGACATCAATGCGAACGCCCCCGACCTCAACGGCCACTACGGCACGGTCCCGATGCCGGTCAGCAGCATCCAGACCACCGAGGGCATGTTCGTTCCCGCAGCCTCCGCCAACCAGGCGGTCGCCTGGGACTTCATCCGCTTCCTGAGCCAGGAGAAGCAGCAGCTCTCCATCGCGACGCTCGCCGGCTGGCTGCCGGCCCGCAAGGACCTCGACTACAAGACCTTCGTGGCCCAGAATCCCGCCTGGGCGGGCTTCCTCCAGGTGCCCGACAACTACCAGTACTTCAACGGCGGTCCGAAGCTCCCGGAGTTCGACGAGATCGAGACCAAGATCGCCACCCATCTCGTGGACGCGTACAAGCAGTACGCGACGCTGTCCGGCAACCCCTCGGCGATCCAGACGATGCTGAACGGTTGGGCGGACGAGACCAACTCGATCCTCAAGAAGAACAACAACTACGGCGGCTGATCGATACCGGGGGCGCCGCACGCCGTGGGGCGCCCCCGACCCTGTCCGCCGGTCCCCGACGCACTGCCATCTCTGCCGAGGACACCGAGGGCGATCGCAATGACGAGTCCCGTGACCGCTCGACCGATCCAGGGCCCGCGCATACCGCCGCGAACATGGGCGCGCTACCGATTCGTGGCGGCCGTCCTGGCGCCGGTCATGGCGCTCTTCGTGTACCTGAGAGTCTGGCCGACGATCCAGACCCTCTGGATGAGCCTGTGGGACTGGCCGCTCATCGGCAAGACCCACACCTTCGTCGGCCTCGACAACTTCACGACCCTGCTCGGTGACCCGAACTTCCAGACGGCGTTCTACAACACCACGCTCTTCGCGGTCGCGACGACCGTCGTCTCGGTCGTCGTCGCCCTCGTGCTCGCGACGCTCCTGGCCCGTACTGTCACGGGCAAGCTCGGAGCCCTGCTCGAGCTCCTCTACTTCATCCCGGTGCTCCTGCCGATGGTCCCGGTCACCCTGGGCTGGCGCTGGATCTTCGACTACAACCACGGGATCCTGAACGCGGTCCTCGGGGTCGTCGGGCTGGCCCCCGTGCCGTGGCTCTCGGACAGCACGATGGCCCTCGTCGCCGTCATCATCCTGTCGGTCTGGAAGCAGATCGGCTACAACATGATCATCTTCCTCGTCGGCATCCGGGCCATCCCGGTCATCTACCACGAGGCCGCGGCAGTCGACGGCGCGGGTGCCTGGCAGCAGTTCCGGCGCATCACGCTGCCGCTGCTCGCCCCGGTGACGCTCTTCGTCATCGTCATCACGACGATCAGCTCGTACAACGTCTTCACGCAGGTCTACGTCCTCGCGTCCGACGTCCAGGGCGCCCCCGGCCAGCTCGTCCGGGTCATCGTCTACGACATCGTCGAGAACGGGTTCCGCTTCTTCCACATGGGCTACGCGGCCGCCGAGGGCGTCTATCTCTTCCTCGTCGTCCTCGTCCTGACGATCATCCAGTTCCGCTTCCTGAGGAGCCCCGAATGAGCGCGGCAACGAGGCGGCAACTGACGAGGCTCGGCCGCTGGATCGTGGCGGCCATCCTCCTCGTCGGTGGGCTCGTGATGGTCTTCCCCCTCTTCTGGATGGTCTCCACGTCGCTGCGGCCGGCGCCGGAGCTCCTCCTCGTCCCGCCCCAGCTTCTGCCGATCCACTGGACGATCGCCAACTACCAGAAGGTCCTCGCCGACGCCCCGGTCCTCTCGTGGCTCTGGAACAGCATCGTCTTCGCGACCGTGTCGACCCTGTTCATCATCCTGACCTCGACCACGTCGGGCTACGTGTTCGCCAAGTTCAGGTTCCCCGGCAACAACCTGCTGTTCATGCTCGTCCTCGCCACGGCGATCATCCCGTTCGAGATCTACATGGTGCCGCTGTTCCTGCAGATGAAGGCGCTCGGGCTGGTGAACTCGCCGCTGGGGATGATCCTCCCGTATCTCGTGCTCAGCTACGGCATCTTCTTCATGCGCCAGAACACGATGACGAGCGTCCCGGACGAGCTCCTCGACGCCGCGCGCATCGACGGCATGTCGGAGGCGGGCATCATGGTCAGGCTCGTGCCGCGGCTCCTGTCGCCCGCGATCAGCGCGCTCGCCATCTTCGCCTTCCTGCAGGCCTGGACAGCCTTCATCTGGCCGCTCCTCATCCTCAACGACCCGAAGTACTTCCCGATGGAGCTGGGGGTCTCGCAGTTCGCCAACACCTTCTCGGTGAACTTCGGGGTCACGACCGCGGCAGCGTCCATCGCCGTCATCCCGACGATCGTCGGGTTCCTGTTCCTCCGTCGGCGGATCGTCGAGGGCATCACGCTGACGGGCCTCAAGGGCTGAGCGTGGAGGATCGTCCCGGACCCGCCCCGGCCCCCATCAGCGCCGTCGAGGCTCGCCTCGTCGAGGACGGACGGCCGGTCCGGATCGTCATCGACGACGGCGCCGTGATCGCCATCGAGCGGGGCTCCTCGCCCCCGGCGAACAACCTGTGGGTGTCCCCGGGCTGGATGGACATCCAGGTGAACGGCTTCGGCGGGCACGATCCGAACCGCGACGGCGCCGGGCCAGGCGACGTCGTGGAGATGGTCCGCGGGCTCTGGCGGTCCGGGGTGACCGCGGTCTGCCCGACGATCTGCACGCAGTCCCCGGAACGGATGCTGGCCTCTCTTCGGGCGGTCGCGGAGGCGTGCCGGATCGACCCCCTCGTCGCGTCGTCGATCGCGGGTATCCACGTGGAGGGCCCGCACATCTCGCCCGAGGACGGCCCGCGCGGCGCCCATCCCCGGGAGCACGTCCGGCCCCCCGACCTGGACGAGTACCGGCAGTGGCAGGAGGCTGCGGACGGGAAGGTGGCGATCGTGACGCTCTCGCCCGAATACGCCGGCGCCGCGGAATACACCCGAGCCCTCGTTTCCGACGCCGTCGTCGTCTCGATCGGCCACACCGCCGCCAACGGTGACCAGATCCGCGCCGTCGTCGACGCCGGGGCGCGCTGGTCGACCCATCTCGGCAACGGCGCGCACGCGATGGTGCCCCGGC
>DASVZT010000092.1:0-8519 GCA_036391495.1 Candidatus Limnocylindrales bacterium
GGGCGGGACTGCGATCCGCTATGTCCCGACGCGCAACGCGCTCGCCTCGCCGTACCGCTTCGAGGTCGACCCGCGCGACCTCGTCCGGCTGACGATCGAGACCGACGCCGTCGGCCAGGCTCTCTGGGCGATCGTCCATTCGCACACCCGGACCGAGGCGCGGCCGTCGCCGACGGACGTCGAGGCGGCCCGGTACCCCGATGCGGTCTACCTCGTCGTCGGGCCGATGCTCGGCGGGGAGCCGCAACTGCGCGCCTGGCGGATCGCCGGCGGCGAGGCAAGCGAGCTTCGCCTCGAGTCGGTGGTGCCGTCCTAGTCGGCCGTGCGCTGCGAGTCGGCCGTGCCGTCCAGTGGCCGTCGCCAGCCGATATAGTGGGGAGCGGGGGCGTTCACTGAGACCCGCCGCCGCCTGATCGCGTCGGTGCCGGTCGGATCCGTCGTCGAGGCCGTTCATGAGCACGCAGGTTTCCGTCGAGACACTCTCGCTTTACATCGACGGGGACTGGCTGCCATCCGAGAGCGGCGAGACCTTCGAGGCGACGAACCCGGCGACGGGTGAGCCCATCGCCGCTCTCTCCCGCGGGACGCGAGCGGATGCACAGCGCGCGATCGACGCCGCCGGCCGGGCCGCCGCCGGCTGGGCCCGCCTCTCGGCCTTCGACCGGGCCGCCGTCCTCGAACGCGTCGTCGGCGTCCTCGAGGAGCGACGCGAGGCGCTCGCGATCGCGCTGACCGAGGACCAGGGCAAGCCGCTGGGGGAGAGTCGCGGCGAGGTCGAGGAGCTCATCGTCTACTTCAAGATGGCCGCGGCCGACGCGACCCGCCTCGACGGTCTCATGCCACCGTCCGTCGACGCGGACAAGCGCGTCCTCGTCTACCGAGTACCGCGCGGCGTCGTCGGGGTCATCTCGCCCTGGAACTGGCCGTACACGATGCCGGCCGAGCTCATCGCCCCTGCGCTCGCGGCGGGCAACGCCATCGTCTGGAACCCGGCCTCGAACACGTCGCTCTGCGCGGTCCGCCTGGCCGAATGCCTGGCGGCCGCCGACATCCCGCCCGGCGTCTTCAACCTCGTCACGGGGCCGGGCTCGGTCGTCGGCGACGAGATCGCCGGGAATCCCGGGACGCAGGCCGTCGGGTTCGTCGGCTCGGTCGAGGCCGGCCGGAAGGTCGCCGCGCGGGCCGTCGGCAAGGAGCTTGTCCTCGAGCTCGGCGGCAACGGGCCGCTCGTCGTGCTGGCCGACGCGGACCTCGACCGGGCGGTCGCCGGCACGCTCACCGCGTGCTTCCTCAATGCCGGCCAGAGCTGCACCGCGGGCGAGCGCATCCTCGTCCACGAGGACGTGCACGACGCGTACGTCGCGAAGCTGAAGGCGGCCGTCGAGCGGGAGATCCGTCTCGGTGACCCGCGCTCGGACGCGACGACGATGGGGCCGCTCAACAACGAGGCCCAGGCACGCAAGATGGACGACCACGTGGCGGACGCGCTGGCGCGGGGCGCATCCATCGTGCTGGGCGGCCACCGTGCGAGGGAGGCAGGATCGGCCCTCTTCTACGAGGCGACCGTCCTCGACGACGTGACCGACTAGATGGAGGTCGCACGCGACGAGACGTTCGGGCCCGTGGCGCCGATCACCCGCATCCGCTCCGTCGAGGAGGCGATCGACATCGTCAACGCCTCGCCGTACGGGTTGCTGTCGGCCGTCTTCACCCGCGACCTGGGGACGGGCCTCCGTTTTGCCGAGGCCGTGCGCTCGGGCTGGGTGAACGTGAACGAGGGGACCAACTACTGGGAGTCGCACCTGCCGTTCGGCGGCCGTTCCGGTTCGGATAGCGGGCTCGGCCGGGTCGGAGGCCGGAGCGTCCTCGAGCGGTTCACGGAGCTCAAGACGGTGGTGATCGACCTGGGGTAGGGGGCGGCGGTCGCCCGTCCGCCCAGCTTGCGTCGCCGTCCGGCCGGCCGCCCAGCCGGCCAGCCGGCCGTCGATCTTCCGTATTCTCGGCCCCAGCCCTCCTTATGCGACGACTCGTCGCGGCGGGTCAGCCGAGACGCCCTCAGAGATTCGAGATTCGTCCTGTGCCGCTCGACGCGGTTCGAGATTCGCAGGAATCGGGCGATGGGCGGCCGCGGAGACGCCTGCAGCGCCGGGCGTCGTCGCATAAGAGTGGCCAGGGCCGAGATTAGCGAAGCCGCGCCGGAGAAACGCCGTCTCGGCCGTCGCGCCGGAGAAACGCCGCCTCAGGCGGTTGCCCCGGTCGCGGCCTCTGCCTTCGCTGACCCGCGGCCCTCGAACGAGTGGCGCCGCACGATCAGCACCGAGCATGGCGCGTGCAGCAGCACGTTGCGCGCGACGCTCCCGATCAGCAATCGGCTCAGGCCGGTCAGTCCGCGGGTGCCGCAGACCACGAGATCGACGCCGAGCTCGGTCGCGGCCTTGACGAGGCATGTGGCCGGATCGCCGTCACGGACCTCCACCGCGGTCACGAGCCCGGCGTTCGCGAGCCGGTCGGCCGTCGCCGACACGATGGCGGCCACCTCGCGACGAGCCTCCTGGACGTTCTCCGAGTACGACTCCATCACCTGGTCGTAGAGCCCGGGCGCCATCCCGGCGCTCCACGGCACGGCGACCTCGGAGACGCTCGTGACAGTCACGCGGAGCCCGGCGAAGATCGGCCACGACGCGAGCAGCTCGCCCGCCTCCTCGGCGCCCTCGGACCCGTCGTCGGCGAGGAGCGCCGAGCGGATCCGCGTGGACCGCGCGACGAGAACCGGGCACGGCGCCTGGTCGACGATCTCGGCCGAGACCGAGCCGAGCAGCATCGTCTCGAACTGCCCGTGGCCGCGGTTGCCGACGACAATCAGGTCCGCGTCGAAGTCGCGCGCCTCCTCGACGACCGCGCTCGCGGCTCGGCCCCGCAACAGGATCGCCTGGACCCCACGCCCGGTGGCCTCCAAGGCACGCTCGGCGGCCTCGAGAGCCGTCTGGTAGCGCCGGATGAGGGATCCCTCGACCTCGGATTCGTCGGGCGCGACAGGCGCCATCCACGGGACACCGGTGAGCTCGGGTGCGCGCTCGAGGGCCGCGACGACGCGGATGATCGTCCCTTCCGGCCACTCGATCCCGGCGACCAGGTCTCGGGCGCGGTCGGACGAGACCGACCCGTCGATCGCGAGCAGAACGCGCATGTCCGACCTCCTTGTCGTCCTATCCTGCCCGTCCGACCTCTTCCGCGCCACGGGCCCGACGTCCCGAAGGCGCGCACTTGCGGCATCCCCGGGCCGGGGCCGTTCCGCCCGGGCCGCGTCTGCCCGCCCGGGGCGCGTCTGCCCGCCCGGATCAGTCGTCCCCCGCGTCCCGAGCCCCCAGGGCCTCCAGGAGCGCCCGCTCCGTCGGGGTCGACCCGAGACCGAGCCGCGCGCCGACGAGCCCCGCCGCGGGCGGCGCGAGGAACGTCGAGGCGAGGACCGCCCCGTTCTCCTCGGCGAAGACCGCCTCCGGCGTCCCGTCCAGGACGATCCGTCCCGCCCGCATGACGACGACGCGCGTGAATGTCTCGGCGACGAACCGCATGTCGTGGCTGCTCGCGACCACCGTCCGACGCTGCGCGTGGAGCGACGCGACGATGCCGGCGATCCGCGCCACACCCCGCGCATCCTGGCCCGTCGTCGGCTCGTCGAGGACGACGACCGGCGTCCCCATCGCGAGCACGCCGGCGAGGGCGAGCAGCTTGCGGCGCGAATAGCCGAGGTCGTACGGGTTGGCGTCGGCTGCGTCGGCGAGGCCGACGGCGGCCAGGGCGCCGTCCACCGCCTCGTCGAGCTGGCGGCGCCGTCGGCCGAGATTGCGGGGGCCGAAGGCCACCTCCGCGCGGACGCGGCCCGCGAAGATCTGGCGACCGGGGTCCTGGAAGACGAGCCCGACCGTCGCGGCGAGGCGGGCCACGCGCTCTTCGGCGATATCCACACCGTCGTGGAGGACGCGGCCCCCGGTGGGGCGGAGCAGGCCGTTCAGGTGTCGGACGAGGGTCGTCTTGCCCGATCCGTTCTGGCCGACGATCGCGAGACGCTCGCCGGGCTCGACGACGAGGTCGACGTCGGCGAGCGCGCGCACGCCCGACGGGTAGGTGAAAGAGACGCGCTCGAGCGCGAGCCGCGTCATCCGAGCGCCTCGACGAGCGCGGCATCGATCGGCGGAGACCACAGGCCCGCCGCCGCGATCTCGGAGGCGAGGCGGACGCGGGCGGGCGGCTCGACGCCCCAGCCGTGCAGCCGTGGATCGGCGAGGACGTCGGATGCGGGTCCTGTCGCGACGACGCGCCCCTCGTCGAGGACGACGATGCGCGTGCAGATGCGATCGAGCAGGTCGGTCCGGTGCTCCGCGACCAGCAGCGACGTCCCCTCCGCAGCCAGTCGGGCGAGCGCCTGGCCGACCAGCCGGCTCCCGTCAGGGTCGAGCTGGGCCGTCGGCTCGTCGAGAACGAGGTGACGCGGGCGCATCGCCAGGAGCGAGGCGAGGACGACGAGCTGCGCCTGCCCGCCGGACAGCTGCGTCGGGCGGCGTTCGGCCAGGTCGCCTATCCGGAGGGCGGCCAGCGCTTCGCGCGTCCGTTCGACCGTCTCGACCAGCGGCAGCCCGAGGTTCATCGGACCGAGGGCAACCTCCTCGAAGACCGTGGCGGCGACCCCGGAGAGCTGCGACGCCGCGTCCTGGAAGCCGATGGCGACGACACCCGCCAGCTCGTGCAGCGGTCGCTCCGTCATCGTCCGCCCGTCGACGACGAGCGACCCGCCGCCGAGCGAGCCGCCGATCGACGCCGGCGCGAGGCCGGACGCGACGAGGCAGAGCGTCGATTTGCCGGACTCGTTCGCACCGACCACCCCGACGATCTCGCCGTCGGAGAGTGCCAGGTCCACGTCCCGCAGTGCCGGCCGCGCAACGCCTGCGTAGCGGTACGTCGCCGCGCGGATCTCGAGCACGGCCGGTCCCTCGCTCCCGGCTACACGAGGCGCGCCGCGTGCGCGGCGACGAGGACGACCAGCGTCGCGAGCAGCAGCCGACGGGCGAACGTCTGCCGGGCCGAATCGGGGACCGACCAGAGGAGCTCGCGGCGCCCTGGCCGGGTGAACCCGCGCGTCTCCAGCGCGAGGCTCCGTTCCTCGACGTCCGTCAGCGACGAGAGGATGGCCGGCCCGACGATCGGCAGCAGACCGCGCGCCCGCGCCACGAGGCCGCCCTCCGTGTCGAGGCCGCGCGCCCGCTGGGCCTCGGCGATGACGCGCGCTCGCTCGGCGAGGGTCGGCACGGCCTCGACCGTCGCGAGGGCGACGAAGGCGAGGCGCGGCGGCGCGCCCCGCCGCTCGAGGTCGGCGACGAGCGCGCGCGGGTCGGTGGTCGTCGAGAACAGGCCGACGGACAGGGCGATCGCCAGGAGGCGGACGAGCGTCTGCCCGGCGAAGTCGGCGCCCTGCAGCGTCGCGTCGAAGGGACCGATCGAGAAGAGGACGGTCGTTCCGACGCGGGTGAAGACGCTGACGAGGACCACCGACACGGCGATCGGCAGGCTGACGAGGAGCGAGAGCCCCAGGAGCCTGCCGGCGAGGTGGGCGACCGATGCGCCGAGCAGCATCGCCGCCGCGACCGCCAGCGGGACGACGTAACCGCCGACGGCCAGCGCCGCCACCGACCCGGCGGCCGCGACGGTCATCTTCGTCAGGGGGTTCAGCCGGTGATAGGCCGTCGGCATCGCCGGGACCAGGCGAGCGACGAGAGCCGCGTCCTCGGGGGTGAGCGCGTGCGGCCGGGTGAGCGAGGGCGCCCGCGCGACCGTCTAGCGGCCCTCGGAGGTCGTCGGGGGTTCGGCCGGTCGTTCGGTCGGTCGTTCGGTCGGTCGCTCGTGCAGGCCGGGGCCGTGAGTCGCCGGCCCGCTCGGCATGACGCCGACGGCGCGCTCGCCCTGTGGGAAGCGCGCAGTGAAGCGACGCGAGACGACCTGCAGGATCGCGAAGACCGTGAAGAACTCGAACGTCTTGTCGATCGGGTCCGACAGGAGACCCTGCTGGAGGACCGCCGTCTGGAGGTCCGACCCGGCCTTCTGGAACGCGGCGACGAGGAGATCGGTTCCGGAGCCGGTCACGCCACCGAACATGTAGGCCGCGATGGGCGCCGAGATGAGGGCCGACAGGATGCCGCAGCCGAGCCCGACGAGGAGGACGAAGGCGACCCCGAGATCGCGCCGGACGAACAGCAGGATGAACAGCGCCACGATCGCCGCGGCGATGAGCAACCCGACCACGTAGCCGACGAGCACGAAGAACGGCGTCACGCCCCCCGTGTCGCCGAAGAACGTGATGCCCTTCGCATAGAACGGGATGAGCCCGTACCAGCCGATGGCGACGATGATCGCCGCGGTCGCGAGGAAGCCCACGACGAGGATGGGCAGCGGCGTGTTCGGACGGCTGCGGAACAGCCCGAACCGCCCGGCGAACCCCGCGACGAGCCCGATCTCGGCCGCCACGACGGCGAACGGCCACGCGTACTGCGAGTAGAACGGCGGCGGCAGGACGAAGGTCCAGATGAGGTTCGCGAGCAGCCCGGTCAGCATGCCGGGGATCGGCCCCGCGAGGGCGCCGACGAGGATCGTCCCGATCGAGTCGAGATAGACGGGGATCTTCAGCGCGGCGGCGACCGTCTGGCCGAGGACGATGTTGATCGCGATGGCGATCGGCATGAGGACGATCGTCCGCGTGTCGAACTGGCGGCGGACCCACGGGCCCATCGGGTCGGTCTCCTCGTGCGTCGTGGCTCGCTCCACGTGGGGCGGCTGTCGAGTGTCAGATTGCCATGTCCGGCGGACCGGACGCGAGACGGGCGATGCGCCCGATCAACCGCTCCAGGACGCGGGGACCGTCGACGTCGATCGCGATCTCGGCATTCGGCCGCCGCCCGGAATGGCCGCGACGGTCCGCGACGGTCATCCCGGCCGTCAGCTGGCCGGCCGTCTCGACGTCGACGAACACCGGCATCGTCGTCACGAGCGCGGGGTCGAGCGCGGCCGCGACGACCAGCGGGTCGTGGACGAAGGCGCCGTAGAACCCGTCGTACGCGGCATGAAAGCGGAAGTAGAAGCCCAGCGCGTCCTCGAGGAATCGCAGGATCGGCGATCCGCCCGGCTCGTCCCGGGGGTCGGTCGTGCGCCGGGAGAGCTCCGCCAGGTGCTCGGGCATGAAGCGGACGCGCTCGGTCGCGTCGAGACCGAGGACGAGCGCGGGCGGGATGCTCGGATCGGCATCGATCGCCCGGGCCCAGCCGGCGAACGCGAGCTTCGCCGCCTCCGGATCGGAGTGCACGTTCCACTCGGCGACGGGCGTCGTGTTCCCCGGGACGCCGAAGGCGCCGGCCATCGCCACCCAGCGGCGCAGCAGGCGCGGCAGCGCGGGCTCGCGTTCCAGCGCCATCGCCAGCGTCGTGAGCGGGCCGAGCGTAACGAGCGTCACCTCGCCGGGTCGATCGGTGGCGGTGCCGATGACGACATCGACTGCCCGGCGCGGGGACAGCGGGTGCGTGGCCGGCGGCAGGAGAGCGTCGCCGATCCCGCGCGGACCGTGCGTCTCGGGCGTCGTGACGAGCGCGCGGACGAGCGGCGTCTCACGTCCGATGGCGACCTCGACGTCGCCGCGTCCCGCGAGCTCGAGGACGGCGCGCGTGTTCTCGGCCACCTGCTGCGCCTCGGCGTTCCCGAAGAGACACGTGGCCGCCACGAGCTCGGCCTCGGGCGAGGCGCACGCGTACAGCAGGGCCACGCTGTCGTCGATGCCGGTGTCGACGTCGAGGATGATCGGGATCGGGGTGGGCGCGACCATCCTCCGATCCTAGTGCACCCTGGCGGCCACCCGGAGCTTGCGGCTCGCCTCCGATCGGCTTGACCGTGGCGCGCCGCCCTCTTGGCGACCCCTACCTCGGCCGATGTCGCTGGTACCGGCAACTTCTGCGTAAGGGTCGGCGATAGGGGCTCGTGAGCTTGGTCGAGCGCTGGTCCGGGGCAGGACACGGAGCGGGTACGCGCTCACTTGAGATCGGGCCGCGCACGATCGGCTGGGCTCGCCTCCGGCGGATCCGCCCGGCGGCGGTCTTGTCGGGGCGCTAACCGCGGGAATGCCACTGCGGCCGACATCGCCCCGGACAAGCCTGGGGAGGGCGGGACCGCCGTGAAGACCGTCCCGCGAGACCGCCCCGCGAGACCGCCCCGCGAGACCGCCGCGCGACACCCCCCGGGTCGGTCGTGTTCATGGGAGCATCACGGTCGTGAGCCCCATGTCGCGTCCGCGCCAGCCCGTCGGCCGCCTCGTCAGCCGGGAGCTCGCGACGCCGCTCGGCCCGATGACCGCCATCGCCCTCGTCCGGGATCCGTCAGCCGATCTCGGGCTGTGGGCAGGGTGCGACGCGGCCGACGCGCGGCCGGCCGAATCGATCTGCCTGCTCGAGTTCTCCGATCGGCGGATGCTGCCGGCGCAACTCGCC
>DASVZT010000093.1:0-6575 GCA_036391495.1 Candidatus Limnocylindrales bacterium
GGTGCCGCCCACGGTTCGAGCGCACCCGGCGCCTCGACCCGTCCGCTACGGGCGAAGCGGTCCGGGAAGATCTGGTAGAAGACGGCGTCGCGGACCCATTCGGGAGTCTCGATCCTCACCCGGCTAGCCCTTGACGCTGCCAAATGGGCAGCCCAGAGATGATGGAACGCGCGCAGTCATTCGCCGTCGTAGATCCGGGCAAGATCGACGAGTTCGACGTCGCCGCGCCCGGTCCCCAAGGCGACAAGATCGTCTGTGAAGCCAGATCGGCCGAACAGGATGAGCTTCGTGTCCGCCGTGTCGGCCCGACTCGACAGTAGCCCCCGCAGTCGGTCGAGGCGTCGCAGATCGGCGACCGTCCGCACAGCCTCCCCTCCCTTGACCTCGCCGATCGCGTAGAGCTTCCGACTCTCGTTCCCCTGCCCAGCCACCACGACATCGAGCTCGAACCCTCGTCGGCTCTGTGGGTCATGCACCTGGGCGAAGCCGACTTGGCGCTGATCCGTGCCCACAGTGGAGGAGGACGCGTAGCGCTCCGTCCAATCGCGAGCGATCGACTCGAAGTGCGGCCCGAGGACCTGAGCGTCGAAGCGCGTCTTCGCGTCAGTCCAGGCGGGACGGGTCTGGCGCGATGAGAAGCGACCGAGGTCCCGTCGCATGACGGCAAAGTAGAACCTCAGGATCGGATCGACGACCCGCAGCAGTGGGCGGTTCGGACGGAGGAGGTCGTGATCCCGAAGCAGGAAGTGCGTCTTCTCGGTAGGTTAGGGGTGATCCCAGTTAGGGGTAAGTCTCGTACCCCCTAACAGTATGCCCATGCCGCTCGATGTCAAACCAAGCGACGAACGGGCGGGCTGGCGAGCCTGCCTGGACCTGCTCCGCGTCGCGGGCCACGCCTTCCGCGCCGACGTGCCGCCCTGAGAAGTGAGCGCGTGGTGTAGGACAATCCCGCACGTGACCAACCCTGCCGAGCCGCGACCGTCGATGCCGTTCGGCATCCGCTTCTTCCTCGTCTATGCCTTCCTCATCCTGGCCGGCATCGGACTGTCGCTCCGCTGGGTGATCGACCAGGCGATCGACGCGCCCGTGAGCTTCGTCGGCATCCTGTGGATGGGCCTGCTGGCCTACACCATCTTCACGATCACGCTGGTCCTCCAGCGCAAGGAGGCAGCGCGCAACCTCGCCCTCGGCCTGTCGAGCCTCACCATCCCGGCCGTGCCCGCGCTGCTGCTCGGCGGCTCGATCGCCGGCATCGTCGCCGCGATCGCCATGGCCGTCGTCGCGACCGCGCTGTTCCGCGGGCTCACGCGCCCGGTCGCCCGCCAGTACCTCTCGGAGCAGTGAGGGTGCAGGCCAGGCGCCTCGTCCTGTCGCGACGGCACATCTGACGTAGGCTCACGCCACGCTCGCGCAGAGCGTCCCCGATCGCCGAGGAGTCCTCGACCGTGTCCAACCGATCGCCCCGTCGATCCGCCAGGCGCCTCGCCGACCCGGGCGGGCCGGCCGCCCCGTCTCGAGCTCCATCGCCTGGCGCGTCGTCCCGGCCGATGAGCGGCCCGACCCACGCGGGGCCGAGCGGGACCGCGCGCGCCGGTCGCCGCCAGGTCGACCGTCCGACCCCGGACGTCGGCCCCCGTTCGTTCGTCACGCGCAACCGCGGCCCGATCATCGGGCTGGTGGCGATCGCCGTGGTCGCCGTCGGGGCCGTCCTCCTGCTCCTCTCGACCAGCCAGGCGGCGTTCGCCTGCGAGTCCCAGCTGACGCCCGCACCCGCGGCCACCGCTGCTCCCGGCGCCCCGGCGCCGCTGCCGGGCCAGGCACAGGACGACATGGGGCGGTCGCACGTCGACGCCGGGGCCTCCGTCCGTTACGCCTCGTGCCCGCCGGCGTCCGGCTCCCACTACAACGCCCCGGGCCAGGGCCCCATCGAAGCCCGTTTCTACGGCAAGGACGAGGCGCCGGTCCCCCAGGGCTGGATTCACAACCTCGAGCACGGCGGGTTGGTCGTCCTCTACCGCTGCGGGCCGAACGACGCCTGCGACGACACGACGCTCCAGCCGCTCCGCGCGCTGGTAGGGTCGCTGCCGCCGAGCCCCGTCTGCCAGTTCCCGGCGGGACAGCTCAGCCCGGTCGTCGCCCGCTTCGATCAGATGTCGACGCCGTACGCTGCCGTCGTCTGGGATCGCGTCCTGCTCCTCGACAAGCTGGACGTCAACGCGATCGTCGACTTCTACCAGAAGAGCGCCGAGCGCACGAACCCGGAGGCCCAGTGCTCCAGCACGATGACCGCGCCGAGCGCGTCCCCCTCGGCCAGCCAGTGAGCCCGGTCGCGCGTCGCCCATGGAGGGATGCGCCGGCCCGGGCAGGAAGGGGATGAGATGCGCCTGATCGGCTACCGCGACGAGCTCGACCTGCCGACCGTCGGCGTGATCCGCGGCGACCGCGTCGTCGGGCTTGCCGCGCTCGTCGAGGCGCGGCTCCTGGCCGAGGAGCTCCGCTGGCTCGATCTCGGGGGCCTGCTCGAGGCCGACCCGGACCTGGCGCAGGTCCGCGAGGCGGCCGGCGCGATCGACTCCCGCCTGGGCCGAAACGGCTCGTCGGGCCCGTTCGCCGAGCTCGATCTCGCCGACGTCCGACCCACCCCCGCCGTCGCGAGACCCGCCAAGATCGTGTGCGTCGGCCACAACTACCGAGCCCACGTCCTCGAGCAGGGGGCGCCGCTTCCCGACCGACCGCTCCTCTTCTCGAAGTTCGCGAACGCGCTCGTGGCCGATGGCGAGCCCGTCATCCGCCCGGCCGGGACCCACGCCCTCGATCTCGAGGCCGAGCTCGCCTTCGTCATCGGCCGGTCGGCCCGCCGCGTGCCGGCGGCCGACGCCTGGTCGCACGTGGCGGGGTACGTCGCGCTGAATGACGTCTCGGCACGCGACTGGCAGGGGAACAAGGTCGCCCTGGCCCCCGGCGAACATGGCGACGGGCAGTGGTTGCGCGCGAAGGGTTCCGATACGTTCTGCCCGATGAGCGCCACGTTCGTCACCGCCGACGAGATCGGGCGCGACCCGGCGCTCCCCGTCCGCTCGTGGCGCGTCCCTGCCGCGGGACCGGACGCCGGGCGCCCGGTCGCGATGCAGGACGCGCTGAGCTCCGACCTCATCTTCGACATCCCGGCGCTCGTGGAGTTCATCAGCTCGGTCATCACGCTCGAGCCCGGCGACATCGTCGCGACCGGCACACCCTCGGGTGTCGGCGTCTTCCGCGAGACGCCCGTCTATCTCGAGCCCGGCGACGTGGCCCGGGTAGAGGTCGAGGGCGTCGGGTCGGTCGAGAGCCCGATCGTCGACGCCGACGGGACCGCGCCGGCCGGCAGCCCGGCGGAGCGGCTCCTCAGTCGTCGAGGTCGCACAGAGACCCGCGCCTGACCAGGAGGTCATCGATGCTCGCGCTCGTCAAGACAGCACCCGGGCCCGGCCTCAGTCTCGAGACCGTCCCGGACCCGGGTGTCGGCATCAACGACGTCCTCATCCGCGTCGAGAAGACGGGGATCTGCGGGACGGACCTCCACATCGACTCCTGGGACCCCTGGGCGGCCAAGACGATCGAGCCGCCGCTGATCGCCGGGCACGAGTTCGCCGGCCACGTCGTCGAGGTCGGGTCGAACGTCGCCGGCTTCGCCCCGGGCGACTTCGTCAGCGGCGAGGGTCACGTCGTCGATGGCCGCTGCCGCCACTGCCTCGCCGGCCGGCGCGAGCTCTGCGCCCACACCGTCGGGCTCGGCGTGGGACGGGACGGTGCCTTCGCCGAGTACGTGGTGCTGCCGATGACGAACGTCTGGCACCACGCGCCGGGCATCGATCCCGAGGTCGCCGCGATCTTCGACCCGTTCGGAAACGCGGTCCACACGGCGCTCGCCTTCCCCGTCCTCGGCGAGGACGTCCTGGTGTCGGGCGCGGGGCCGATCGGGCTGATGGCGACGGCCGTCGTCCGGCACGCCGGCGCTCGTCACGTGGTCGTGTCGGAGCCGAACCGCTTCCGGCGGGAGCTCGCGATGCAGATGGGCGCCTCGCTTGCCGTCGATCCGCGGACGCGGGACCTCCACGACGTCCAGGCGGAGCTCGGCATGGTCGAGGGCTTCGACATCTGCCTCGAGATGTCCGGCAATGCGTCGGCGCTGCGGAGCGCGATCGCCAACATGGCCCACGGCGGGCGCATCGCCCAGCTCGGGATCCCGACGTCGGAGATCTCGCTCGACATCAACGAGATCGTCTTCAAGATGCTCACGCTGCGGGGCATCTACGGTCGGGAGATGTACGAGACCTGGTACAAGATGACGGTGATGGTCCAGTCGGGCCTCGACATCCGACCGGCGATCACCCACCGCTTCTCGTTCCGCGACCACGAAGCGGCGTTCGCCGCGGCGCGCTCGGGTGACTCGGGCAAGGTCATCATGGACTGGACGGCCTAGGACGCATTCGACGACCCGGTACGGACCGGGCCGCCCCAGAGACGCGAAGGAGCCTGCGATGGCGACGACGCGGCGAGCCGATCCGCTCGCCTTCCTCGACGACGAGCTCGACGAGCTCAAGCGCCAGCATCTCTACCGGCCGCTGCGCATCCTCACCTCGATGCAGGGGCCGGAGTGCGTCGTCGACGGCCGCTCCGTCATCAGCCTCGCCTCGAACGACTATCTCGGTCTCACCCACCATCCGCGCATGGTCCGCGCGGCGGCCTCGGCGGCGACCGAATTCGGGGCCGGGTCGGGTGCGGTGCGGACGATCGCGGGGACGATGTCGCTCCACGAGGAGCTGGAGACCGAGCTCGCGCGCTTCAAGCAGACCGAGGCGGTCCTGACGTTCCAGTCCGGCTTCACGGCGAACACGGGCGTCATCCCGGTCGTCACGGGCGAGTCGGATCTCATCGTCTCCGACGCGCTCAATCACGCCTCGATCATCGACGGGATGCGCCTCGCGAAGGCGCCGCGGGTCGTCTTCCCGCACAAGGACGTCGAGGCGCTGCGCGGGATCCTGCAGAAGGCCGCTCGCGAGGGGCGCCCGGACGGCTCGGGAGCGTATCGCTCGATCCTGGTCGTGACCGACGGGGTCTTCTCGATGGATGGCGACATCGCGCCGCTCCCCGGGATCGTCGAGGCGGCCGAGGAGGTCGGCGCCGCGGTCATGGTGGACGACGCGCACGCCTCGGGCGTCCTCGGGCACAACGGCCGCGGGACGGTCGACCATTTCGGCCTGCACGGCCGCGTCCACATCCAGGTCGGGACGCTGTCGAAGGCGGTCGGCGTCCTTGGCGGCTACGTCGCCGGATCGCGCGCGCTGCGCGAGATGCTCACCCAGCGGGCGAGGCCGTTCCTCTTCTCCACCTCGCATCCACCGGCCGTCGCGGCAGCCTGCCTGGAGGCGATCCACATCTTCGAGGAGGAGCCGGAGCTCCACGAGCGGCTGTGGTCGAACACGCGCCGCTTCAAGGCCGAGCTCTCCCGCCTCGGCTTCGACACCGGCGCGTCGGAGACGCCGATCACGCCGGTCATCGTCGGCGACTCGGCCGCGGCCATCCGGTTCAGCGACCGGCTGTTCGAGGAGGGTGTCTTCGCGACGTCGGTCGTCTACCCGACGGTCGCGCTCGACCGGGCGCGCCTTCGCACGATCGTCACGGCGGCCCACACCGACCAGCAGCTCGACAAAGCCCTGGCGGTGTTCCAGCGGGTCGGGCGCGAGCTCGGCGTGATCGGCGGGTGATCGGCGGGTGATCGGCGCCCATTCGGCGCCTTGAATGGCCTGACCGACATGGCTATTATGGCCACATGAACACCACGACGATCACCGAAGCCAAGAATCGCTTGAGCTCGCTGATCGACCGCGTCCGGGCCGGCGAGAGCATCCTGATCCTCGATCGCGGCGTGCCCGTCGCGCGACTGGAGCCGGTCACGTCGTCGCCGGATCAGACAGGCCGCGTGCGGCGACTGCAGCGCGCGGGCGTCATCCGCGTCGGCGAGGGTCGCGTGTCTCCCGAGACATTGCTGACGCCGCCGACGCCACTGCGCGAGGGAGTGAGCGGCGTCGCCGTCCTCCTCGAAGAC
The DNA here is from genome assembly GCA_036391495.1 of Candidatus Limnocylindrales bacterium. Taxonomy (GTDB): domain Bacteria; phylum Chloroflexota; class Limnocylindria; order Limnocylindrales; family CSP1-4; genus DASVZT01. The sequence continues at coordinate 6,089 of DASVZT010000093.1, forward strand.
CGCCGGTCCGGGCGGTGAGGTTCTGGGACAGCTCCGCGATCGTCCCCCTTCTCATCGGCGAGGCGTCGACCACGGCCGTCCTGCGAACTCTCAGAGCCGATCCCGAGATCGTGGCGTGGTGGGCATCGGAGGTCGAATGCGTCTCCGCACTTGCACGACTGGAGCGAGAAGCGGCACTGGCCCCCGCGGAGATGAGCGCTGCGCTGCATCGGCTGAAGGCTCTCGCGGGATCCTGGCTCGAAGTTCAACCGGTAGCGATCGTGCGCGAGACGGCGATCAGGCTCCTGCGCGTCCACCCGTTACGGGCCGCCGACGCCCTCCAGCTCGCGGCGGCTTCCGCCGCAGCCGAGGGCCATCCGCACACGCTCGAGTTCGTCACGCTGGATGAACGGCTCGCCCAGGCGGCCGAACGCGAGGGCTTCCCGATCGTTCGACCTGCAGATGCCGCCGGCGCCTGAGACCCACGGTGCCATGACCGATCAGATCG
>DASVZT010000094.1:0-9116 GCA_036391495.1 Candidatus Limnocylindrales bacterium
CGGCGCCGCCCTCATGCTCATCACGCACGATCTCGGCGTCGTCGCGGAGATGGTCCAGAACGTCATCGTCATGTACGCCGGCCAGATCGTCGAGCGCGGCGACGTCAACGACGTCTTCCTGCATCCGCGCGCCCCGTACACCGAGGGCCTCATCCGCTCCATCCCGAGCGTCGTCAAGCGCGGCGATCGGCTCGAGGCGATCAGGGGCACCGTGCCGTCGCCGTTCAACCTGCCGCCCGCGTGCCGTTTCGAGCCCCGTTGCTCGTATCACTGGCAGGCATGCCGGGAAGTGCCGCCGGAGCTCTACCCGGCCGGCGCGCCGGGACAGGAGGCGCGCTGCCTGCTGTACACCCCGGCCGGGGCGGGCCGCCCGGGCCCGACCATCGGGACCGGTGATCTCCACCCGACCCACCTGCCCGGGGCGGACGAATCGGTGGCCGAGGCCGCCTTCCTCGCCGACGAGCGCACGATCGATGGGGGATCCGCCCGATGACGATGGAGCAGCCGATCGGCCCGATCCACGCGCCGGCCGCCCCGCCCCCCGGGATGGCGGCGACTGCGGCGACGACGGCTCACCACCGGGCCGCCGCCGCCGACGGGACGCAGCCGCTCCTGAGCGTCAGCGGCCTCAAGAAGTACTTCCCGATCTTCGGCGGGATCCTGCGTCACCAGGTCGGGACGGTCTACGCCGTCGACGGGATCGATCTCTCGATCATGCCCGGGGAGACATACAGCCTCGTCGGCGAGTCCGGCTGCGGGAAGACGACTCTCGGCCGGTCGATCCTGCGCCTGACGCCGCCGACCGCTGGACGGGTCGTCTTCAAGGGCCTGGACGTGACGGCCATGAAGCCGCACGAGCTCAAGCCGCTCCGGCAGAAGATGCAGATCATCTTCCAGGACCCCTTCGGATCGCTCAACCCGCGGATGCCAGTGAGCGACCTCATTGGCGAGGGACTCATCGCGCAGGCGAACAAAGAGAACCGCTGGCGCGACCGCAAGGTGCGCGACAAGCGCGTCGGCGACGTCCTCGAGGCTGTCGGCCTGCGGCGCGAGTACACGCGGCGCTACCCGCACGAGTTCTCGGGCGGGCAGCGTCAGAGGCTCGGGATCGCCCGCGCGCTCGCGCTCAACCCCGACTTCATCGTCTGCGACGAGCCCGTGTCGGCTCTCGACGTCTCGATCCGCTCGCAGATCCTGAACCTGCTCGGCGACCTCCGGAATGAGTTCGGCCTGACCTACCTCTTCATCACCCACGATCTCTCGGTCGTCGAGTACCTGAGCGACCGCGTCGGGGTCATGTACCTGGGCAAGCTCGCCGAGAGCTCGCCGGTCGAGGACCTCTACGCGCGGCCGCGTCACCCGTACACCGTTGCCCTGCTGTCGGCCGTCCCGCAGCCCGATCCGCGCCACAAGCGAACGCGCCTCGTCCTCAAGGGCGACGTCCCGTCGCCGGCCGCGCCGCCCTCGGGCTGCCGATTCCACACGCGCTGCTGGCTGCGCGAGAAGCTCGGGAATCCCGAGCGCTGCGCGGCCGAGGAGCCGCTCCTGCGGACCCTGCCGGACTCGGATCCGGCGCATACCGTCGCCTGCCACTTCGCCGAGGAGGTCTCGGCGACCACCGTCCAAACGGTGGCCGAGCAGCAGGCGGAGATCGGCACGAGCGCGGTCCTCGCGGCGGAGGGATAGGAGACCCTGCCGCGGGCTGCTGGCGTCGGCCCGGAACAAGACCCCCGGGAGGGGGTGGAGCAGGTATCGAGCCGTCGATCGACCGGATGGCGAGCGACGGAACGACCAGGTAGGAGGCGAGAACATGATCCGTACCCGTCTAGGGACGCTCCTCGCAGTGACGGCACTCGTCGTCGGGGCGTGCTCCTCGAGCACGGCCACGACAGCTCCGTCCGCGAGCGAGTCGGCCGCCACGAGCGAGGCGCCGTCCGCCTCGGCCGGCGAGTCGTCGGCAGCGGCGAGCGGCCAGCCGGTCGCCGGCGGAACGATGGTCGTCGCCCTCGACGGCGACATGGCCTTCGCCGACCCCTCCCTCGTGAGCGATGGCAACTCGCTGTACGTCGAGGCGCAGGTCATCCAGGGTCTCGTCGGACTGAAGCCGGGCACGATCAGCACGGTCGTCCCCGTCCTGGCGGCCGACCTCCCCACGGTCAGCGCCGACGGCAAGACGTACACGTTCAAGCTGCGCACTGGCGTCAAGTTCCATGACGGCACCGACTTCAACGCCGACGCCGTCGTCTACAACTACAACCGCTGGCAGAACTTCCCGAAGGGCGACCTCCAGGACAACGCCTACTACTACGGCGCGGTCTTCGGCGGGTTCGGCAGCGGGTCGAACATCGCGTCCGTGACCGCCCAGGGCGCGGACACCGTCGTCTTCGCCCTCAAGCAGCCGCAGTCGAACTTCCTGCTCGCGTCGACCCTCGCGGTGTTCGGGATCGAGAGCCCGGCCGCGCTGAAGGCCGGCAACGCGGACCAGACACCCCTCAAGGACAACAAGTACGCGCAGGGCTCGCTCGGCCAGGGCCAGGACATGGTCGGCACGGGACCGTTCATGTTCAAGGAGTGGGTGCCCGGCGACCACGTCACGCTGGTCAAGAACCCCAACTACTGGGACGCTCCGAACGCGGCGCACCTCGACCAGGTCACCTTCAAGCCCATCGGCGACTCCACCGCGAAGCTGCAGGCCCTGCAGTCCGGCGCCGTGGACCTCGCGTTCTCCATCTCGCCGCTCGACGTCAAGACCGCCCAGGGCTCGGGGCTGACGATCATCGATCGCGGCGCCTCGTGCAACCAGCTCAACCTCGACATGAACCAGAGCGTGGGCGGGAAGGCGACGATCTACGCCGACCGCAACGTCCGCCTCGCGGTTTCCGAGGCGCTCAACAAGCAGAGCTACGCTGACGCCTTCTACTCCGGCCTCGGCAAGGTGCCGACGGGCTGGATGCCGCCGGCGACGATCGGCTTCAAGGCCCAGACCCTGCCCGCGTACAGCGTCGACCAGGCGAAGGCCGACCTTGCGAAGGCCAACCTGAGCGCCGCGCAGAAGCAGATCGAGCTCTACTACCCCTCGAACGTCGTCCGCCCGTACATGCCTGACCCGAAGGGCATCGCGCAGGCGATCGCCAACGACCTCCAGGCCATCGGCTTCACGGTCTCGTTCAAGACCGAGGACTGGCACGGCGGGTACATCACCGACGCGACGAACGGCAAGCTGCCGCTCTACCTGTTCGGCTGGACCTGCGACTGGGCCGGTGCCGACAACTTCCTTTACACGGCGTGGTTCGGGTACCAGAACGGGCAGCCGAACCTGCAGTTCCACTGGAAGAACGACAAGGCCAACAGCCTGATGACCAAGGCCCTGACCGAGGCGAGCGTCGATGCGGCGAACGCCGACTGGGGCCAGGTCCAGGACCTGCTGACGCAGGACCTTCCGGCCGTTCCGGTCGTCAACTCGACACCGCCCGGCGCCTACACGACCAAGGTGCATGGGTTCGTCGGGGCCAGCAACGGGATCGAGTACTTCAACTCCGTCTGGCTCCAGTAGCTCGAACACCGGCACGTCCGCGCAGGCGCCTCCCGCGCCCGCGCGGCGTGTCCGGGCTGTACCATCGCCAACGATCGATCCCCCGGGGTCGCCCGATCCCGGGGGATCGTTTCTTCAACGTGGAGGCTGACCTCGCCCGGTGCTCAGGTTCATCGTCCGCCGAGTGCTCTCGGCGATCCCTGTGCTCTTCGGGTTGTCGGTCATCCTCTTCGGCTTCCTGCACGTCCTGCCGGGTGCCGGGCCGGCCGAGGCGATCCTCGGTCAGCACGCGACGCCGCAGCTCGTCGCGCAGTTCAACCATGACTTCGGGCTCGACCGGCCCCTCTACGAGCAGTACCTCGGGTACCTCGGGCGGCTCTTCCGCGGCGACTTCGGATCGAGCGTCGTCGACGGGCGGGCCGTGTCGTCGGTCTTCCTCGTCCGGTTCCCCGCGACCATCGAGCTGACGGTCGGCGCGCTCATCTTCGCCGTCGGGCTCGGGATCCCCCTCGGCCGGCTGGCGGCACGGCACCCGAACGGCTGGGTCGACGGCCTCGTCACCGTCATCTCCCTCTTCGGGATCTCGATCCCGATCTTCGTCCTCGGCTACACGCTGGTCTTCGTGTTCGGCGTGACGCTCCACTGGCTGCCGGCGATCGGCCAGCTGGATCCGCGCCTGAGGGTCGACCCGGTGACGCACTTCGCGATCGTCGACGCGATCCTCTCCGGGCGGCCGAACGCCGTCGTCGACGCCGTCGCGCACCTCATCCTCCCGTCGATCGCCCTCGGCTCGATCCCGCTCGCGATCGTCACGAGGATCACGCGCGCGTCGGTGATCGACGTCAGCAACGAGGACTACGTGCGGACCGCGCGCGCCAAGGGCCTGTCCGAGGGACGCGTCGACAGCCGGCACATCATGCGGAACGCGTGGCTGCCGGTGACGACCGTCATCGGCCTCCAGGTCGGCGGCCTGCTCGCGGGCGCCGTCCTCACCGAGACGGTGTTCTCATGGAATGGCGTGGGGTCGTGGGTCGTGGCCGCCATCCAGAACCACGACTACGTGGTCGTCCAGTCGCTGATCCTGATCTTCGCCACGATCTTCCTCCTCGTGAACCTGGTCGTCGACATCGGCTACGCCTTCCTCAATCCGCGGATCAGGTACTCCTGAGATGACCGCCCTCGAGCCCACGATCGTCGTCCGGGCCGCGCCCCGCGCCAGCCGCGGCCTCTGGGGCGACGCCTGGCAGCGCCTCCTGCGGAATGGGCCGGCCCTCGTCGGGCTCGTCTGCATCGCCATCTTCGTGGTCGGAGCGGTGCTCGCCCCGTACATCGCCCCCTACGACCCGACGGTGGGCAATCTCGCCCAGGGTCGGCAGGGCCCGAGCGCCGCGCACCTCATGGGCACGGACCTGCTCGGGCGCGATGAGCTGACGCGGGTCCTGTATGGCGCGCGGATCAGCCTCACGGTCGGCGTCATCGCCGTGTTCTTCGGGCTCGTGTTCGGATCGGTCATCGGCGCCGTGGCCGGCGGGGTCGGCGGCAGGGTGGACACGGTCCTCATGCGGATCGTCGACGTCCTGCTCGCAGTCCCCGGCATCCTCCTCGCGATCGGCATCGTGGCCTGGCTCGGCCATGGAGAGCTCCAGATCATGCTCGCGGTCGGCGTGTCCTATGCCCCGATCTTCGCCCGGCTCCTGCGGGGCAGCCTGCTCGCGCTCCGGGAGTCGGACTTCGTGATCGCGGCGCGTTCGATCGGGGCGTCCGGTCCCCGGCTCCTCCTGCGCCACATGCTCCCGAACGCGCTGACTCCGCTGATCGTCCAGGCGACCCTCGCCCTCGCGACGGCGATCATCGACGTCGCGGGCCTCGGCTTCCTCGGTCTCGGCCCGGGCGACCCGCGCATCGCGGAGTGGGGCGAGATGCTGACCGACTCGGCCCGCTTCCTCCAGTCTGCCCCGCACCTGATCTTCTTCCCCGGGGCGGCGATCGTGATCAGCGCGATCGGCTTCAACCTGCTCGGGGACGGCCTGCGCGAGTCGCTCGACCCGCGGCTGAAGCGATAGCGGTTCGATGGCCCTCCTCGAGATCGACGACCTCGTCGTCCGCTTCCGCACCCACGACGCCACGATCCACGCCGTGAACGGCGTCTCCTTCGACATCGACGCCGGCGAGACGCTCGGCCTCGTGGGCGAGTCGGGCTGCGGCAAGAGCGTCACGAACCTCGCCGTCATGCGCCTCCTTCCCCGGCCGGCAGGACGGATCGAGGGCGGGAGCGTCCGGTTCGAAGGGATCGATCTCACGAGGATCGCCGAGGCGGACATGCGCGACATCCGGGGCAAGGACATCGCGATGATCTTCCAGGACCCGATGACGAGCCTCAACCCGGTCCTGACCGTCGAGGAGCAGATGGTCGAGACGATCCAGGCGCACCGGCGGGTTGGGTCCGCGGCGGCACGCGCGCGGGCGGTCGAGCTCCTCGGGATGGTCGGGATCCCGGAGCCCGCGTCACGCCTGCGGAACTTCCCGCACCAGTTCTCCGGCGGGATGCGCCAGCGCGTGATGATCGCCATGGCCCTCGCTCTCGAGCCGAAGCTCCTGATCGCCGACGAGCCGACGACGGCACTCGACGTCACGATCCAGGCACAGGTGCTCGAGGTGCTCCAGCGCCTGACGGCGGAGCGGGGGACGGCCGTCATCCTCATCACGCACGACCTCGGGGTCGTCGCCGGCATGACGAGGCGCATCAACGTCATGTACGCGGGCTTCGTCGTCGAGACCGCGACGACGCCGGAGCTGTTCGCCGCGCCCCGTCATCCCTACACCGTCGGGTTGCTCCACTCGATCCCGCGCCTCGACGAGCGCGAGGACTCGTCGCTCGTCCCGATCGAGGGGACGCCCCCCGACCTCCGCCGGGCGCCGGTCGGCTGCCCGTTCGCCCCCCGCTGCGCCTGGCGGCTGCCGAGGTGCTGGGACGAGAACCCGTCGCTCCTCCCGTTCGTCCCGACGGAGCGGGTAACGACGACGGGTCCGGGAGCGACTCATCGGCTCGCCTGCTGGAATCCCGCCACCGCCGAGGAGGCCCGGGCCGGGCGACCGCTCCGCGAGGGGTTCGTGACCGCGTCGCTGCCGTCACCGTCGTCGCCAGGCGATGCGGCGGCGGAGGCGGAGGACGTCGTGGAGTTCGAGACCCCGCAAGGCGGGACGGATCGATGAGGGAGGGAATCGTCCCCGCGGCGCAGGCCGGCGAGGCCGTCGGGGCGCGCGTCGCAGGGTCGGGAGTGACGTCCGGGGCCGCGTCGGGAGCGGGGTCGGGGGTGACGCCGGATGGCGCGGAGACGCAGCTCCTCGAGGTCAGCGAGCTGAAGGTCTGGTTCCCGATCAACCGGGGCGTCATCATCTCCCGTCGGGTCGGCGACGTCCGGGCGGTCGACGGTGTTTCGTTCACGGTGCGGCGCGGAGAGACGCTCGGCCTCGTCGGCGAGTCGGGCTGCGGGAAGAGCACGACCGGTCGCGCGATCCTTCGCCTGTACCGACCGACTGCCGGACGGATCTCCTTCGACGGGATGGAGATCACGACGCTCGAGGGGAGCCGGCTCCGACGGATGCGCCGGCGCATGCAGATGATCTTCCAGGACCCTTACGCGAGCCTCGACCCGCGCATGACGGCAGGTGGGATCGTCGGGGAGCCGCTCGACATCCACGGGATCGGCGCCCAGGTCGACCGTCGGTCGCGCGTCCGGGAGCTGTTCGAGCTCGTGGGGCTCGACCCTGAATTCGGCGAGCGCTATCCACACGAGTTCTCCGGCGGCCAGCGTCAGCGCATCGGCGTCGCCCGCGCCCTGGCCCTGGAGCCGGATCTCGTGATCGCCGACGAGCCCGTGAGCGCCCTCGACGTGTCGATCCAGGCACAGATCATCAACCTGCTCGAACACCTCCAGGATCGGCTCGGGCTGACCTACCTGTTCATCGCCCACGATCTCTCGGTGGTTCGGCACATCAGCGACCGGATCGCCGTGATGTACCTCGGCCGGATCGTCGAGCTCGCCTCGTCGCGGTCGCTCAACCGGACGCCTCTTCACCCGTACACCGTCGCGCTCCTCTCGGCGATCCCGATCCCGGACCCCGTCGTCGAGGGGCGCCGGCGGCGGATCATCCTCGTCGGCGACGTGCCGTCGCCTGTCGACCCGCCGTCGGGCTGCCGCTTCCACACGCGCTGCTGGCTCCGGGAACGGCTCGGCAGGCCCGAGGTGTGCGAGACGGTCGACCCGGAGTTCCGCGAGGTTGCGCCGGGTCATCGGGTCGCGTGCCACTTCGCGGAGCGTGTCGACGGGTCGGCCGAGCAGCTCCAGGCGACGGGCCGCGGGGCGCCGTCAGTCCCGGGCGCGGCGGGTTCCGCTGGTTCCCCGGGCGCCGCGGGTGCGGCCGGGTCCGCGGGTGCGGCGGGTTCCGGCCCGACCTGACGGCCGGGGCCCGACCTGACGGCCGGGGCCCGACCTGAGGCCGGCTCCCGGCCAGCGCGGGCTGTTCCCCAACCGCGGTCGACGAGCCGGCGGTCACGGACCCGCCGCGGGGGCGGCAGCGCCGGCGGATAGACTGCTCGCGTGGAATCCCTCCGGATCGCCCTCGCCCAGATCGCACCGCGGCTCGGCCACCTCGAGGAGAACCTGGCGCGCCACCGCGACCTCCTGGCCGAGGCCCGCGAGGAGCGCGCCGACCTCGTCGTCTTCCCGGAGCTCGGGCTGACGGGCTATCTCCTCCAGGATCTCGCGCCGGAGGTCGCCCTGCGGCTCGACGATCCGCGACTGCGCCAGCTCGTCGCCGCCACGCGAGGTATCTCCGCGGTCGTCTCGTTCGTCGAAGAGTCGGCCGACCATCGGCTGTTCATCGCGGCCGCCCTCCTCGAGGATGGCGAGATCCGGCACGTCCACCGCAAGCTCTACCTGCCGACATACGGGCTCTTCGACGAGCGCAGGTTCTTCGCCGCCGGCGACCGCCTGCGCAGCGTCCGCTCCCGGCTCGGAGTCGGCGTGGGCATCGCGATCTGCGAGGACTTCTGGCACCTGGGCTCCGCGGCCGTCCTGGCGCTCGACGGCGCGGAGCTGCTCATCAACGTCTCCTCGTCCCCGGGACGCGACGTCGCGGCGGCCAACGAGGCCGGCCTCGGGACGGCGACGTCGTGGTGGACGCTGATGCGCGCCTACGCGCAGCTGACGACGAGCGTCGTCGTCTTCGTCAACCGGGTCGGGGTCGACGAGTCGATCGCCTTCTGGGGCGGGTCGGAAATCGTCGGTCCGAGCGGGCGCCCGATCTTCACGGCGCCGCTCTTCGACGAGGGGCTCCACGTCGTCGAGGTCGAGCGGGCCGACGTGCGGCGCGAGCGGATGGCGATGCCGCTGCTCCGCGAGGAACGGCCGGAGCTGGTCGCCCGCGAGTTCGCGCGGATCGTCCGCGAGCGGGCCGGGTTGGGTGGACCGGTCGGCGCGCCTGGCTCGGATGCCCCGGGTGCTTCGGCTGCCTCGGGTGCTTCGCGGGCTCCGGGAGCGGGAGCCGGTCGATGACGCGGCTGTTCGAGCTGCCCCTGGAG